>JBEKJZ010000085.1:0-25738 GCA_050010955.1 Xanthobacteraceae bacterium | reverse complement strand
ATCATCGAAGGCCAGATCCACGGCGGCCTGACGGAAGCCTTCGCCATCGCCATGGGCCAGGAGCTCCATTACGACGACGACGGCAACATCACGACGGCGTCGTTCATGGACTATTTCCTGCCCACCGCGGTCGAAACCCCGCACTGGGAGACCGACTGGACCACGACACCGTCGCCGCATCATCCGATCGGCGCCAAGGGCGTCGGCGAGAGCCCGAACGTCGGCGGCGTGCCCTGCTTCTCCAACGCGGTGAACGACGCCTTCGGGTTCCTCGGCTCCACCCACATCCAGATGCCGCACGACAATTGGCGCACCTGGACCGCCGCGGAGAAGCTCGGCCTGCATGGGTGAGCAGATAACGGCCAAAATTCGTCATGCCCGGCCTTGTGCCGGGCATCCGCGACTTCAACATTATGAGGAGAGTAAAGACGTGGATGGCCGGGACAAGCCCGGCCATGACGGACAAGAGGCGTTGCTCTCTTCATGACCATCAAGCGCGACGAAATTTCGGACAAACTCGCCGCCGTCGGCTACGTCGCCGACCGCGATATCGCGACCGCCCTGTGGCTCATGGAATTCCTCAAGCGCCCGCTGTTGCTCGAGGGCGAGGCCGGCGTCGGCAAGACCGAGGTGGGCAAGGCGCTCGCCGCCGTGCACGGGGCCGAACTCATCCGCCTGCAATGCTATGAGGGCCTCGACCAGCACGCCGCGCTCTACGAGTGGAACTATCAGCGCCAGCTGCTCGCCATCAAGACCCGCGAAGGCATCGGCGAGAACGCCGACTCGATCGAGGAACACATTTTCTCCGAGCGTTATCTCTTGGAACGGCCGCTGCTCGCCGCCATCCGCCGCGCCACGCCGCCGGTGCTGCTGATCGACGAGGTGGACCGCGCGGACGAGGAGTTCGAGGCGTTCCTGCTCGAACTATTATCGGATTTTCAGGTCAGCATCCCCGAGCTTGGCACAATCAAGGCCACGTCGATCCCGCGCGTCGTGCTCACGTCCAATGGCACGCGCGAACTGTCGGACGCGCTGCGGCGGCGATGTCTTTATCATTATATCGACTTCCCCGAAGTCGATCGCGAGGCGAAAATCATCCTGACCCGGACGCCGGGGATCGATACGACGCTGGCGCTGCAAATCGCGCGCATGGTGGCGGCGGTGCGCAAGGAGGATTTGCGCAAGGTGCCGGGCGTTGCGGAAACGCTGGATTGGGCGGCGACGCTCGCCGGGCTCGAGCTGCACGATCTCCGGCAGGAGCCGGAGGCGGTTTACGAGACGATGATCTGTTTGCTCAAGACCCAGGAGGATCGCGCGCGGCTCACCCGTGAGGTCAGCGAGCGCCTTCTCGGCAAGGTGGCGTGAACAATGCGGCCGAAGCTGCATCAAATAGTTGCGGGAAGGGGGTAGTCATGTCACGCACCCCCCTCCCTAACGCTCCCCCTCAAGGGGGGAGGGAGCAGACTCTTGGCTCGCCGGCGCGCCGGCGCCTCGCCGGCTTTTCCCGCACGCTGCGCGATAACGGCTTCAAGATCGGCCTTGCTGAAACGCAAGACGCGTTGGCGCTGCTCGGCTCGCCGGCCGCAATCCGTGCTTCGTCGCTCAAGCCGGCCTTTCGATCGTTGTTTTGTGCGACGCATTCGGACTGGGAACGCTTTGACGCGATATTCGACGCCTATTGGCAAGGCCGCGGCATGCGTCAGAGACAAGTGCTCTCGGGCGCACCGAGCGCGAGCCATGTACCTGCGCGGCGGCTCACCGAAGCCCGCGTGCCGGAGGAAGCGCTCGGCCTTCCCCATCGCGTAGAGCGGCGCACCGATGGTGATGGCGACAGCTCCGATGGCGGGCGCGGCCGCCGCGAAGGCGCTTCGCGCGCCGAATCGCTATCGGCAACCGATCTGCGTCATATCGTCGATCCCGACGATATCGCGGCGGCGCATGCGCTGGCGGCGCGGCTTGCCCGCACCATGCGGGCGCGGCTTATTCGGCGTGAGCAGGTCCGCCGTCACGGCCGCCGGCTCGACCTGCGCCGCACCATCCACCGCAACGTTTCCCACGGCGGAACGCTGATCGACCTGGCTTGGCGTAAACGCAAGATCAAGCCGCTGCGGCTCGTCGTCCTGCTCGACGCATCCGGCTCCATGAGCCTCTACACCGCCTTCTTCGTGCGGTTTTTGCATGGCGTCGTCGACAGCTTCCGCGAAGCCGAGGCCTTCGTGTTCCATACGCGGCTGGCGCATGTCTCGCCGTCGCTGCGCCATCGCGACGTGACGCGGGCGGTCGACAAACTGGCGCTGATGGCCCAGGGCATCGGCGGCGGCACCCGCATCGGCGAGAGCCTGGCAACCTTCAATCGCTGGCATGCGCGGCGCGTCATCAATTCGCGCACCGCCGTCATGATCGTCTCGGACGGCTACGATACCGGCGGGCCCGATCAACTCGGCGAAGAGATGCGGCGGCTGCGCCGGCGCTGCCGAAAAATTATCTGGCTCAATCCGCTGATTGGCTGGCGCGACTACTCTCCGCAGGCGCGCGGTATGCAGGCGGCGCTGCCTTACGTCGATCTGTTCGCGCCCGCGCACAACCTGGAAAGTCTTGCGGCGCTCGAACCGTTCCTGGCGAGGATCTGATCCATGGATCGCGCGAACGAAATTATGCAGATCATCGCGACGCGGAAATCGGCCGGCGAACCGTTCGCGCTGGCGACCGTGGTCCGCACGGTTGCGGCGACCGCGGCCAAGGCGGGAGCTAAGGCGGTAATCTTGCCCGACGGCACGATCTCGGAAGGCTGGATCGGCGGCGGCTGCGCCCGCGCGGCGGTGATTAAAGCCGCAAAGGATGCGCTCGCCGACGGCCAATCGCGACTCGTCTCGGTGCAACCGCCCGATCTCCTGGCCGATCGAGGCGTGGAGCCCGGTCAAGAACAGGAGGGCGTGCGTTTCGCCAAGAACATGTGCCCCAGCCAGGGCACCATGGACATCTTCGTCGAGCCGGTGCTGCCGCGGCCGCAAGTGGTCATCTGCGGCTCGAGCCCGGTTGCCGTCGCCGTCGCCGATCTGGCCAAGCGCACCGGATTTGCCGTCACCGTATGTGCGCCGGCGGCCGAGCAGCCGGCTTTCGGCGATGCCGACCGCCGCATCGAAGGCTACGCGCTGCCGGTCGACGAAGCAGCCGCCCGCTACGTCGTGGTCTCGACGCAAGGCCGCGGCGACGAAGCCGCCTTGCTGGCGGCGCTCGCGGTTGACGTCGATTACGTCGCCTTCGTCGGCAGCCGCAAGAAGGCCGAAGCGCTGAAGGCGACGCTGGCCAAGCGCGGCGTTCCCGCCGAGCGCCTGGCGAAGCTCAAGGCTCCCGCCGGCCTCGATCTCGGCGCCATCACGCCGGACGAAATCGCGATCTCGATTCTTGCGGAAATCGTCGCGGTGCGGCGCAGCACGCATTCGCGCGGCGCCGCTCCGCCGGCGTTGTGAACTTTTATTGCTTCGATTTCGGGTTGGCCTCACTGTGGCCTCCCATTTCGGGCATTGGTGGAGCATTTCGGCCGTTTTTGTTGGTAATCAGAGAAAATTATTATTTTATCTGCGGCTTTGCTTGACTAATGTGGAAGATTATACTCCATAGCGGTCCGGTCACTGCCCCCCTGAATCGCCGCGCCTTGTAACCGTGAGGTCCCTCTCATGTCTAAACATCCAGAGACACTCGCTCTTCACGCCGGCTACCGGTCCGATCCGACGACCGGCGCCGTTGCCGTGCCGATCTATCAGACAACGTCGTATCAGTTCCGCGACACCGCTCACGCCGAGAACCTGTTCGCGCTCAAGGAACTTGGCAATATCTATACGCGCATCATGAATCCGACCAACGACGTGCTGGAGAAGCGCATTGCGGCGCTCGAGGGCGGCGTTGGCGCGTTAGCGCTGTCGTCCGGTCAGGCGGCTTCGGCGTTTGCGATCCAAAATCTGGCGCGCGTCGGCGACAACGTCGTCTCTTCGACCGATCTCTATGGCGGCACCTGGAATTTGTTCGCCAACACGCTGAAGGATCAGGGCATCGAAGTCCGCTTTGTCGATCCCATCGATCCCAACAACTTCCGCCGCGCGAGTGACGAGCGCACCCGCGCCTATTATGCCGAGTCCTTGCCCAATCCAAAGCTGACGGTGTTTCCGGTGGCCGAAGTCGCCGAGATCGGCCGCGCGCTCGGCATTCCGCTCATCGTCGATAATACGGCGTCCCCGATCCTGCTGCGCCCGTTCGATCATGGCGCGGCTATAATCGTTTATTCGACGACAAAATATATCGGCGGTCACGGCAATTCGATCGGAGGGCTGTTGGTCGACAGCGGTACCTTCGATTGGGCCGCGCATCCGCAGCGGCAGCCGGCGCTCAACACCCCCGATCCGAGCTATCACGGCGCGGTATGGACCGAAGCGGTCAAGCCGCTCGGTCCCATCGCCTACATCATCAAAGCCCGCGTCACGCTGTTGCGCGATCTCGGTTCGGCGCTATCGCCTTTCAACGCATTCCTGACCCTGCAAGGTTTGGAAACACTGGCGCTGCGCATCGCCAAGCACTCCGAGAATGCACAGCACGTGGTGGAATTCCTCAAGAAGCGACCAGAAGTCGTGCGCGTCATCCATCCGTCGGTGCAGACCGGCGTGCACCGCGAGCGGGCGAACCGCTATCTCAAGGGCGGCCTTGGCGGCTTGGTGGGCTTTGAGCTGGCCGGCGGCAAGGAAGCCGGCCGCCGCTTCATCGACGCGCTCGAGCTGTTCTATCACGTCGCCAATATCGGCGACGCGCGCAGCCTGGCGATTCACCCCGCAACCACCACGCACTCACAACTCAACCCGCACGAGCTGGACGCAACCGGCGTAACCGACGGCTATGTGCGTCTCTCCGTCGGCATCGAGCATATCGACGACATCATCGCCGATATCGAGCGCGGCCTGGCGGCGGCGGCGGGGAAGGTCGCGAAGGCGGCGTAACGTCATTGCGAGGAGCCACGGGCCGGCCACTTCGGCCGGACCCGTTGGCTCGCAATGACCTCTAAAACACGCCGGCGGAAAAATTCAGCCGCTGCGTGACATCGTAGCTCTGTTTGGCGACCGGGTAGGCGTAATCGACCCGCAGCGCGCCGAACGGCGAATCCCAGATCAAGCTCCCCCCGACCGAAGCGCGGATCGCGCGCGAATTGGCGATCTGCTGCGACGGCGACAACGAGGCGAGGCTGGCGGCGCTGGATGCGTTGGTCGCCCACAGACTGCCGGCGTCGGAGAATAGCGCGACTTTCAGCTGGGCATCCGCCGAGACGAGCGGCATCGGCGCCTGCAGCTCGGCGGAGGTGGTCCAGTAGATATTGCCGCCGATATTGTCCTGGGTGGTGCCCGGGGTGATGTCGCGCGGCCCGAAGCCGTTGGGTGCAAAGCCGCGGACGAGTTGCGGCCCGCCGAAGAAGCCGTCGAGCAGCGGCAATTGCTGGCCGCCCCAGGGCGTCACGTAACCGCCCTGCGCCCGCACCATGCCGACCACGTCACCGACGATCTCATGGTAATAGCGAACGTCATCGGTGGTGCGAGCGAATTTGGCGGCGCCGCCCAGGCCGGCAACGTCAGTGTTGAACTGGGCGCGAATGCCATCGGTCGGGCTCTTGGCATTGTCGAGCGTCGAATAGGTGACGCCGGTGCCGACAGAAGACACCCACATCGGGCCGGCCTGCGCCGCCTGTTGAATCGGAAGCGAGGCCGTTCCCACAGAGGGAACCAGCGTCAAGCCCTGATTGTAGATCGAGTAGTTCCACTGCATGCCGAGCTGGTCGTTCAAGGGCGTGCCGACCGCAACCTTGGCGCCGTAAAACGTGCTGTCGTAGGATTGATAGGGGCTGGCGAATGTCTCCTTGCCGAACAGATCGACGCCGAGCGACAGCCGCGGCCCGAGCGCGTAGGGGTCGGTGAAGGAAAGATCGAAGCCCTTGGCATACTCGCCATAGGTCAGCGACGCTTTGGCGATGTCGCCGGTGCCGAGGAAATTCTTGTCGCCGACGGAAATGGTCGCCTCCGGGCCGTCGGCGGACGAGTAGCCGCCCATGATCGAAAAGGTTCCGGTCTTGTCTTCCTCGACCGCGACATCGAGCACGACGCGGTCCGGCGCCGAGCCCGGCTGGGCGTTGATCTTGACCGACTTGAAATAGCCGAGCCCTTGCAAGCGGCGCTCGGCGCGATCGGTCAACGCGCGATTGTAAGCATCGCCTTCGCCGAAATCGAATTCGCGGCGGATCACGTCGTCGCGCGTTCGCGTATTGCCATGAATGTCGACGCGTTCCACGTACAGGCGCTTGCCGTCATCGACCTTGTAGACAAGATTGATCAAGCCGCGTTCGGGCAAGCGTTCGCTGCGGGGGAGAACGGCCGCGAACGGCTTGCCGTTCTGGGCGAGCCCCATCGTGACGGCGTCCACGCTCTTGCTCACGGCGTCGGCCTCGTAAATCTCGCCGGGTTGCGTGCGCAGGTAGCGCCGCAACGCCGCCGCGTCGATGGATGGCACGGTGGATTCGATATCCACGCGGCCGAGCCGATATTGCCGGCCTTCCTCGATCACGAACGTCAGCACGACGCCCTTCTTGTCGGCCTCGTAGGTCGCGACCGAGCGAACGCGGGCATCGGCGTAGCCATGCGCGAGGTAAAAGCGGCGGAGGAGGTCGAGATCGCCTTCGATGCGATCGGCGTCGTAGCCGTCATTGTCGAGCAGAAAGCTCAAGACATTCGTCGTGCCCGTCTTGATCACGCCCTGGAGCTTGTTTTGCGGCAAGGCTTGGTTGCCGACGAAGCGGATTTCCTTGACCGCGAGCTTGTCGCCTTCCTTGATCTCGAAGACGAGATTGATGCGATCGCGCGCGGCATCGATCGTCTTCGGCTCGACCCGCACGTCGAAATAGCCGCGCTGGCGGTAAAGCGCGATAATGTGCTCGACATCGTCGTGGACGATGGCGCGCGACAGCGGCCCGCCGTCTTTCGATTGCAGCGCCTTCTTGAGGTCTTCGTCCTTGATCTTCTTGTGGCCCTCGAAGACGAGCCGCGCGATGGTCGGATTTTCAATAATGGTCACCAGGACGCGATCGTCGGCTTGCGAAATTTTCACGTCTTGGAAGAAGCCGGTGGCATACAGGCTCTTCAGCGCCGCATCGAGCGCGCCGGCATCGAGCCGGCCGGCGGTGCCGGCGTGAAAATGCGAGCGGATCATCGCCGCATCAATATGCCGATTGCCAGCGACCGCGATCGCGGAATCGAGCGGCGTTGCCGCAGCCCCGCGCTGGCAAGCGGTTACGGTGAGAAATCCCGCAAGAAACAGGAAGAGAGTTGCAGCTATCGCCCGGCCATACATGCCGGCCTCCGCGACCGAACGGCGACGCGCATCACAATCGACCGCCGGGGCGGAAGCGTGACCGATTGTGTGGAAATCTGAGGAATAGTTGAGGTGCGAAGTTTAAGTCTGATCTTCGACTTACGATGAATCAGGTGGTCCGCCGCCTATTTACGTCAAACGCCGCCGTAGAAACGTGCCGTTGTTGACACAATGGTTCACGTGCTCATAGCCGCGCCGGTTATTTCACGACCAAAACGGGGCAGGGGGCGAAGTGAACGAGCCTGCCGGCGCGGCTGCCAAGCATGCGTTCATAGAACTCAGAATGGCCGGTCGACCCGATCACCAGCAAGTCTGCCTTCAGCTCGGCCGCAAGCGCGACGATGTCGCGCACTGCATGTCCGGTGAGGACGTGCGTTCGTATGTTTAAGTGCTGTTCCTCGGCCATCGCTCGTGCGCGCTGCAGGACCTTGTGAAAACGCCGCGCCGCAGTCCCGGTCTCTTCTCTGACCTCTTCGATGAACTCCGGCATGTAGTCGATCTCCTCGACAGAGACCATGTGGAGTTCGGATGCATGATCCTTGGCGATCGAGATGGCCAGCGCCAGCGCACGCGCTGCATGTTCAGATCCGTCATTCGCGCACAGAATTTTCTTGAACATCGATTCCTCCGGACTTAATCGACTTTTGTTGTAACCTCCCGCAGTGGTCGTGTAACCGCGGCGTCCTTGTTCTCGTGTTCCGAATCATCGGGCAGCAGGTGGCGCGGCAGGTAAAAGGCATTGGCGATCAGAGTGGGAATCACCGCGCTGGCGATCACGCCGGCCACCAGGATCGAATACTGCGCCCGATCGATAATACCATGGGAAAGCCCGAACAGAGATGAAATTGTGCCGAAAGTCAGGCCCGTCGACATCAACAGCGTCGTATACATCGCCTCCGGATTGGGTGTTTTGTAGAAGCGGGTGACCGGATAGACGCCGACGAACTTGCTTACCATTTTGGCGAGCAGCGCGAAGAGAAAGGCAAACGGGGCGGCGATCAGAGCCGGGATGGAGACGAAGGCGCCGGCGCGGATGAAATAGAACGGCGTAAGCAAGCCGAAGGTGAGCGCCCGCAACCGGCGCACCAGCGCGTGGTCCCTGCCGACGGTGCCGGCGAGCATCATGCCGATGATGTAGGCGGGGAGCACCGCCTCGCTGTCGGCCCAGCCGGCCAGTGCGCCCAACCCCATGAGGCAGAACAGCAGATATTTTATCTCCATTTCCGAAGGCCGGTTGCCGAACCAGCGAAAAAATCTCGTCGTAAACCAGGGCAGGCCTGCAAACACCGCGATCGCGATCGCGGCAAAAATCAACGTTCTGAAGGTGAACGGTGCGAAAATGAAACCAAGCGCAAGGACGGTGCCGAGGTCGTTGATGAAACAGGCCGCCAGCAGGGTCTTGCCGTATTCGGTTCGGTTCAGGCCGGTTTCGATCATGACCGCGTAAACCACCGCGACCGAGGTGGTGGACAGCGCGACGCCGGCGAGCCAGCTTGGCATCACCTGCCAGCCGAGAACGAAGTGGGCCGCCGCCGCACAGCCTAAAAATGGAAAGAAGAAGCCGACCAGGCCGAGCGCGGTGGCCTCCTTCCATTTTTTCTTGAAAACCTGCGGATCGAGCTCGGCGCCGGCGAGAAAGGTCAACACGATGGCGCCGACCCCGGCGAGGAATTTGACCCAAGGCTCGTCGACGCCAAGCGCTGTGGCTCCGAAGGCGGTGCCGATGATCAGTTGCGCCAGCGTGCCGACGACGATTTCCGTCAACGCGGTGGAGACGCGCAACCACGCCGAAAGCAGGCTCGCGATCAGCGCAAGACCCAGCCACAATGTTACCAGCGTCCAAACAGCGGTCATCGGCAAGCCTCCTGCGCAATGCTCAATCGCCCGAAGCAACGCGCGCGCGCGCCCGCATTCGAACGGTCACACAAAACAAACCTGGAGGCAGTGGGAGTGCAAAGCAGACTCCTACCGACGCCAAGCGCCCGGTAGGAGTCATCAGCCTGTCGGCGGTTACGGGGGACCCCATCCCCTGAATCCGCTCATTGTAGCCGGGAATTCAACGACGACAAGGCGGCCAAAGCTCTTGGGACCGGAACGCTATCGGACCGTTCCTTAATGATCCATTAACCAAAGAATGTTTCAAACTATACGCCGTTACCGCCGCTAAAAGCGGCGGTGTTCAGGCAGCTTTTGATTGCGTGCTCAAGGGAAAAACCGATGAACAGCAATCAACTTAGAGTGGCGCTCGCTCTTGCCTTCTGCATTGTCGGCGGAACCGCGTTCGCCGAGGACGGGGTCAGCGACGGCAAGATTGTTTTTGGCCAGGTGGCGGCGCTGCAAGGGCCGGCGCAGGCCCTGGGGCAGGGCATGCGCCAGGGAATTTTGGCAGCCTTCGACGCCGCCAATCGCGCCGGCGGGATTTCGGGCCGTAAACTTGAATTGAAGTCGCTGGACGACGGCTATGAGCCGGAAAAGACCGTCGAAGCAACCAAGAGAATTCTTGACGAGGACAAGGTCTTCGCCCTGGTCGGCGCGGTGGGAACACCGACGTCGAAAGCCGGTCAACCGATCGCCACGGCAGAAAAGGTGCCGTTCATCGGCCCTTTCACCGGCGCCGAATTCTTGCGCAATCCGTACAACCGATACGTGGTCAACATTCGCGGCTCCTATTAGTCAGGAGACCGAAGCGTGGATTGATCACCTGGTCAAAGATTTGGCGATATCGAGAATAGCCATCCTTTATCAGGATGATGCCTTCGGCCTCGCCGGCCTTGAAGGCGTGCAGCGCGCGATGGCGAAGCGGAATATGTCGCTCGTCGCCGAAGGCGCCTTTAAACGCAACACCACGGCGGTGAAGTCGGCGTTGCTCGACATCATGAAAGCCCGACCGGAAGCCGTGGTGACGGTGGCGCCTTACAAGCCGGTCGCCGAGTTCATCAAGCTCGCGCACCAAGTGAAGCTGCAGGCGGTTTTCGTTGCGATCTCCTTCGTCGGATCGGATTCGCTGGCGCAAGAGCTTGGCGACCAGGGCACGGGCGTGATCGTCACGCAAGTGGTTCCGTTTCCGTGGGATGCAACATTGCCGGTCGTGAAAGCTTATCAAGGCGCGATTGCCGCGGTGGATAGCAATGCCAAGCCGGGCTTCGTCTCGCTGGAGGGATATCTGACCGGCCGCCTGGTGGTCGAGGCGCTCAAGCGCATCAAGGGCGAACCGACGCGGGAGGCACTGCTCGACGCCATTGCCGCGGCGCCTTTCGATTTCGGCGGGGTGACGCTCAGCTACGGGCCGATGAAGAACCAAGGGTCCGATCGGGTCTTCTTTACGATCCTGCAAGTAGATGGAACGTTCCGGCCGGTCACACGGCTAGTCAAGGCGGAAGGGCAGTGACCGAACAATTTTTGCTGAGCTCGAGGCTGCGGGCCGCCGGAGGCGACCAGCTTTGAATTGAGCCTCAACGGCGATTGAGAGGCGACGGATTGAGGGGCGACGGCATGCTTTCCTGGGTCAGCACGATTCGGTCCCGCCTCTATCTGGCCTTCGGCTTTGCCGCGAGCATGACCGTCGTCGGCTCGCTGTTTGCGCTCTATGCGTCCGCCAATATCGAAGCGACGCTGGCGGAAATTGTATCGCGCAGCATGCCGGCGACCACCGAGTCGCTGCGGCTCGCGGAGGAGGCGAGCACCCTGGTCGCCGCCGCTCCGCAATTGATGGCTGCCGAGGAAGAAAGCCAAAGGGCTGAAATCGCCCTTGGCATCACCGGCCAAATCCAGATGCTGGACGGAAGGATTCAGCGGTTGCGCGATCTCGATGCCAGCGAGAACGGCGAGATCGAAATGGCGCGCACGGCTATGGGCGAGCGGCTGGCGGCGCTCAGTCAAGCCGTCACCGAGCGCATCAAAATCTCCGCGCAACGGCGAGCTCTGACGCTCGCCGTCAGAAGAGACCATGAAAATCTCCTGGAAGCGATCACGCCCGCCATTGACGATGCAAATTTCGATCTCATGACGAAAGATCGGATCGCGGAAGGCAACGTAACGACCAATCAGTCAATCGATTTGCTGCGCCGTCTGCTTGAAATCCAGTCGGGGGCCAACCTGCTGGCCGGTCTGTTGATCGAGTCGTCGATGGTTATGGATGTCGCGAGTTTGCCGCCGATCCGCGATCTCATCGCTGCGGCCGAGCGCAACATCGAGGCCAACCTGCGAGCGCTACCCGATTCCGACCAACGAAATAAGATAGCGGATCTCTATCAGCGTCTCGCTGTCACGGCGAATGCAGACGGAATTATCGCGCATCGTATGAACGAACTCAATCGAGAGCGGGACGCGCAGCAGGTGTTTTCAGCAGCGCTGGCCGAGGCGGCAAGGCTCAGGAAGGCCGTAGAGAGCCTGATCGAGCGACAAGGTGCTTTCGCCCAGACACTGTCGGCGCGGGCATTCTCGCAAATTCGGGTCGGTCGAATCCTGCTCATCGTGCTCAGCATTGCGGCGCTGGCGGCGGCCGGCTTGATTGCCTGGCTCTACGTCGGGCGCAGCATTGTCGGTCGCTTGACGCTGTTGAGTGGTGCGATGGGCCGTATCGCCGCCGGCGAATCGAATGTGCCGGTCCCCCTCGCGGGCGGCGACGAGGTCGCCGGCATGGCAAAGGCTCTGCTGGTGTTTCGGCAAGCCATCGAGGACGTACGGGTAGCCCGGCAGCGCGAGGCGGACCGGGCGGAGCAGTCGGAAGTGCGTAGGAAGCAGGTCGAAGTGGCGACGCAGAATTTCGAACGGGCGGTCAGCGACATCGTCCAAGCCCTCGACGGCGCCTCAAAATCGATGGACGACTGTGCGCACGTCATGGCGGAAACAGCCAGCAACAATAAGACGCAGGCCGTTGCCACCGCGACCGCTTCCGAGGAGGTGACGGCGAACGTCGGCAATGTCGCCATGGCGGCGGAAGAAATAGCCCAATCGGTGGAGCAGATTTCGACCCAGGCGCGCGCTTCGGCGGAGATTGCCCGGCAAGCCACCGGCGAAGCCAAGGCGATCATCAGCGCGGTGGAGCAACTGGTGGCGTCGGTCAACCAGATCAATACCGTGAGCCATCTGATCCGCGACGTCGCCGCGCAAACCAATCTTCTCGCGCTCAACGCGACGATCGAGGCGGCGCGTGCCGGCGACGCCGGACGCGGCTTTGCCGTCGTCGCGCAGGAGGTCAAGAGCCTCGCCGCGCAGACCGAGAAGGCGACAGGAGACATTACCCAGCAAATTACATCGATTGAACTGACCACATCGCAGGTCGTCCAAGCGATGAAGACAGTCGCCGGCACGATTACACAGCTCAATGACAATGCCACCGACATTTCCGTGGCGGTGCAGCAACAGGACGCCGTGAGCAAGGAAATTGCCCGCAGCGCCAACGCCGCTGCCGAACGGACGCGCGAGGTTTCGGCAAGCGTTGTTCATGTCTCCGATGCCGCGACCAAGGCCGGCGAGCTTGCCAACGCCGTGCTCAACGCTGGCATTGGATTTGCGGAGCGATCGGATCGGCTGCGAGCCGAAGTCGAGCGCTTTCTCGCTCAGGTCCGCGTCGCCTAGCCATTCGTGGGCTCTACCGTGCCGCTCTTCGGCGTGCACAGAATAGTTATGAGTCTGCCTAATTTTTAATCAGATACCTGCGGGGTTTGGTAAGGGGCCTCATCCTCCGCCCTCCTTATCAGAAAATCACAAGCGGTTTCAAAGCGGTATGGATGAGCCATAGCGGTTCTGTCGCTGGCATGGGCCTTGCGATTGCGCTTATCGCCAACCGGAGATCGCCCATCGTCCTGATGGCCGGCAACCAGCGGCGCCGCCAGCGCTCGCGTGCATACAGGGAGCATGCAATGAACCTCGACAACATCTCACGCCGCCGCGTCCTAAAAGGGACGGCTGCTTTGGCCCTCGGCACCGCTCTGCCGCTGAGCCGGGCTTTCGCCAAGGACACCACCGTCGGTTTCATCTATGTCGGCTCGCGCGACGACTACGGCTACAACCAAGCCCATGCGGCCGGCGCGGCCGCGCTCAAGAAGATGCCCGGCATCAAGGTCGTAGAGGAAGAGAAGGTCCCGGAGACCGATGCGGTCGAAAAAACTATGGAGTCGATGATCAATCTCGACGGCGCCACGCTGCTGTTCCCGACCTCGTTCGGCTACTACAACCCGCACATGATCAAGATGGCGTTGAAGTTCCCGAAGCTTCGCTTCGAGCACTGCGGTGGCCTGTGGACGGACAAGGATCCGAAAAACGCCGGCAGCTATTTCGGCTACATCGACGAGGCGCAGCACGTCGCCGGCATCGTCGCCGGCTCGATGTCGAAATCCGGCAAGCTCGGCTTCGTCGCCGCCAAGCCCATTCCGCAAGTGTTGCGCAACATCAATGCGTGGACGCTCGGCGCCAAGCTCGCCAATCCGAAAATCACCACCCAGGTGATCTTTACCGGCGACTGGTCGATGCCGGTGAAAGAGGCCGAAGCCACCAACAGCCTCATCGACCAAGGCGTCGACGTCATCACTTGCCACGTTGACGGCCCGAAGACCGTGGTCGAGAACGCGGCCCGGCGCGGCGCCATGGTGACCGGCTATCACGTCAATCAGGCCGTGCTTGCGCCGAAAGCCTATCTCACCGGCGCGGAGTGGAACTGGGAAGTGCTGTATCCGCGCTTCGTCAAGATGTTTACGTCGGGCGAGACCATTCCGAACTTCTACCGCGGCGGCTTGAAGGAAGAGATCGTCAAGGTTTCGCCGTATGGCGCGATGGTTCCGGACGCCGCGCGCAAGCAGGCCGACGAGGTCAAGGCCGGCCTGACCGCCGGGACTTATGTCATCTTCAAAGGACCGATCGTCGACAACAAGGGCGCCACCGTCATCGCCGCCGGCGTGTCCCGCGGCCAGACCGATCCCGAGCTGGAAAAGATGGGTTATCTAGTCGAGGGCGTGATCGGAGCGACTTCGTGAAGGCCGATGTCGGCGCACCTGTTGCCAAAACCGGGGTAGGCGAGCTTCTTCGCCTACCCCCTTTTGGCCGGAAATTCGGCGGCGCGGCGGAATATATCGTCATCCCCGCGCTCGCTCTGGCGGGTTCGCTCGTTCTGTTCGGCATCTTTGTCACGCTGTTCGGGAAGAACCCGCTCGATCTGTATTTCTACATGTATCAGGGCGCGTTCGGCACCTGGTTCTCCTGGCAGAACACGCTCACCCGCGCCGCGCCGCTCATCCTCACCGCGCTGTGCACCGCGCTCCCGGCGCAACTCGGCATGGTGATCATCGGCGGGGAGGGCGCGTTGTTGATCGGCGCGCTTTGCGCCACGAGCGCGGCGTTGGCGATGCCCGCTGCGCCGCTGGTGCGTTGCGCCAGTATCGCGGGGTCAATGAAACGATTTCGAGCCTGTTACTCGTCTATATCGCGCTCGCAATTCTCAATTTTCTGGTCGAGGGTCCGATGCGCGACCCGACCAGCCTCAATAAGCCGTCGACACCTGAAATCGGCGCCGCAAATATGATCGGCAGTATCCCGGGCACCGACGTACACTGGGGCTTTGTGTTCGGCATCATCGCCGCGATCCTGTCCTACATCCTGATCTACCACACGGTGTTCGGCTTTGCCGCGCGCGTCGCCGGCGGCAACATCCGCGCCGCCAAGGTCGTGGGGCTGAGCGTCGGCAAGCTCATTCTCATCATCTGCTTTCTGGCCGGTGCCGCGGCCGGGCTTGCCGGCATGATGGAGGTTGCGGCGGTGCAAGGGCGCACCAACGCTAATCTTGCGGCGGGCTACGGCTTCGCCGGCATCCTGGTGGCGTTCCTGGCCCGGCAAAACCCGCTGGCCGTCATCCCGGTCGCCATCCTGCTCGGCGGCATCGGCGCCAGCGGCGGGCTGTTACAGCGTCGACTCGGCTTGCCGGATGCCTCGGTTCTGGTGCTGCAAGGCATGATCTTTGTCATGGTGCTGGCCAGCGACACGCTTTACGGCCGCTGGAGCTTTTTCAAGGACAAGGCATCCTAAGGTGGCGGGCGCGGGCGACATCGGTTTGTGGACGGTGCCGGTCGCGGTGCTTGGCGGCGCCGTGCGCGTCTCCACACCATTTATCTTCGTCAGCCTCGGCGAATGCATCACCGAACGGAGCGGCCGCATCAATCTCGGCCTCGAAGGCACGCTGGTGATGGGCGCGATGGCCGGCTACGGCATCTCGTATCTCACCGGCTCGCCGTGGCTCGGCGTGCTTGCAGCCGGAATCACCGGCGCGGGCATGGGGGCGCTGCATGCCGGCATCTGCGGGCTGCCGCGCGTCAACGATATTGCCGTCGGCATCGCGCTGATGCTGTTCGGCGTCGGCTTGGCGTTCTATCTCGGCAAGCCGCTGATCGAGCCGACGGCACCGCGACTTCCTTCGATCGATCTCGGCTGGTGGACCGATATTCCGCAACTGCATGCGGCGCTGCGCATCAATGCGCTTTTCCTCATCGGCGTGGCGCTGGCGCCGGTCTTAGTCTGGGCGCTGCGCACCACGCGCTGGGGCTTGATCATTCGCACCGCCGGCGAAAGCGCCGACGCCGCGTTGGCGATGGGCTACTCGGTGAATTTCATTCGTCTGCGCGCAACCATGTTCGGTGGCTTTCTGGCCGGGATCGGCGGCTCATTCCTGTCGCTCTACTATCCCGGCAGCTGGAACGAGGGGCTTTCCAGCGGTCAGGGCATTACCGCGGTGGCGCTGGTCATCTTTGCGCGCTGGAATCCCATGCTGTGCCTGGCTGCATCGATCCTGTTCGGCGGCGCCGCGGCACTTGGTCCGGCGCTGCAATCGGTCGGCTACAGCCACGGCTATCATCTGTTCAATGCCGCACCCTACATTTTGACTTTGCTGATCATGATCGCAACCTGCTCGCCCAAACGCACGCTGATCGGTGCGCCCGCAGAGCTGTCGATTACGAGGTGAGTCATGCCCCAACTGGCGCGCCAAGAAGCTGAGAGTTCTGAACGTTACGTGGCGGCTGATCCTTATCTGTGGCCCTACAACGGCGACCTACGGCCGAAAAATACCGCGCTCATCATTATCGACATGCAGACCGACTTCTGCGGCGTCGGCGGCTATGTCGACAAAATGGGTTACGATCTGTCACTGACCCGGGCGCCGATCGAGCCGATCAAGCGCACGCTCGCCGCCGCGCGGGCCAAAGGCTTCCATGTCATTCACACCCGCGAGGGCCATCGCCCCGACCTCGCCGATCTGCCGGCCAACAAACGCTGGCGCTCGCGCCAGATCGGCGCCGGCATCGGTGACCCGGGACCCTGCGGCCGCATCCTGGTGCGCGGCGAGCCCGGCTGGGAGATCATCCCCGAGCTTAAGCCGCGTAAGGGCGAGCCGATCATCGACAAGCCGGGCAAGGGCTCGTTCTGCGCCACCGACCTCGAGCTCCTTTTGCGGTTGGCCGGCATCGACAACATCGTGCTCACCGGCATCACCACCGACGTGTGCGTGCACACCACCATGCGCGAGGCCAATGACCGCGGCTTCGAGTGCCTGTTGCTGGAGGACTGCTGCGGGGCCACGGACATGGGCAACCACGACCACGCGCTGAAGATGATCAAGATGCAGGGCGGTGTGTTCGGCGCTGTTTCCGATTCGGCGAAATTCATTGAGGTCATCGCGTGAGCGAAATGGCGACCCTCATCCCGCCCGGCGGGCTTCCCCCGCCGACCGCGGGCAAGAAGACCTTCGGCGTCGAAGCCATCGCCATGACCAAGCGCTTCGGTGAGTTCGCTGCGCTCGATCAGGTGTCGTTGAAGGTAAGAACCGGTACGTTCCACGCGCTGCTCGGCGAGAACGGCGCCGGCAAGTCGACGCTGGTCAAATGCATCATGGGCTATTACCAGGCCGACGGCGGCGAACTCATCGTCGACGAGCGCCAGGAGATCATCGGCAATCCCCGCGCCGCGCATGCGCTCGGCCTCGGCATGGTCTATCAGCATTTCACCTCGGTGCCGGCGATGACGGTGGCCGAGAATTTTGTGCTGGCGCGCGACCACGTGCCGGCCGTGGTGGATTGGACGCGCGAGCGTAAGGCGCTGGATGAATTTCTGTCGCGCATGCCGTTTCGCGTGCCGCTGAACGCCAAGGTGTCGGCGATCTCCGCCGGCGAGCGGCAGAAATGCGAGATCCTCAAGCAGCTATATCTGCAGCGTCGCTTTCTCATCCTTGATGAGCCGACTTCGGTGCTCACCCCCGGCGAGGCCGACGAAGTGCTCGGCATGCTGCGCGACATGGTGGCGCGGGGCGTTCTGACAATTCTGATGATCACTCACAAATTCCGCGAGGTCATGGCATTCGCCGACGAAGTGACCATCCTGCGGCGCGGCAAATTGGCGGGGCAGGGGCACGTCAAGGATTTGAACCCCGACGCCATGGCGCGCGCCATGATCGGCGCCGAGGAACTGACGGTGCAGCCGCCGCGCACCGGCGAGTTCGGCGCGCCACGACTCGACATCGAGAACTTGCATGCGCTCGACGACGGCGGCCAGCCGGCGGTGCGCGACGTGTCCTTGTCGATCCGCGGCGGCGAGATCGTCGGCGTTGCCGGGGTGTCCGGCAACGGCCAGCGCCAGCTCATCGAAGTCCTCGCCGGCCAGCGCGAGGCCGAGAGCGGCCAAATCTATCTGCAGGGCGAGCGTTATTATGCGACCCGCGAGGAAATGCGGCACGATCACCTGTCGGTTCTTCCCGAGGAGCCGTTGAAGAACGCCTGCGTCGCACGCATGAGCGTCGCCGACAATCTCGCCTTCCGCGAGTTCGACCGGTCGCCGTTCGCCTATGGCGGCTGGTGGCTCAATCGGGCGAAATTCCATGAAGAGGCGATACGCAAGATCGGGCTCTACAAGATCAAGACCCGCTCCGACGATACCCCGATCGGCGAACTTTCCGGCGGCAACGTGCAGCGCACCGTGCTGGCGCGCGAACTTGGCGGCGAAGTCGACATCCTGGTCGCCGCCAATCCGTGCTTCGGATTGGATTTTGCCGCGGTCGCGCAGATCCACGCCGAGATCATGGCGGCACGCAACCGCGGCGCCGCAGTGCTGCTGGTCAGCGAAGACCTCGACGAGCTTCTCGAGCTTTCCGACCGCATCGTCGTGATGTTCCACGGCGCCCTGGTCTACGAAGCGCGTGCCAGCGAAGCCGATCTGACCGAAATCGGCCGCCATATGGCCGGGCATTAAGAGCGCATTCCGGTTGGCCGTTGGTTGCGTATTCGAGCGTGCGATCTCGTATCACTTGGCCGAATATCTCTTACGGCGATGACGCCAAACGCGCCGCCGCCGCCTGCGCTTCGGCAAGACGCTTCGGCATGATCGCGGCCATGCGGCTCCTGACCTCGGCTAGAATTTCCGGCGGCGCCGTCTCCGGGCGACCGCAATCGAACGGCGGCGCCGGCGCATATTCCAGAGCGAGCTGCAGCGCCTGGGCGAAGCCCGCGCCCGCGAGTTCGGCCGCAACCACCAGGGCGAAGTCCATGCCGGCCGTGACGCCGCCGCCGGTGATAATATTGCCGTCCCGTACCACGCGGTCAGCATCGGGGATTGCGCCGAACAGGGTCAGCATGTCCCGCCAAGCCCAATGGCAGGCGGCGCGTTTGCGCGTCAACAGACCGGCGGCGGCGAGAACCAGCGAGCCGGTGCAGACCGACGTCAGATAGCGCGCGCCGGCGGCGAGGCGCCGCGCCTGCGCCATGAACGCCGCGTTGTTGATCGCTTCCGTCACCACCAGGCCGCCGGGAAAGAAGATCAGATCGCAGCGATCGATCTCACCGAGCCGGCGCGTGCCGGCGAAGACGAGGCCGCTCTCCGACTCGATCGGCCCGCCGGCCTCGGAGGCGACAATGGTCTCGGTATTCGGAATGCGACTGAAGACCGTGTGCGGTGCGGTGAAATCGAGCTGAGTCATGCCTGGATAAATTGCTTCGACGATACGGAATAGGCTGCCGGCCATTGGCGTCTCCCGCGCATTTGACGGCGGTATTGTCGCAGGTCTAAGGTGTGTCCGAAATGACAATGTTCCCTCAATTTCAGCCATGCCCATCTGAATGGCGCGCCGGATCGGTTTTCTGATCTTCGACGGTTTCCAGATTCTCGATGCGGCGGGGCCGATCGCCGCTTTCGAGATTGCCGGCCGCTATTGCGAGGGCGCCTATGCGCTCGAAGTGATCGCGGCCGAGCGCGGCCTGACATCGAGTTCATCGAGCGCTGCGATCGCCGCATCCGCCTTCCGTCCCAGGGCGTCGTATGACACTTTGGTGGTAGCTGGCGGCGACGGCACCCGCGCGGCTTTTCAGGATGAGCGCATCGTTGCATTCGTCAGCCGCGCTGCCGGTCGCGCGCGTCGCGTCGCCAGCGTCTGTTCAGGCGCGTTTATCTTGGCGGCCGCCGGCCTGCTAAACGGGCGGCGCGCCACCACTCACTGGTCCCGCACAGCGGAATTCGCGCGCCGCTTTCCAAAAGTGCGGGTGGAGCCGGACCGCATCCACGTGAAAGACGGGCCAATCTGGACATCGGCCGGGATCACTGCCGGCATCGATCTGACGCTGGCGCTGATCGCGGAGGACCTCGGCGAGGAGATTGCCAAACTCACAGCCCAACAGCTCGTCGTTTATTACCGGCGGCCGGGCGGCCAATCGCAGTTCTCGGCGCTGTTGGAACTCGGCCGGCCGGAGGCGCGGTTCGGCCCGCTCTTGAGCTGGGCGCGCGAGCGCTTGCATCAATCGCTCGGCGTGGAGCGATTAGCCGATCAGGCGGCGATGAGCCCGCGCCATTTTTCCCGTGCCTTCGCGGCTGAAACGGGCGTCACGCCGGCCAAGGCCATCGAGCGCCTGCGAGTCGAAGCGGCGCGCGAAAGAATTGAAGCGGGTATCGAACCGATCGACAGCATCGCCGTCAAGGTCGGCTTCGGTGACCCCGAGCGGATGCGACGCGCCTTTCTCCGCACTTTCGGTCAACCGCCGCAGGCTCTGCGCCGCATGGCGCGCGGATAAGTCAATTCTTCGTTGCACAAAATACACGAGTGCAGAGCTCCAGGCCGTGTACTCATAAAACAAGTTGCCGGCTGCGCCCCTTTTTTAGTCCGCTTTACCGCTGACTCCGGACATTGGCGCAGTCCCATCGCGGCCCCGCGCATTGCATCTGGCGCGGTCATCCTCCCTCGACCAGCGGGCCGGCAGAGGGCCTTGGCCCCGACCGGTCGACTGTCGGGGTCCTTTTTGCCCGACGCGATGCTTACAGCGGCGGTCGATTGGCGCGCGCTCACGCGGCAATATGCTAGCGGCGAATGGTTTTCGCAGGGTTAGGGAAGTTCATACAAATAGAAAACCTGTGTTCGTCATCACATCACTACGGCGTAATTGCACTATTTTGTTCAATGCTAACGCAAAGCGTTCCCTTACGACATATTTTGGACGTGGGAGAGAAACATGCGCGCAGCACTCAAAATAATAGGTTTGACGCTGGTCACAGGGTTGGCGGCGTTATCGTTCATGTCGTTCATGGCGTATGTCGGCCCAGGCGGCGGAGGTGCATTGGACACTGGCGCAAAGACGCCGGTGCTCTGTGACGACGTTAACAATGATCCATTACGACCAAAACTGGCCGGCTGCATTCCGACTTCCGATTTTAACCCTGGCGAGGGGGAGATGTAATTGCGTTGTCCCACGCGGGATGAGTGGCGATGCTCACGCCGCAATACGCCATCGACCCTTACGTCGTCTTTCGCTTGGTAATTCTTCAAGCTCGTCAGCTTTGGCGAGCAAATTCGACGCCATGTCTCTCAATCTCTCTGCTAAATGCTTATCTTCGCATTCTTCCGCCAAGCGGGAACACACTGCCGCGTGACGGCGCGCATCCGCTCCGAAAATCATCCTTGCTCCTCCCTGTCTCACGAAGGTTCCATTTTTTCTTTCTTGGAATGCGACATTGATTCGCCAGTCGGCTAGGCGTTGTCAAGATGAAACATCGAATTTGATGGTGGGATTGCCTTCGGCGCTGCACAAAATGGTCTAGGCGAGGCTACCTGACTTGAGCCCGTGCGGCTGCTCCCGCCCAGGGCCAACCACATTCTAAGCCGCCTCCGCATTTCCGACCGGCACCGCAACCAGCTTGAGCCCAGTGGCGTTCCACACCTCCACCGACCAGCCCAACCACTCTGCGGATATTCGGTGTGTCATGTCAGTCGCGATGGCCTTGGCAAAGTCGATCGCCGCGTCGTGGTGGCCGAATTCCTCGCCTCTAAAGTCGAGTACGGACTCCCGTTGATTTTTGAGGTCGAAGAAGTACCGCATGTGCCACCTGTTCAGAGAGTTCCTGCACCTTTTCCCTTTAGAGGCGGCCGCTGTCTAATTGTCTAAGCTGATCCGTAAAATTGCGTACAGTACTAACAGCCCTCTGCCTCGGGTGGCCGGCACAAAGAGTTAACCGGGAGCCACCAGCTTCCGTCCTAGCAACTCCGTAGCTTGGCGAAATTGACCGCCATCCGCCGTGCCTCGTCCCTGGTGAGCAGTTTGACCTGCACAAAACGCATGGTTGGGCGGCGCACCGCCTCGCAGATCGCCTCAGCGTCAGCAGCATCGTTCTTGTTGCGCATAGGCCTTCACATCCCTCGCCGGCATCAGACGAACCTTGTGACCAAGCTTCGTGAGTTCACGCGCCCAATAATGGGCCGTGGCGCATGCCTCCATGCCGATAAGGCACGCGCGGCAGCGCCTTGAAGAACTCCAGCACCTGGCTGCGCCGAAATTGCTTCCGAACGACCACCTTCTCGGCCGCGTCGATCCCGTGAACTTGAAACACGTTTTTGGCCATATCCAAACCGATCGTGGTGACTTGCATGTCGATGGCTCCCTGATGTGATTCGATCGCAACGATCACCTAGGGCACTTCGTTGCTGGGAGCGGGCACCGTCCACCGCATCAAGAACGGCCTCCTGCACCGCAGCAAATAGTTGCTCAAAGGTCTTCAAAGCCTCAGCCCTTAATCTGCGGCTGATCGTGAAGAACCACGTCCAACAAGGAGCTGTGGATTTCAATTTGTTGGCCATGGTATTTGACGAAGCCGAGGTCCCGAAATTTGTTCATAAAATGACTGACGCGAGATCGCGTGGTGCCGATCATGTCCGCCAGCGTTTCTTGGCTGATTTTTGCTATGATCGGCAACGGCTGGCCTTCCTTGCCAAAATTCGCCAGAAGCAGAAGCATCCGTGCCAAGCGTTTCTCGCTTGAATTGAACAATTGATCGACCAAATCAGCTTCGACACGGCTATTACGAGCCAAGAGGTGCGCAATAAACAACTCAGCAAACGCTGGCTCTTCGTGGATTACGCGCTTAATCTCCGCTTTTGATATCCGCACGATCACACACTCCGCCGCAGCACAAACTGTTGCCAGACGTAACGGCTGTCCAGTCAGGCAGCCTTCGCCGAAAAAATCGCCCATTCCAAAAAATGCGACCACGGCTTCTTTGCCCTGTTCGGAGAGGACAGTCTTCTCAACCTTGCCGCTTTGAATATAGAAAACCGAATCCGCGGATGCGCCCTGGGTGTAGATAATGTGACCCTTCCGATAATTGGAAACGGCGACACCCGCGCTCACTTTTCCGAGAAATACTTTGGGATCAAACGCGAGCTTTGCTTTATCTCGCTTTGCTGGGGATTTCATTGCAGGCCCTCCACCCGCAGAGGTTTCGTTTGAAAAATTCCCGGTGCCGCACCGCATCGCTGCAAGCCCGAAATATGTTTTCTGAGGCGGCCGTGTTGGAGGCAGGGGCGGCCCCAAACTGAGGTCGGCTGCCGCTTATTGGAACTAATTCGACTTATGGGCATGATCGATATCGCCGTTGATGGCGTTTTCTATAGCGGCCAGCTTCATCCACAACTCGGCGACGAAAAGCAATTGGTCAACGGATTCCGGAGCTTCCTTCGCCGCCTCCATGAGCACCAACGCATGTTTAAGGCACTCCCTGCCAAGTTCCCAATCCCTGGTGACTTGCATCGCTTGCCTCAGCCTAACGGGAAATTAGTGTAAGTTTACGCTGATCCGGGCCAGATTGACTGGGCAAAATTGATCACTGCCGACAGCGGTAATCTTGGCCGCTGCGATGCACCTTCCGCGACCGAGCAAGAAGGGGAAATCCGCTTGCCGCAGCGCCCCGAACGCGAAATGGGATGGGCACCTTCACCGGTAAATCAGCCCGCACTGGTCAATTCTATACAGATTCAAGAATACCAAGCGCGCATTCTGCCAACCATCGGGACGGCGAGTGTCCCACCCGACCCAACAAATAAAACAGCGAGGATACCGCAATGGATAAAGATCGAATCAAAGGCTCCGCAGAGCAGGCCAAGGGGGCCGTGAAAGAAGCCGCCGGGAGGGTCCTCGGCGACAAGAAACTAGAAGCCGACGGCAAGGCCGACAAGGCTGCCGGCAAGGTGCAAAACGCGATCGGCGGATTGAAGGATGCGGTGCGCGGCAAATAAAACCATCATCATCAACGGAGACTTCCCATGGAATTGATCCTAATCATCGTTGTATTATTGCTGCTGTTTGGCGGCGGCGGCGGATACTGGGGTCGCAGGCGAGGTATTTGGTGACCCGAACGCATTCCCGCGCCCAGGCGAGAGCGGGACGCCCAGGTTACGTCTGCCGGAGCGAAACCACCATCCAATAAAGTTCTTCACACGCAGCGTGTGCTCCGCTGTGGATCGAGCCAATCTCCCGCACGCTAAGCGAAATCGCTGGCTCGCGGCAGCGGCGACTCTTGGAGAGAGAGAGACCCGGATGAAAACTGCGCTGCTCATACTGATCTTCGTCGCTGCCGGGAGCCCGGCGTCGGCCAAGCCACATCACGCTTACCATAGTTCGGGTCAGGCAGCCCGGAGCGAATCTTCGCACATCAATTGCGCAACGGTCCGTGCCTATGTGGGCCAGTTGGGTATGGTGCAGGCAAAGGCGCTGGCTCGGGCTGCCGGGATGACTGCGTCGCAAGAACGGAGGGCAAGGCGGTGCTTTGCGGAGAAGGACTAACCTCATTTTTTCTCTACGGCGTTGACGGGGTGGTGGAATGAGGCTGACGACTTCCGTTCAAGTTTCACTAATCGGAAGATGGCACCCGATTTGTAGACAATCAGGAGAACAGCACCGTAAATCGCGTGCCTTGGCTCACATCGCCTCGACCAATCCGCAATTCACCGCCGATCCGTTCGACCAGAGACCGAATAATTTTTATTCCCAGTCCTTTGCAAGCGGCGGGATCGAATCCATCCGGCAAAGCTGGTCCGTCGTTGGCAACGGACAGCGCGTAGTTCGTTTCGGAATTGGGTTCGAGGCTAACCGTGATCCGGCCGGTACCGTATTTGACGGCATTGGTGATTAGTTCGTTGGCGATAAAGCCGAGCGGAATGGCCGTAACGGCCGGCACCTCGATTTCGATTCCTTCCGCGACAACGGTCCGCTTCAGGTGCTCCGAGGACAGCATGATGGAAAAATCGCGACAAATATCGTCAAGGAATTGTTTGATCGCAAAGGTTTCCACGCCATCGAACGAGTGGAGACGATGGTGAATGCGTCCGATCGTGGCAATGCGATCGGCCGCGGAGGCCAGCTGCAAAGCCACCTCGGCGCTCTCCGTCGTCCGGCTTTGCAGTGAAAGCAGGCTTACGATCATTTGAAGGCCGTTCAACAGCCGGTGATCGGACTCCTGGCTCAAGACCGTCTGTCGCTGGATTAACCCTTCCCTTTGGCACAGCAGAGCCTCTTCCCGGGCAAGTTCCTGCCGCAGCCAGCTTTCAGTGCGTCTGTGTCTTTTCAGTTCCAATTCATAGCTAGCGACAGTACGGCGCTCGCCCGTATCAAAAATAACGCTCAGTGGCGCACTCGCATTCGACGGCGAATATTCGATGGTCATTCTGTCATCCCTTGCCGTGTCCCAACTTCATTACTTGGAGACACACCCGGATTAAAACTGAATTTCAAAACCGAGACTGCAAAACTCCTTTTGATTACAAATCAGTCGTTTACGAAACCGGACGTCGGTTTCCAGGCCTTGCGCTTTGGCGACGATCCAGCGGGGTCTCACGTTCGTGAGTCTCCTGATGATATTAGGTTTTCACAGTCCGAGAAGGTGGTCTGAGCAATTTTGACCACTCGGGCAGCCTGTGCCCACGCATCGAGGACCGCTCAGGGTCTTGGCCGTGTCAAAACGATCTTAGGTCTGGAGCGTAGTGGTCTGGGCGCGGTGGTTAATCCACGGTCATTATCCGGGTTCGACTATGCCCGCATTGCCACCAGGAGCGATT
>JBEKJZ010000084.1:0-17548 GCA_050010955.1 Xanthobacteraceae bacterium | reverse complement strand
CATCGTCGATCACTGCTGCTACGCCTGGAACACCCTCACCGATCAGCCCTGGAAAATCATGTCCGTCGCATACCGCGACTGGGCCGTCGTCGGTCAGTCAATCTGAGGATTGGTATAAGACAATCACGCAGGCGAGTAGCTTTGTCCTTGGCAGCGGATATGTGACTAATGAAAAGTCTGAATTTACTTTCGTCTGGCCAATTACGCGGCGGTCTTAGGACGGCGGCTCGCGCGGTGGGGACGCTGATCTCCAGGTCCTCGGCCATCTTCACGAGCGTGGCAGTCTCGATGCCGCGTAGTGTTGTTTTTACGTAATTGGCCTTGCTGCCAAAATTAGCGGGGCTGTGGGACGTAGAGACTTCGAACTCGGCAAGGTAAGTGTCGATTTCATTGAAGCTGTAGCGTCTTTGCAGCTCACGCGCGACGGCGTCGGTCAGGGTCAATTTTTGTGAAGCGCGCATTACTGCAATCGCGAAATCGTGCTGTTGGTTCGGTGCGATCTTACTACGCCGCCGCCGCGACCGGCAGTCGGCCAGAAGCCGCCCGTGGCGGGCAGGGCGGTGGGTTTGGTGGGCTGCCCTGGCCCGGCTGTGACCCTCTCAACGCAGCGGCACTACGCACTTGCTTGGCTTGATGCCGTAACGCGGCGCGGATGGCCTTAGCGATGTAGCGCGGCCATGCGACCAATGAGCGTAGTCTTTTCCCATGCGGCGGTGGTCTGCGCCGTTCAACGCCCGGCCGCAAAAAGGCGGGCCGTAGGGCCGTGCACCCAGCTGTGTACCTTGATGAGGTTTTAGGATTAAACACCGGCTGGCCAATCCCCAGTAAGTGTTTGTTTCAATTGGCGACCCCGGCAGGATTCGAACCTGCGACCTTCAGCTTAGAAGGCTGTTGGCCATGGATCAGCCAACAACGAGGCGAGCTTTCCATTTCCAGTTTTCGTACTTATCCGTGCTTTGTCGAATATGCGTGTATCGCTTAAGACTGGTCCAACTGCGGTGGCCTGAAACAGCCGCCGCCTGCGGAATGGTCCTCCCCATTTCGAACAAGCGCGAAATTCCTTCATGCCGAAGATCATGAAACCGCAGATCTTCGATGCCGAGGATTTTGCATGCGCGCGTGAATGCGGCGCTGATGGCGTCGGTAGAGTAGGGGAAAATCGCCGGTTCGCCACGTGGCATCGATTTGATGATCGCGAGCGCCTCGGGCGGTAACTCGCAGTAGACGTTGTTGCCCTTCTTGTCGCCGGGATGCTTCATGTCGCGGACGAGGATGCGATCCTGGTCCAGGTCGTCCCAGCGTAACAGCGTTATTTCTTCCTGCCGGCGCGTGGAAAACAGCGCGAAGGTGACGATCTTTTGCATGGGAAGGGAGGCGGGGCGGTTCTCTTGGACGCGGCCGAAGTGCTCCATCAGCCGGTCCAGTTCTTCAAGTGTCGGACGGCGAGTGCGCTCGTTGCCCTTTCTGATCAGTCCGAGCTTTTTAACGACGGTTACCGCATCGTCGAATTCATGCCGCGATAACGGATAGCCCCATGCGGGCCTCGCAACCGCGAAAATATTCGACAGATGGGAAAAGTAATTGCCGCAGGTTTGCGGGGTGACATTCTTGTTAAGGTCTTGAGCAAATGACACCAGAGCGTGGCTGGTGATGTCGCTGCATTTCACCTCGCCGAGGTCGCTATTCTTGATGGTCTTGAGCACTTGCGCCTTGGTACCCAAGACCACGCCCTTCGATTCCGCGATGTAGCGATCGATGACGGCGGAGAGGCTGGGGTCTTCCTTTTGCTCCAGACCGCCCGGGCGCTTGAGCTCGGCCTCGCGTTTCACCACCCAGGCGTTGGCGGCTTGCCTGCGGTCGAAGGTTTCGGCCTCGCGGTGAACGATCACGCCACCTTTCTTGATGACGATCTGGGCGGTGAAGGCCTTGGAGCCGTCTTTGCGCGTTCGTCCTATTATCGTGCCCATCGGAGTGCTGGCATCATCTTGATGTTGAACGGATTTTGCTGTTTGTCGTACTGGTCTCGGTCGGCGTAGTCAGCTCGTCGTTCCAGCCGACGGTTTTTGTCGTACTTTGTCGGACTGTCGTACCCAGTCGGTCCTGTCGATTTCCGAGTCGGTCCAATCGAGTGTTTCGGTACGACATTTAGGCCAAAAGTACGACGCCGTCGTACCACGGACGCCGAAATGAGTCAAAATCGACCCCAAACGAGCCGAAAATCGGTACGACGAAAAAGTAACGAAAAGTTATCAAATGCCGGAAATTAAAGAAAAATCTCCGTCCAGTCTGTCGTGGCGTTTCTCCGTCGCCCCTATGATGGAATGGACCGACCGGCATTGCCGGTTCTTCCACCGCCTGCTGACGCGCCGGGCGCTGCTATACACCGAAATGCTGACCACCGGCGCGGTGCTGCACGGCGACCGCGCACGGCTGTTGCGCTTCGATCCGGCCGAGCATCCGCTGGCGCTGCAGCTCGGCGGCGCCGAGCCGTGGGCGCTTGCGGCGTGTGCGCGCATCGGCGCGGACTTGGGCTTCGACGCGATCAACCTCAATGTCGGCTGCCCCTCCGACCGGGTGCAGGACGGCCGCTTCAAAGCGACCATCGCGGTGCCGGTCACGGTGAAGTGCCGCATCGGCATCGACGACCAGGACCCGGAAGACGCGCTCGAAATTTTTGCGCAAGCCGTCGAACAAGCCGGCGCCGACGCGCTCATCGTGCACGCCCGCAAGGCCTGGCTCAACGGCCTGTCGCCGAAGGAGAACCGCGAGGTGCCGCCGCTCGATTATGGGCGCGTCTATCGGCTGAAGGCCGCGCACCCGCGCCTCACCGTCGTTCTCAACGGCGGCATCGGCGGCGTCGAGGACGCGCTGGCGCACCGGTCCCACGTCGACGGCGTCATGCTGGGCCGCGCCGCCTATCAGGAGCCGTGGCGGCTCCTCGCCGTCGATCCGTTGTTCTTTGCCGAAGCCGCGCGCTTTGCTTCGCCGAAAGAGGCCGCGGCGGCGTTGCTTCCCTATATCGCGCGCGAGCTCGAGCAAGGCACGCGGCTCCACGCCATCACCCGGCATCTGCATGGCCTGTTCCGCGGCGTGCCGGGGGCGCGTGCTTTCCGCCGGCATCTCGCCGGTGCCGCGGCGACGCCTAACGCCGGCGCCGAATTTCTGATCGAAGCGATCGGTCTCGTCGCGGACTGCGACCGCGAATTGGCGCACATCGCTGCCTGATCTTGGAAGTACGGCAAGATGTTCTTCAGCGTCGGGCTGAATGAAATTATCTGGCTGGCGGCGGCCATCGTCGTCGGCGGCGTGATTACCGGCCTTCTCGCCGGCCTGTTCGGCGTCGGCGGCGGCTCGGTCATCGTGCCGGTGCTGTACGAGGTCTTTCGCACGCTGGACGTGCCGGAGGAGGTGCGCATGCAGCTTTGCGTCGGCACCTCGATTGCCGTCATCGTGCCGACGGCGATCCGCTCCTATCTCACCCATCGCGCCAAGGGGCTGGTCATCCCCCGCGTGATCAGGTTGTGGGCGCTTCCCGCCGTCCTCGGGGTCGGCTGCGGCGCGGTGATCGCGGCGTTCGCGCCCCCCACCGTCTTCGTGCTCGCGTTCGTCGTCACCGCGAGCTTTGTCGCGGTAAAATTCCTGTTCGCCGGCGATCGCTGGAACCTTGGCGCCGACCTGCCCGGCGCCGTGCCGATGGCGCTCTACGGATTCGGCATCGGACTTGGCGGATCGCTCATGGGGGTGAGCGGCGGCGCGCTGTCGACCATCGTGCTCACGGTCTATGGCAAGCCGATCCACAATGCGGTGGCGACCTCGGCGGGGCTCGGCGTGCCGGTCACCATCGCCGGCACGATAGGCTATATCCTCGCCGGCCTTCCGCACCAAGCGCTGCTGCCGCCATTCTCGCTCGGCTTCGTTTCGCTCATTGGGCTGGTGGTGATGGCACCAGTTTCCAGCTTCATCGCGCCATACGGCGCCCGGCTCGCCCATCGGCTGTCGCGGCGGACGCTCGAGATCGCGTTCGGCTGTTATCTTCTTCTGGTCTCGCTGCGCTTTCTTGTCAGCCTGATTTGAATGGCACGTGCCGGCCGTTTACGGATAACCGCGCAGCAACAGCCGGTCGCCGCGTACCTCCCAACTCTGCAGCCGGTTGAGGAAGCTCATGCCGAGGAGGCTGGTCCTGAGCTGGCCGGGCTGCGCCACCAGCGCTTCGACCGAGCGTTCGACCAGACCGCCAATAGCAATGCGGTCGAGCACGACCGGTGCGGCGCGGGTGCGGCCGTTGGCGGTATCGACGTTCACCGTATAGGCGAGCACTTCGAGCGGCAGGCCGGCGGCCTTGGCGTCCTCGCGGGTGAGCACAACCGAGCTGGCGCCGGTATCGAGCACCATGGCAACCCGCGCATTGTTGATCTCCGCGTGGACGTCGAAGTCGCCGTTGAAGGCGCGGGCTACCTCCACGGTGCGGCCGCGGGTGATGACGTGGCCGGGGAGGAGCTCCGCCATCACCCGGTCGGTGACGTTGCGCAGCTCGAACCGGTAGGCGTAACCGACGACCAGGATCAGCGCCAGCGCGACCCAGACGAACACGGCGATGAGCGCTTGCGCGAAACGCCTGCGAAACATGACCAGCGCCGAGCCGCCGAGAAAGACCAGCAGCGCGCCCCAGTAGACCAGCGCGCCGAAATTGGCGCTCGGCAGCGTTCCGACGGTTCCTTCGCCGTGGCGGGCGATCGGGATGAGAAGGCCGATGAGCAGGCCGCCCAGCAAAAACCACAACAACCGTTGGTGCACGGATATCATCTCCTAACCGCCATCCTCGCACTACAGAAAATAAGGAAACTCGATCTATCGCGCCAGCGGGGAAGCCTGATGAGCTATGTGCCGAACAATGCGCGGCGCGTGGGCACTGGACCCTCGGCAGGCGCGGAGGCGTCGGCGTGCGGCTGGATCGGCGGCGCGTGGTCGGGGATCGGAGCGAGGGCCGACATCACACGCTCCGGCGGGAAGGTGACGATCACCTCGGTGCCGATGCGCAGCTTGGATTTAAGCGTGAACGTGCCGCCGTGCAGATCGATGAGATTCTTGGCGATCGGCAGCCCCAGGCCCGCACCCTGTTCGGCGGACTTGATCGAATTCGAGCCCTGACCGAACGAAGCGAGCACCACTGGGATTTCCTCTTCCGGAATGCCCGGCCCGGTATCCTTGACGCTCACGTATTGGCCGCCGGACGCCGTCCAACCCACTTTCAGCCAGATCTCGCCGCCCTGCGGCGTGAACTTGATGGCGTTGGAGAGGAGGTTGAGGCAGATCTGGCGCACCGCCCGCTCGTCGGCCCACACCCGCGGCATATCCGGCTCGAACAGCTCGTGAATTGTGATGCCGCGATTGCCGGCGCGCAATTTGAGCAGATGGTGACAATCCTCGACGAGGCGATGCAGCGAGACCGCTTCCTCGTTGAGCTCGTAGCGGCCGGCTTCGATGCGCGACAGATCGAGGATTTCGTTGATCAGGTTCAGGAGATGCACGCCGGAACTGTGGATGTCGGCCGCATAGTCCTTGTACATCGGCACGGCGTGCGAGCCGAAAATCTCGCCCTTCATCACCTCCGAGAAGCCGAGGATGGCATTGAGCGGCGTGCGCAGCTCGTGACTCATCTGGGCGAGGAACCGCGATTTGGCGATGTTGGCGGCTTCCGCGCGCCGCCGCGCCTCGTCCGAGATCGACTTCGACTGCTCGAGCTCGCCGATCAGCGCGTCCTTCTCGGCACGGGCCTCGAGCGTCGCCAGCGTCGTCGAATAGAGCCGGTAACCCAACAGCGAAAAGTAGCCTTCCGCCGCCAGCGCCATGACGGCAAGGATGTAATCGTGCAGTGTGCCCTTGCAGGCGAAATCCAGCGCGATCGCAATGCTGACCGGCAAGGTCATGGCGAGGACCGCGATCGGCAGGCTTGAGGCCAGCATGCTCGATATCGCCACCACCAAGAGCATGACGAACAGCATGAAGGTGCCCGACTGCTCATCGCCGCCGACCGGATGGATGAGGATGAAGGTCCACGCCATGCCGAAGAACAGATCGAGCAGGATGAAGCGCAGCCGCCAGGAGCGGAGATTGGTGGTGCCCGGGGCTTCATCGAGAAACTGCCGGCAGGTGCGGACGATCACCAGATGGATTATCAGCGCGCCGGCGGTCCACACCCCTGAGGTGAGCGCTCCGGTCCACAGGCTGGAAAGAAGCCCGATGGTGACAACCAGGAGCAGGATCACCAACGATCCCGACAGGCGGTTCTGGGCGAACTGGCGCAGCAATTCGTAGTCGAAGACCGGCCGCGTGCCGCTGGTCGAGGTCAGCCGATCGCGGGCTTCGCGCACATGCTTGGTGGCAAGGCGGCGCTTGGTCGAGGGGGCGACGCCGGGCGAAGCGGCCTCGCGCGGTTCGCTGGTCGTGCTTGGCATTACCATCCGCGGCTGGCGATGATGAGCGTCAAAGGTCGCCGAAATTCCTTAAGAGCAAGCTTAAGACCTTGCCCGGCCGCGGGTTAAGGCGAGACAACCGCTCGGGCGGTCTTAAGGCGGGTCGCTCGGCGTGCTGGCAGGCCGGAGCCGCGCGCGATAAGGTCGCGCCATCAACGGGATAAGAGGGAGGGCGGTCGCGATGAAGCTCTACGACTTTGGCCAGGCGCCGAACCCGCGGCGCGTGCGCATCTTCCTGGCCGAGAAAGGGATAAAGGTTCCGACCGAGCAGGTGGACATCGGCGCCTTGCAGCACCGCAACGAAAGCTTTGCCGCGCTCAATCCGATGCAGCGGCTTCCCACTCTAGCCCTCGACGACGGCACCGCGATTGCCGAATCGATGGCGATATGCCGCTACATCGAGGCGCTTCACCCGGACCCGCCGCTGTTCGGCCGCGGTCCGCTCGATAGCGCCTTGGTCGAGATGTGGAACCGGCGCGCCGAGTTTCACCTGCTTGCGCCGGTCGCGACCGTATTCCAGCATTTGCATCCGTATATGAAGCGAATGGTCGACCCGCAGGTACCGGCCTGGGGCGAGGCGAACAAGCCGCGGATCTTCGAGTTTCTGCAATTCCTCGACATCGAGCTGAACAGTCGACCCTATATCGCCAGCGAGCAATTTACCGTCGCCGATATTACGGCGCTGGCCGCGGTGGACTTTATGAAGCTGTCGAAGCTCGCCGTGCCTGAAAACCTGACCAATCTGCGGCGCTGGCGCGAGGCGGTTTCCGCCCGCCCGAGCGCCGCGGCGTAACGCAGCTTATTGTAGCCCCGCTGGCGCACATCGAAGCTCAATGAAGTAACGCGCATCGCGGGCTCAAGGACACGCGAACGTGTCCGCCTAGCCTGCAACGTCCGGGACGATCCGGCGAATGCGTTGGCTGCCGGCCATCCAACTGGCCATGGCGGCGGCAGATGCTTGCCCGTTATTGATGCGCCAGCGACGAGGTTGGCGAGTGTAGGTTGGCGAGCGTAGGGTAAAACATGGTCACGACTGCTCCGCCGTCCGATGCAAGGCCTGGGCTCGCCAAATCGGCAGCGGTCGCAAAGGATGATCTTCCGAGCGGCCTGACAAGCGACGAGGCACGCGGTCGGCTGGCGAAGTTCGGCGCCAACGCGATGCCGGATACGGCGCTCCATCCGTTGCACATGGCGCTGGAGAAATTCTGGGCGCCGGTTCCGTGGATGCTTGAGGCTGCGGTCGTCCTCGAACTGGCGCTCGGCAAATATGTCGAAGCCGCGATTATCGCCGGCCTCTTGGTCTTCAATGCCGCCCTTGGACTATTCCAGGAGAGCCGCGCGCAGGCGACCCTTGCAGCGCTGAAATCGCGGCTTGCGCTCAATGCATCTGTCCGCCGCGACGGTGCCTGGAAGACGATACTCGCGGCTGAACTGGTCCCAGGCGACGTGGTGAAGCTTTCGCTCGGCGCGGTGGTCGCCGCGGATGTGCGCCTCACCGGGGGCGAAGTCCTGCTCGATCAATCCATGCTCACCGGCGAATCCGTACCGATCGAAGCCGGCGCCGGCGTGCAGACCTATGCCGGGGCGTTGGTCCGGCGCGGCGAGGCGGTGGCGGAGGTGACGGCGACCGGAGCACGCACCAAGTTCGGCCGCACCGCCGAGCTTGTCCGCACGGCTCATGTCGTGAGTTCTCAGCAGAAAGCGGTGCTGCGCGTGGTGCGCAATCTCGCCGCGTTCAACGGCGTCGTCATCGTGCTGCTGGTCGGCTATGCGTGGTTTCTCAAGATGCCGCTCGACGAGATCATCCCTCTCGTCCTGACGGCGGTGCTGGCATCGATACCGGTGGCGCTGCCGGCCACTTTTACACTCGCATCGGCGCTCGGCGCGCGCGCGTTGGCAAAGCTGGGGGTGCTTCCGACCCGCCTCTCCGCCGTGGATGAAGCGGCGTCCATGAATGTCTTGTGTTCCGATAAGACCGGCACGCTGACGCTCAACGCGCTGACCGTGACGACAGTGCATCCGATGCCCGGCTTCGACGAGGCGCATGTTCTGGCGCTGGCCGCGCTGGCGAGCTCGGACGGCGGACAGGACCCGGTCGACGGAGCCATTCGCGCGGCCGCCGCGAGCAAGCCCGTCGCCGATGCGCCGCACTTGATCAAGTTTACGGCCTTCGATCCGGCGAAGAAGCTGTCCGAGGCGACCGCGACGGATTCGACAGGAAGCCCGCAACGCATCGTGAAGGGTGCCTGCGCCATGGTCATCGGCCTCGCGCAAGCGTCGCCGACCGCGACGGCGGCGGCGAACGAACTCGAAGCAAAGGGTTTTAGAGTGCTGGCGGTTGCAGTCGAAAGCACGACAGCGATGAAGCTCGCGGGACTCATCGCGCTCAGCGACCCGCCGCGCCCGGACTCGGCCAAGCTCGTCAGCGAATTGCACGCGTTGGGCGCGCGCACCGTGATGGTGACGGGCGATGCGCCGGCGACCGCGGCCATCGTGGCGAAGGCGGTGGGACTCGATGGCGCCATCTGTCCGCCCGGGCCGATCCCCGACGCAATCCATCCTGAGCAATTCGCGGTCTTCGCCGGCGTCCTGCCGGAGGACAAGTACAAGCTCGTCAAGGCGTTTCAGAAGGGCGGCCATACCATCGGCATGTGCGGCGACGGCGCCAACGACGCGCCGGCGCTGCGCCAGGCGCAGATGGGCATCGCGGTCTCGACCGCAACCGACGTCGCCAAATCGGCGGCCGGCATGGTGCTGACCGAGCCTGGCCTCGCCGGCATCGTCGCCGCCGTCAAGGTAGGTCGCGTGACGTTCCAGCGCATCCTGAGCTATACGCTGAACTCGATCACCAAGAAGACAGTGCAGGTACTGTTCCTGGCGGTCGGCCTGGTCATGACCGGGCAGGCGATCCTGACGCCGTTGCTGATGGTGCTGATCATGATCACCGGCGACTTCCTCGGCATGGCGTTGACGACCGACAATGTCCGGCCGTCGCCAATGCCGAATGCGTGGCGGATCGGCAATCTGACGGTCGCCGGCGTCCTCATGGGACTTGGCGAGTTGGTTTTTTGTACGTCCGTCCTGACTTTCGGCCTCTATCGGCTGGGGTTCGACATTGGCGCGCTGCGGACGCTGGCCTTTGTTGTCATCGTGTTCGGCAACCAGGCGACGACCTATACCAATCGCGAGCGTCGGCATCTGTGGTCGTCTCGCCCGAGCTTCTGGCTCGTCGTTTCGTCCGTCGCCGATCTTCTGATCGCCTCGACGTTAGCCATCGCCGGAATTGCAATGACGCCTTTGCCGGCCTGGAGCGTGGCCGGTACGCTGGCCGCGGCGGCGATCTTCGCCGTCATCTTGGATTTTGTGAAGGTTCCGGCGTTTCGTCGTTTGGGGATCGCCTAGAACCGCGCCGCGCTGCCGAAGCGCTTCCTTGCGCACTAATCTGCAAACGACGATTGTGCGTCGGGCAAAAACTTGGAGCTTTCAATGGTCTCGCTGCACAGTCTGCCAATCGCGTTTCGTGCACTCTTCAGCAGCTTCCTTATCCTGATCGGTGCCGGGTACTTGATGGCTTTGACGTACATGTATGTGGTCGTGATCGAGCCACATCAACAGATGGGGCAGGGCGTGGTTGCGGGCATCAGCGACGAATATCATGGGATGCCGAACGGACAAACTTTGCTTGAAGCGGCGCTGATGGGGCCGATGGCCGACAAGATATCGGCTCCCGACCGCACCAGTGTCCTGCAATGGATCCATAACGGCGCGAAAGCTGCGGACTATTCGCAAGTCGAACCGATCTTCGCCAAGGACTGCATCAGCTGTCATATGGCGAACGCGAAGTCGATCCCACCTCTCACCAGTCTGGCGGCCCTGCAGAAAGTCACGGGAGCGGACACCGGAACAAGCCTTACCGATTTGGCCGAAGTTTCTCACATCCACCTTTTCGGCATCAGCATCATATTCCTCCTGACTGGCGCGATTTTCGCCTTTAGCGAGACGCCGGTCTGGTTTCGCGTCTGTCTCGTTGTCGTGCCGTACCTGTCCATCCTCATGGACATAGGCTCTTGGTGGCTCACCAAGTATGTCGATCCTGCATTCTTCGCCTACGTCGTCGTCGTCGGTGGAGCGTGCATGGGTTTGGCGCTCGCCGCTCAGATTTTCATTTCGCTGTGGGAAATGTGGATCGAATTGATCAAAGCCGCCGTTGGTGTAAACCGGCATCAGCCGTTAGGATGATCATCGCCGACGAGTTCCATTTTGGGCTTGGGCGCTAGTCCGAGTGACTCCGGCGCGCCAAGGACTCACTCCGCGGCAAGCGCGCGCTCTCTGAGCGGTGAATTGGGCCGTTGCCACACATCGGCCAGCGCCGCTGCGTAGAACAGCGTATTGTCTTGGTGACGTCGCGTTCCGATTCATCATAGAAAAGCCGAAGCTCAGCCCCGCCGATGCGGCAACAGAGAGGCTCTCGATCATGGTCACGTCGCGCGAAATCCGTCTGAAATCCCGCCCTGCCGGCATGCCCGGTGCCGAAAATTTCGAGCTCGCCACCATGTCGGTGCCAGATCCCGCGCCCGGCGAAGTCCAGGTGAAGAACCTGTGGATGACGGTCGATCCCTATATGCGCGGCCGCATGATCGATCGCGCGAGCTATGTCCCGCCCTTTCAATTGGGGGAGCCGCTGCAGGGCGGCGCCATCGGCGAAGTTGTCGCGTCCAACGATCCGCGGTTCAAGCGCGGCGATCTCGTCTCGACCATGCTGGGCTGGCGCGAGGCTTTCAACGCGCCTGCCGCCAACTTGCAGAAGCTGGAAACGTTCGGGTTGCCGCCGCAGGCGTTCCTCGGCGTCGCCGGCATGCCGGGCCTCACCGCCTGGGTGGGCCTGTTGAAGATCGCGGCGCTGAAACCCGGCGACGTGGTGTTTGTCTCGGCTGCCGCCGGCGCCGTCGGCTCGGTCGTCTGTCAGATCGCCAAGATCAAAGGCCACACCGTCATCGGATCGGCCGGCGGTGCCGAGAAGGCTGCGTTTCTCAGAGAGATTGGTGTCGACGTCATCGACTACAAGGCGACCGACAACCTGACCGCGGCGTTGCTGCGGGCGGCACCCAACGGCATCGATGTGTATTTCGACAATGTCGGCGGCGAGCACCTGGAGGCGGCGCTGACGGCAGCCAACCGCTTTGCCCGCTTCGCGCTGTGCGGGATGATCTCACAATACAATGTCGCTGGCATGCCCGCCGGGCCGCGCAATATCATGTTCGCCGTCGGCAAGAGTCTCCGGCTCGAGGGCTTCATCGTTTCCAACCACTTCAATCTGTTGCCCGAGTTTAAAAAAGACATGGCGGGATGGATCGGCGACGGCAAGATCGCCTGGAAGGAAACCGTCGAACACGGCATCGAGAATGCGCCGGCCGCCTTCCTCAAATTGTTCACCGGCGAAAACTTGGGAAAGATGCTGGTGAAGCTGGCGTGAGGGTCGGGCCATTATCGTTTGCGCTCAGGATCGGTTTCGGATTGGCCCGGATGCTGCCGCAGCAGGGTTCACCGCTGCAGCAGCGCGATCAGGCTCGACGTGTCCCAGCGGCGGCCGCCCATGGCCTGCACTTGCGCGTAGAACTGATCGACCAAAGCGGTGACCGGCAGCTTGGCGCCGTTGCGCCGCGCCTCGTCGAGACAGATGGCGAGATCCTTGCGCATCCAATCGACCGCGAAACCGAAGTCGAATTTTCCGGCGACCATGGTCTTGTAGCGGTTCTCCATCTGCCAGGATTGCGCGGCGCCCTTGGAGATGGTGGCGATGAGCTTTTCGATATCGAGGCCCGCTTTCACGGCGAAGTGCAGCGCCTCGGCGAGCCCTTCGACGATACCGGCGATGCAAATCTGGTTCGCCATCTTGGCGAGCTGCCCGGAACCGGAGGGGCCCATCAGGTTGCAGGTACGCGCATAGGCGGCGATCACTTTTTCGGCCGCCGCGAACGGCGCCAGGTCACCGCCGCACATCACCGTGAGCACGCCGTTCTCGGCGCCGGCCTGGCCGCCCGAGACCGGCGCGTCGATGAATTCAAAGCCGCGTTTCTTTGCCTCGGCATGAAGCTCGCGCGCGATCTCGGCCGAGGCGGTGGTGTGATCGACCACGATGGCGCCCGGCCGCACGCCGGCAAATACGCCATCCTCGCCCAGCATCACCTGGCGCAGATCGTTGTCGTTGCCGACGCAGGCCATGACAAAGTCTTGGCCTGCCGCCGCCTGCCGCGGCGTCGGGGCGTTTTTGCCGCCGTGCTGGGAAACCCATTGTTCGGTCTTAGCCGCGGTGCGGTTGAAAACCGTCACCTCGTGGCCGCCCTTGGCCTTGAGATGCCCCGCCATCGGGTAGCCCATCACGCCAAGTCCGACAAACGCTACCTTCGCCATCGCGTCCTCCAACGGTCTGAATGCTTTATATCAATGTTGCCCCGTATTCCGTCACCCTGAGGTGCGAGTCGACGGGTCCGGCCCGCAGTGGCCGGACCGTATGACAGGCGGCGATTGACCGCGCTGCCCGCTGTCCTATCTAGTCGGCATAACGCCGGGAGGGTCAGTATGGCATCGATCAAGGACGAAGTTCTGGCCGCGCTTGCCGGCGTGCCGAGCCCCGACGGCAGACCGCTCACCGACACGGGCACCCTGTCGGACATCGTCGTTACCGACGGCAAGGCGTTCTTTTCCATCACCGTCGATGCCGGTGCGGTGAAGCAATGGGAGCCGGTGCGCGAGCGCGCCCAGGCGGCCATTCGCGCGTTGCCGGGCATCACGTCGGTCCTGGTCGCGCTCACCGGCGAGCGCGCCGCCGGCAGTGGCGCGGCTCCGCCGCGGCAGCCGCAAACAGCCCCGGCCGGCGCGGGGGGCGCGGGCGGTGCGCGGGCCCGCGAGCAAGGTGCGCCGGGAGCTGCGCACGGGCCGGCTGGGCCGGCGGGCATTCCCGGCGTTGGCGCGATCATCGCCGTCGCCTCCGGCAAGGGCGGCGTCGGCAAATCGACGGTGGCGGTCAATCTCGCGCTCGGGCTGCGCGACCTCGGGCTCAAGGTGGGCATCCTCGATGCCGATATTTACGGGCCGTCGATGCCCAAGCTCCTCGCCATCCACGAGCGCCCGCAGACCGTCGGCGGCACGCGATTAAAACCGATCGTGCGTCACGGCATGCCGGTGATGTCGATCGGCTTCCTGGTCGAGGAGGAGACGCCGATGATCTGGCGCGGGCCGATGGTGATGTCGGCGCTGACGCAGATGCTGCGCGAGGTCGAGTGGGGCACGCTCGACGTCATGATCGTCGACATGCCGCCGGGAACCGGCGACGCCCAACTGACCATGGCGCAGCAGGTGCCGCTCAGGGGCGCCGTCATCGTCTCGACGCCGCAGGACTTGGCGCTGATCGACGCGCGGCGCGGCATCGCCATGTTCCGCCGCGTCAATGTTCCGGTGCTCGGTGTCGTCGAGAACATGTCGATGTTCATCTGCCCGCATTGCGGCACGCGCTCGGATATTTTCGGCCACGGCGGCGCGCGGCGCGAGGCCGAGCGGCTCGGCGTGCCGTTCCTGGGCGAAGTGCCGCTGGCGATGGACATCCGGGAAAAATCCGACGCCGGCGCGCCGGTGGTCGCGACCGAACCGGACGGTCCGCACGCGAAAATCTTCCGCGAGATCGCCGCCCGCGTGCGCGACGGCTTCATGGCCGCAGGCCGCCCGGCGCCGAAAATTGTGATTGAGGCGTAAAGGCGGGCGCTCGTCTAACCCGCGTAGTTCTCGGCGAGATAGGTCACCGCGGCGTCGCTGAGCACCTCCTTGTCCCGCTCGCCGCGTTGCGCCATCTCGATGATGCGTTTGGCGAGGATTTCGCGCGCGCCGCGCTCATAAGCGGGCCGCGCAAAGGTCGAGCCGGACTGTTTGATCTGTTCCCACGCGTCATCGAAGGCCGCGCTCAAGGTTTCGACCGTTTCCGGGTCGAACGACGCATGACGCTACTCGTCGATCCGGCGGCCGCGCGGGCGCCCGCCGCCTCAGGCCTCATCGCTGTCGATGATAATCAAGCGTACGCTGATTCTATCACTGCGGCGATTCGAAATTTTTTGACCCGACCGCGTGACGGGCAGGGAACTTCGCAAGATCAACACGTTCCGCAAGTTCGCCTTGTCTTCGACCGCTGGAAATCGCGAGCGTGACCAAGCGCGGGTTGATCGGGATCGCGAGCCGGAACTGCGGGACGCGTTAGCGCAATCCCGTCGGGTCAGAAATCCTATTGTACGATCAATGCGTTATAATATTGATGCGAACATATTGCGAACGTAGAACAAATCGTGTACACTATTTTAATCGCCATGCCGCCAAGGGGGATTCGCGGCGTCCGTTGTGGGGTCTCCGAATCCCGGCCATAAGGAGCACGACAACATGAGTGCAGCGCTGCGCGTCGTCGAAGGATCGTCCATGGACAAATCGAAGGCTCTTGACGCCGCGCTCTCGCAGATCGAGCGCAACTTCGGCAAGGGCTCGATCATGCGGCTCGGCAAGAACAACCGGTCGATGGACGTGGACACCGTCTCCACCGGCTCGCTCGGCCTCGATATCGCGCTCGGCATCGGCGGCCTGCCGCGCGGCCGGGTGGTCGAAATCTACGGCCCGGAATCATCGGGCAAGACCACGCTGGCGCTGCACTGCCTTGCTGAGGCGCAAAAGAGTGGCGGCATCTGCGCTTTCATCGATGCCGAGCACGCGCTCGATCCGATCTACGCGCGCAAGCTCGGCGTCAATGTCGACGATCTTTTGATCTCGCAGCCCGACGCCGGCGAGCAGGCGCTGGAAATTGCCGACACGCTGGTGCGCTCGGGCGCGATCGACGTTCTGGTCATCGATTCGGTCGCGGCTTTGGTGCCGCGCGCCGAGCTCGAAGGCGAGATGGGCGACAGCCAGCCCGGCCTGCAGGCGCGGCTGATGAGCCAGGCGCTGCGCAAGCTCACCGCCTCGATCAACCGCTCCAATACGATGGTGATCTTCATCAACCAGATCCGCATGAAGATCGGCGTCATGTACGGCTCGCCGGAAACCACCACCGGCGGCCATGCGCTGAAATTCTACGCCTCGGTTCGCCTCGACATCCGCCGCATCGGCGCCATCAAGGAGCGCGACGAGGTGGTCGGCAACCAGACCCGCGTCAAAGTGGTCAAGAACAAGCTGGCACCGCCGTTCAAGCAGGTCGAATTCGACATCATGTACGGCGAGGGCGTGTCCAAGACCGGCGAATTGATCGATCTCGGCGTCAAGGCCGGCGTCGTGGAAAAGTCCGGCGCGTGGTTCTCCTACGACAGCCAGCGCATCGGCCAGGGCCGCGAAAACGCCAAAACCTTCCTCAAGGCCAATCCCGACATCGCCGGAAAAATCGAGGCGGCGATCCGGCAGAACTCCGGTCTCATCGCCGAAAAAATTCTCGCCGGAGAACAAGGCGAGAGCGCCGGCGAGGAGGATGCCGCCGAGGGGTGAGCATTGTCATTCCGGGGCCGCGCGAAGCGCGGAGCCGGAATCCATAGCCCCAGCGCGGTGGATATGGATTCCGGACTTGCCGCTTCGCGGCAATCCGGAATGACTGCCCTACGAGCTGCGCCGCTCCGCCGTCCATGAGCCCGAGCACGAAGCGCCGCGCCAGTAGCCGCTGCCGGCATTGGCGGCGAGGCGGCCGGAGCCGATGGCGCTGGTCGTGCCGCTGCTCACCTTGACGATAACGGCGCCGCTCGGCGCGACCTTGCCGGAGACCGTCAGGGCGATGGCGCCGCCATTGGCGAGAAAGCCTTTGGCGATGCGCATGGGATAGCGGTAGCTGGCGACGCAATCGCCCTTCTTGGTGACGATCGACACGCTCCAAAGACCGTCGTAGCGCGGCACGGCGAAGCTTGGCGTTGCAGCGAGGGCGGCGGACGCGGCGACCAATGCAACCGCACTCCACCCGATGAGGTCTCGCAAAAATATCATGATCGATGCCTCCGCGTTTCGGTGCGAGCCGAATTCGCTGGTGGATGGGTTTGGCACCCAGGAGATGGCGCTCTACCGGCGCCCTATCGCGGTATCGCTAGCCGGAAAAAGCTAAAACCGAGTTGATGGCCGTCACAAAATTGCTGCTGGGGGAGCGAGCCGGCCTCATTCGCGGTCGTCGTGGGCCTGGAACGGGTCGTCGTAGCCGTGACGGCTTGAATAGAACAAGAGGGCCATGAGCCCGCATCCGACAATGAGCGAAAAAACAACACCGAGAGCCATCGCCAGGTAGCCGGTCGCCGGCATGGGCGGGCCTTCGACCGAGACCCAGGCGCTGGCAGCGAACCAGCCCGCGGCCACCAGAATGGCCAGGAGCGGCACGACGAGCGCTATGGTTCCCAAAATACTTCGCATCTGCATCGTGATGAGATAGGTCGGCGTTGCCTCGTTCGCCAGCCGTGGCCACCGGATCGCCGGCGCTCGGAGGCTGAGCCGGCCCCGGCACGCGGTGTCAGCCGCCGGTGCGCAAGAACACATAATCCGCGGAGTAGGGGACGCTGCGCAGATCGCCGGTCTGCTCGCACGCGCCGGCGAGCACGCCGCCGTTGGTGTTGATCCGCCGCACGGTCGTAACATCGGCGAGCGCTCCGTTGCCGCGCCGGCCGACCACGTCGAGCTTGAGCCAGGGAATGTCATTGGCGGTCGCGGCGGGCGCGGTAGCGGCTACTTTGCCGGTCACCGCGCTGCCGTCGGCGTGTTCCCAGGTCGGCCCGGCGTAATGGCGCCCGACCGTTTTTCCGTCGAGGATGAGCGTGGCGATCGGCTCGCGGAAAACCCAAATGAGCTTACCGTCCTTGCCGGCCTTGCAGTCGTAGATCTGCGCGCCGGCAGCGTGCAACGTGACCACCGCCGACTGTCCCGGCGCGGCGATGGTCGCCGGCATCTGCGCAAGCGCGCGGTCGGTAAGCGCGAGCGTCGCGATCGAAAGCGCGAGCAGACCTCCGATGCGGTGCCCCGCCATCGCCTATCCCGCCGTTGCTGCCAGCGCCTTCTGCAAATTCTCGGCAACCTTGTCGAGGAAG
>JBEKJZ010000083.1:0-20771 GCA_050010955.1 Xanthobacteraceae bacterium | reverse complement strand
GTCAGCGCGCGCACGCGCTCGAGCGTTGCCGGCTCCGGAATCATCGCTTGCAAGACTAACCATTTGTCGATGATCAGTGGATCGTCGGCAAAACGGGCGTAGAAATCCTCCAGCGCCGAGGTGCGTTCGGGCCGGTCGTGCAGTGCCAAAGTCTCGAGCGCCGCCATGCGGTCGGTCATGTTGTCGGCGTTCTCGTACTGCGACGACGCTCGTAAAATGGCCTCGCTCGCGTCCGTCGCCGCCAACAAATCGAGGCAGACATTTTTGAGCGTGCGCCGTCCGGCGCTGCCGGCATCGGGCCGATAGGGTCCCGGCGTGATCATCCGCGAATAGGTGTCGGCGAGGGCCGGGCCGAGCCGCTTGCCGGTTAAGGCGCGCAGGTGCCGGCGGGCGGCAAAGATGGCATCGGGGTCGACGTCGCGGCCGATCTCGCGGGCGATATCGGGCTCGCTCGGCGGCGTCAGCGTCAGCGCGATGAAGGCGGGTTCGAGTTCGGCGTCGGCGAGGATGGCGCCCAGCGCGCCCATGAGGCCCTCGTCGTCGCGCACCGGCGCACCCGCGCGCAACGCCGCAACGTTGGCGGTGAGAAGCGACATCGCCAGCGTCTGCACCGCCTGCCACCGATTGAACGGATCGCGATCGTGCGCGGCGAGGAAGCGAAGGTCATCGGCGTCGATCGGCAGAATAAGCTTGATGGGTGCCGAAAAGCCGCGGTTGAGCGACGGTATCGGCCGCTCGGCGACGCCGGCGAAGACGAAGCTCTGGCCCGCCTCCTTCATCTCGATAACCCCGCGCTCGATCTTGCGGCCGTCGAGCATGAGCGGCAGGTCGCCGCCATCACTGCCGACCAGCCCGACAGCGAGCGGAATTACCATCGGTTCCTTGTGCGGCTGCCCGGGTGTCGGCGCGATCGTCTGCGCGATATCGAGCCGATAAGCTTTTGCGCGCGCATCGTAGTGCGGCGTTACCGCAATCTCCGGCGTTCCCGCCTGCGTGTACCAGCGCATGAACTGCGAGAAGTCGCGGCCGCTCACGTCGGCGAAGCATTGCACGAATTGTTCGACGGTGGCCGCCTCGCCGTCGTGCCGGCTGAAATAAAGGTCCATGCCTTGGCGAAACAGGTCGGGGCCGAGCAGGACCTTGATCATGCGCACGATTTCGGCGCCCTTGTCGTAGACCGTGGTGGTGTAGAAGTTGTTGATCTCGTGATAGAGATCGGCCCGCACCGGGTGCGCCAGCGGCCCGGCATCCTCGACGAACTGATGCGCGCGCAGCGCGCGCACGTCGCCGATGCGCACGACCGCGCGCGAACGCTGATCCGCGGAAAACTCCTGGTCGCGGAAGACTGTGAGACCTTCCTTCAAGCTAAGCTGAAACCAGTCGCGGCAGGTGATGCGGTTGCCGGTCCAATTGTGGAAATATTCGTGGGCGATGATCGCCTCGATATGGGCATAATCGTTGTCGGTCGCGGTCGCCGGCGAGGCCAGTACGTATTTGTCGTTGAAGATGTTGAGACCCTTGTTCTCCATCGCGCCCATGTTGAAGGCGGAGACGGCGACGATCATGAAGATATCGAGATCGTATTCGCGCCCGAACACCGCCTCGTCCCAGCGCATGGCGCGCTTGAGGCTGTCCATGGCGTAGCGCGAGCGCTCCTCCTTGCCTGGCTCGACATAGATGGCGAGCGCGACCTGGCGGCCGGACATGGTGGTGAAGCTGTCGGCGACGCGGCTGAGATTGCCGCCGACCAGCGCGAACAAATAGCAGGGCTTTTTGAACGGATCGTGCCAGACCGCGAAATGCCGGTTGGTCCCGGGAACATCGCCGTGCGCGACCAGATTGCCGTTGGCCAGAAGCACCGGTGCCTCGGTTTTGTCGGCCTCGATGCGCGTGGTGTAGACCGCCATCACATCCGGCCGGTCGAGGAAATAGGTGATGCGGCGAAAGCCTTCGGCCTCGCACTGCGTGCAATAGGTGGTGCCGGCGCGATAAAGGCCCATGAGCTGCGAGTTGGCCGCCGGATTGACGATGGTCTCGATCTCGAGCTCGAACGGGCGGTTCGGCGGCTGCGCGATGGTGAGCCGTTCAGGCGTGGCGAGAAAGCTGTCGTTGGCGAGCGGCTTGCCGTCGAGTTTGAGCGAACGCAGCGTGAGTTCTTCGCCGTCGAGGATGAGGGGCGCTGGTATGCCCGCGCTGTTCGGCTTAAGCGTGAGGTTGGCCCGGACGATAGTCGCGGTCGCATCGAGCGATACGTCGAGATCGACGGTGTTGATCAGCCAATCGGGCGGGCGGTACTCCTTCAGACGGACGGGGCGTGGTTCTTCGGTGAGCATGATCGGCTTGATGTAGAAGTTTCGCAGGCGAATTGAAAGCGCATGAGTTAGCCTGCCGCATTCAGGGATCGTCCAATGTCAGCCATGCGCGCGATGGTTTTGGATCGGCCGAACGCACCGCTGGTTCTGCGCGAGCGGCCGATCCCGCAGCCGGCCGGCGGCGAAATTCTGGTCGAGATTGCCGCTTGCGGGGTGTGCCGTACCGATTTGCACGTGGTCGACGGTGACCTGCCGCACCCGAAGCTGCCGGTCGTCCCGGGACACGAAATTGTCGGCCGTGTCGCGGCGATCGGACCGGGCGTGACCGGCTTCACGCTCGGCAAGCGCGTCGGTGTGCCGTGGCTCGGCGGCACAGATGGCACTTGTCCTTATTGCCGCTCCGGGCGCGAGAATTTGTGCGATTCTCCAGTGTTCACCGGCTATACCCGCGACGGCGGCTATGCGACCCATACGGTGGCCGACGCGCGCTTTTGTTTTCCGCTTGATGAGACGCTCGATGCCGCGGAAACGGCGCCGCTCATGTGCGCCGGCCTGATCGGCTGGCGCAGTTATCGCATGGCCGGGGAGGGGGTTGCGCTCGGCCTCTACGGTTTTGGCGCCGCCGCCCATATCCTGGCCCAGGTCGCGGCCTGGCAGGGACGCCGCGTCTACGCCTTTACCAGCCCCGGCGACGCGGCAACGCAAAACTTCGCCCGTTCGCTCGGGGCAGTCTGGGCCGGCGGCTCCGAGGAGATGCCGGCGGAGCCGCTCGACGCCGCCATAATCTTCGCGCCGGTCGGCGCGCTGGTGCCGGTGGCGCTCGGCGCGGTGAAGAAAGGCGGCCGCGTGGTCTGCGGCGGCATCCACATGTCGGATATTCCAAGCTTCCCCTATCGCATCCTGTGGGAGGAGCGCCAGCTTGTCTCGGTCGCCAATCTGACGCGTGGCGACGCGCGGGAATTTTTGGCGATCGCGCCGCAGGCCGGCATCAAGATGCAGGTCACGCGCTATCCGCTCACCGAAGCGAACGCGGCGCTGGCCGACTTACGGGCCGGTCGCTTCGAAGGCGCCGCCGTGCTTATTCCGTGAATTGCGATCGCTGTTCGGGGATACAGGTCATCGCCAACGAAACGAAGCCCAGGCCGGGGCTATCCAAGGCTTGGTAATCGGCCCGTGCGTAGACAAAGCGGACGAATGGTGGTACATGCGTAGCTGCTATTGCTCTAAGCTTAGATTTTCTCGGAAGAATCGCGCAAAGGCAGGAGGACTCGTTATGTCGCATGCGAAGGACGCTTCGAAGCGAAAACGTCTCAGGAAAGCCGTACCAACGGTGGGAATAGCCGGCATATCTTTGGCGATGGCCGGCGGCGCATCCGCGGCGACCGCTCCCCCCACAGCGAATCTGCCATCGCAACACATCCAGCTGAGCCACGAAATTATCCTCGGCGAAGAGGAAATCTCTGACGTCAGCTTGGGCACGTTCTTTGTCTTCGACAAGGAAGACGCGGCATCCGAGCTCGGCAGGGACGTGCAGCTTGCGGCAGGCCACGGCGGCTGCGGAGGACACGGCGGCGGCGGACGCGGCTGCGGCGGCGCCCGGGGCTGCGGCGGACACGGCGGCTGCGGCGGCAGAGGCTGCGGCGCCAGAGGCTGCGGCGGCAGAGGCTGCGGCCTGGGCGGCTGCGGCTGCTGGGGCGGCTGCGGCTGCGGTTGCTGCCTGTCGTGGGGCGGTTGCGGTCTCTGCTAGGCTCGAGCGCCTTCCCATTGCGTTGACTGGTGCAGATCGTCATGGCCGGGTTGACCAGTTCAACCCGGCTGATGGAGGCTTGTTTGCAGCACTGCCTACCTGGATGCGCCCCAAGCCCGCGCATTCAGCCGAGCGGGCAGCCAGCCATATCGAGAAACGCTAAATCCAAGAACACCGGCGCGAGCTGGACGGCGAACTCCCGCAACCGGAGCATACGCCTTGCGCTGCCGGTCCGGAGTTGCGGCAAGGTGTGTACATTGATCTCATGACAGGCGATCGCGCGACCAGCTTTCCGCAGCATACAAGCAAAGACGTCCCGCAGTTCGCGCCGAATTTCACCGTCTATGTGCTGCCCCCCGACGTCGTGTGCCTCTATTCCGAGCACCGGAAGTTCTTTCTTCATGGCGAGCTCTATTGTGCGCTAGCGTCCGCGATAGCAGAAGGCGGAAAAAGTTTTCGCGATCTCATTCGCGGGCTGGAGCGGGATTTTCCGTCCGACAAAATCCAAGAAGCGCTGAAGCGGCTGGTCGACCGCCGCTATGTCGTCTGCACGTCGCATTCTTCGGCTGGCACAGCGGCTGCCTATTGGGCGAGCCTCGGCCTGTTGCCGGAGACCGCGGAGAAAAATCTTCAGAAATGTCGCGTGCGCATTCAAGCGATCGATGTGCAGGGGGCAAGTGAACTCGGAGACGCGCTGGCTGGACTGGGCGTTCGCGTCGTCAAGCGCTCGCCCGACCTGACGGTCACGTTGGTCAGCGATTATCTTGAGGAGCGACTGGCCGAATTGAACCGGCAGCATTTGTCCGAGCATACGCCATGGCTGCTCGCCCAACCGTCCGGCATTTTTCCGTTGGTGGGGCCGATGTTCAATCCCGGCAAGGGCGCCTGTTGGATGTGTCTTGCCGAGCGGATGAAGCGCAACCGGGAGGTCAAGGCGCTGCTTGGCCGCGGTGGCGGCCGCTGCGTCGCGGTCTCGCCGCTCGCCCGCAACACGTTAGGACAAAGCTCCATCCAGCTCGCATCCGTCGAGATCGCGAAAGCGATCGCCACCGACTTTCGTACTGAATTACGCGATCACATCATCAGCCTCGACCTGTTGGGCTCGACCATCGTGAAGCATTACGTGGCGGCCCGCCCGCAATGTCCGGCCTGCGGCCGCAAGGAGTTGCGCGACCCGCGGCGCGCGCCGGTGCCGGTCGAGCCCGCCGCCGGCGGCAAGCTCATCATGACCAGCGGCGGATACCGCACCGTTTCGTCGCGAGCCACGGTGGCACGGTTCCGCAAGTATGTGAGCCCGCTCACCGGTGTCGTATCGCGTCTCGAGCGGATGGAAGCCGATGTGCCCTTGAACACCAATTTGCGCCGCCGGCTCAGACGGTCAACGACCTCAGGGCGGGACTGGGGGGCGCCAGCTTCGGCAAGGGCAGCACCGCCGAGCAGGGTGAAGCCAGCGCGCTCATGGAGGCGATCGAGCGTTACACCGGGATCTTTCAGGGCGACGAGATCCGAGTGACACGGCGGTTTACCGATTTTCCGTCGCGCGAGATCATTCATCCGAACAAGGTCCTATTGTTCAGCGATGCCCAATACCGGCAAGGCCAGGCGCCAACCGCAGATCCCGACGAACCGCAGCGGCCGATCCCACTCGACCGATCGGCCGAGATCGAATGGTCGCCGGTCTGGTCGCTGCGCGACAAACGCTTCAAATACCTGCCGACCACGCTGTTGTATTTTTTCTATCGGGGCCCCGCCGCGTTTCTGGCGGATTCCAACGGCTGTGCCGCCGGCAACACGCTCGAGGAAGCCGTCGTTCAGGGATTCCTGGAACTGGTCGAACGGGATGCCTACGCAATCTGGTGGTACAATCGGGTGCAGCGGCCCGAAGTCGACCTCAGCCAGTTCGACGATTCCTACATCCGTGATGTGCGAACCCAGTTTGCCGAGACCGGACGCCGGCTTTGGGTGCTTGACGTCACCAGCGATCTGGGGATTCCGACCTATGTCGCGATAACGCACTGGATGCAAAACGGGCAGGAAAATATCGAGTTCGGTTCCGGCGCGCACTTCGATCCGCGAATCGCGGCATTGCGGGCGCTGACGGAGCTGAACCAATTCATGTCTATCGGTTTCCTAGGCGGGGGGACCGGGGAAAAATCGAGCCTCGACGGCATCACGCCGTTGCGTTTGCAGGACCATCCCTATTTGACGCCCAGCAACAGTGCGGCGATCCGGCCGGGGTCCGGCTCGACGTTCGATCATCACGACACGCGCGAGCAGGTGATGAGTTGCGTGCGGCTCGCCAAGCGAGCGGGCCTCGATTTCCTGGTGCTCGATCAGACGCGCCCCGATATCCAGGTCCCGGTGGTTAGAGTGATCGTTCCGGGGCTGCGGCATTTCTATCGCCGCTTCGCGCCGGGCCGGCTGTACGATGTTCCGGTCAAGCTCGGCTGGCGCGACCAGCCGCTGTCGGAAGACGAGCTCAATCCGATTCATCCCCATACTTGAGGGTCATCCCCAGCTTGCTCGCTCCCGGAACAAAATCAGCGCGGCGAGCTGTACCGCCGGTCATTTTCGCTCGGCTCAGCGGTCACGTCACGCTGCAAGCGCGCGCGGACGGCGAAATCGCCGCCTGTTTCGAGGGCTATGCGATCGGCCTGGGAAAGTTCAGCGCGGGTGCGGCGGATCGCGCGCAGGAGCTGCGCACGGGTCTGCCACTTGCCGCGTTTGCCTCCGGCAGCCGAGACTTCGACAAGGAAATCGATCTGTTAGTGCGGCGATTGGCCAGACGTGGCCTGTTGGAGTACTGCCTGCGGCGCTCGGCAAAGGACGATGACCTCCTCGTCATCGAACCGCAGGCTCCCGACTATTGGCCGCGAACGCCACAGCTCGGCAATTCCGACGCTCTCGTCCTGTCGCGTTTCGCCTACCTGCGGCGGCGCGGCAACGCGATAGTTCTGGAATCGCCGCGCGCCACCGCGTTGTTCAAGCTTTGCGATCCGAAGATTGCCGCCGCCGTCGCCAAGCTGTCGACACCGCAGCAAATCAAACAGCTGCGTCGGCAAGACGATTTTCCTGGGCTGGAGCTTCTTGCCCTGCTGGTCGATTGCCAAATCCTTTTCAAGATCGACGTCGCTCGCGACGGTGGCCTGCGACGGGCCGAAGGCGACGACAACCTCGTTCTCTGGGACTTTCACGATCTTCTGTTCCACACCCGCAGCACGGCAGGCCGACAGGCCAACCCACTGGGCGGATTTTATCCATATGCCGGCGTGATTGCTCCGCTGCCGGCGGTGCGGCCGCGCTGGCCCGGCAAGAAGATTGATTTGCGCAAGTTCTCGGCGGCGGATGCGCAAGCCATCTCGCCGGGCGCAAAGCTGCTGCGTGAGCGGCATTCGATGCGCAGTTTCGATGACCAGCGGCCAATCACGCTTGGTGAGCTTTCGCGGTTTCTCGGCGGCACCGCGCGCGTTGTGTCGAGATCGAAAAGCAGGGTTGACGACGGCGGTCCGGTGGTCGAGTACGCCGCCCGGCCATATCCGGCAGGCGGCGCCGCCTACGAACTCGAGCTCTATCTGACCGTCCATCAATGCGACGGGCTGGCGCGCGGATTCTATCATTACGACGCCGGCGGCCACGCGCTGATGCCGATCGGCGTCGGCGCGCCCGAGCTGGAAGCGCTGTTGGCGGGAGCGAAATATGCCATGGGCGCGCCCGCCTTGCCTCAGGTCCTGATCACGATCGCCGCGCGCTTTGGCCGGGTTTCGTGGAAGTACAGCTCGGTCGCCTATTCGCTTATTCTGAAGGACGTCGGCGTGTTGACGCAGACGCTCTACATCATGGCGACGGATATGGGCTTGGGCGGATGCGCGATCGGGCTCACTAACATCGATCTGTTCGCGAAGATGACGGGGATCGAATTCCACGTTGAGGGCCCGGTCGGACAATTTGCAATCGGCCGCGGTACGACATAGCCGTTAATCTCTAGTGGCCGGCCCTACCAAGACCATCGCCGGTTCCTTGGATCGGACGGATCACCTGATCGGGCGCGTTCGAAATATCCGATAGGCTTGTGCTTGCGCGTTCCCACCAGTGCGAACATGGCACCCTGAGGGTCGCTGCATTGGACAATCCAGTCGTCACCTGACACTTCAAGCGGGCCCTCGAGCACCTGACCACCAGCAGCCTTCACGCGTTTCGCCGCCGCGTCGATTTCGCCGACGTTGAAGTAATAAAGCCAGAAGGAGACCGGCACCGACGAAGGCTTGGTGAACATGCCGCCAAGCGTCTGCCCGCCGGCGGAAAACAGTTGATACGCGCCCATCGCGTCGCTATCGGGGTTTGCTTTTTGCCAGCCAAACAGCTCGCCATAGAAAGTGAACGCTTTCTCCCAGTCGGCGGCAAATAGTTCGTGCCAGCGAATATGGCCCGGTGCACTCAGTTCGGCGGGCTGCTCGCGGCGGGGCAGCAGCCACTGCAACAGCGCAAGCGTTGCCATTTGCGGGTCGGCGACGACCGAAAAGCGGCTGATGTTGAGGATGTTCCGCGGTGGGACGTGCACGGCTCCGCCAAGGCGCTTAATCCGGTCGGCGGCAGCGTCCACTTCGGCGACCCCGACATAGCCGATCCAGCTCGGCTTCTCGCCCAGTTTCTTCGCGTCTTCCGGCAGGCGCATCAGCCCGCTCACCGAGGAGCCGGCAACGGTAAACAGCGTATAGGGCATGCCCGGCATCGACACGTCCTGGGTGCCCCAACCCACGACCTTGGTGTAGAAGGCCTTGGCGGCCTCCATATCCGTCGTCATCAACTCGTACCAGACGAAACGGCCATGAGAATCGACCATGCCTGTTTCTCGCTTTGAGCCTGCAAGAATTGCGGCGGCGCAATGAGCCGATCTGGCTTACCTTGCCGAAGGATAATTGAGAGGCTAATGCAGGTCACGCGCTATCCGCTCACCGCCGCGAACGCTGCACTTGCTGATTTGTGGGCCGGCCGCTTCGAAGGCGCTGCCGTGCTCATTTCCTAAAGCAAAAACGCGCTGCGGCGCACCACTTCGTGGCGCGCCGCAGAACCCGAAGCCGTTAGATACTCAGAGGTCCGCCTAATCGCAAATCCAAACATAACCTGCCGGGGTCCAGCGCCAGCATGGGCCTTCACCATAGCCCCACCAATGGCCGTGCCAGAAATGGCCATGACCGTGTCCACCATGACCGTGGCCGTGTCCGCCATGTCCGTGGCCGTGTCCACATGCCGTGGCCGTGTCCGCCATGACCGTGGCCGCCCTTGGCCTGTGCAGAAATGTCAGTCGCGGTCATCAGCAGACTGGATACGCCGATGGTCGCGAAACAATAGACGCCGACCAATGCGGCTGCTGCCAGGCAGCCGGTCAGGAATCTGCGAACTTTGCTCTCACAGTTCCCGGTCATTTCATCACCTCTGTTTGCACGTTGTTACTCTCGCTTCTAAAGTTAAGGCCGCGACGCTATAGTCGTTCTGACATCGGAGCAAGGCTGTATTTCTTCTCTCAGCGTAAATTACTTAATGAAGACGTGGAGATGAATGACCCTTCATCTTGGCAATGCTTATCGCCGCGGTTCGGCATGGCCGATGACGCGCGCGATACTCGGAAAGCGGCGGCGTAACGCGCGCTCCACTGTATCGACGAGGTCGTGGACGGTGCTGACCGACAGCGCCGCATCGACGCGACAATGGAAATTGACGATTTCGCCGTCGGCGGTTTCGCGCACGCGCACGTCGTGCACCTCGCCGAGGCCGGTGATCCCGGCGGCGAGCGAGGTGAGTGCTTCGGTGATTTCCATGACCCGTGCGGCGACTGCGTCGCGGCCGGCGAGAACCACGGCCGGCAGCGGCTCGATATGCGTTTCCACCTCGACGTCGGGTCCGAGCTCCTCGCGGATCGCCTCCTCGAGCCGGCTGGCGATGTCGTGCGCGGCGAAGAGCGGCAGTGTTCCCTCGATCTCAAGATCGGCCGAAACCGATAAGCGATCGGCGATCGCCTGGACCGCGACATGGTGTATCGCCAGCCCGCGGTTGCGCGCGATCAGCGTCACGCGCTCGCGCACCGTCTCGTCGTCGAGCGCGCGCGGCTCGGTGGTGATGGTGACCTCGGCTTTCGGCATGTCGGCGCGGATGGCGCGCGTCAGCCCGTCCTTGATGGCGGTGACGCGTTCGAGCGGCAGCGCGCGGTTGACGCCGACGCCGAGCTCGATGAACAATACTGCTCCGGCCGGTCGCGCCCGAACACGCTCGACGGCGACGATGCCGGGCACGCGCCGCGCGATTGCGGCCACGCGTTCGCTGACCCCGGCCGGCGCCGCGTCGGTCAGCGTGTCAATGGTGCGCCGGCCAAGCCGCCAGCCGGCAATACAGATGAAGATCGCGACCACCAGCGCCGCCGCGGCGTCGGCCCGGGAATAGCCGAGTGCGACGCCGGCCAGTCCGATCAGGACGGCGATCGACGACCACGTGTCGGAGCGAAAATGCAGCGCGTCGGCTTCGAGCGCCTGACTCGATGTTTCTTCGGCGATACGGCCGAGCGTGCGGGCGCGGAAGAAATCCACAACGATCGACGCGACGATGATGACGAAAGCCGCTGCCGTCGCCTCGACCGCATAAACGCGCTCGCCGATCAGCCGCTGCGCCGCCTCGTACAGCACGACGGCGGCGAGCAGAAACAGCAATGCAGTCTCGGCGAGCGCGGTGATGCTTTCCACCTTGCCGTGGCCGTATTGGTGCTCGGCGTCGGCCGGCTTGCCGGAGACGCGCACCGCGACATAGGTCAGCACCGTTGCCGCCAGATCGAGCAGCGAATGGCCGGCCTCCGACAGGACGGCCAGCGAGCCAGTGAGTAAGCCGATAATGGCCTTCGCCGCGGTGAGCCCCGCGGATGCCGCGATCGATCCGAGCGCAGCTCTTTCCTTGTCGTTCATGCAAATCTCGTGGCGAAGCCCCATTCTCCTGCACAACGCAAAGCAAGGCAATGCTACCGTTTGTACCTATTCAGCGAGCGCCGATTTGCCCCCGGGTGGCATCACGCCATTACGCCGGCGGGGGTCCGCTGGCCGAGGAGTCGGTCGCTACCGGCCCCCGCCAGAATCAGTCCATCTTGCCGCATCGCCGCTATAAATACGTTCGGTGTTGAGACACCCGCCCAATGTGCTAATAGTGGGCAAATTCGGCGCAATCCGATGCCGTGGGGGCCGGCAAACCGGGGATTGAGGGTATTCCGCATGCGTCGCCTGCTCGTGTGCTGGTTGACGTTCTTGATCGTGGTGCTTTTGTCGTTGCCAGCCTTGGCCGACAAGCGCGTTGCGCTGGTGATCGGCAACGGCAAATACGGCTACGTGACGCCGCTGGACAATCCGTCAAACGACGCGCGGCTTCTTGCCAAAGCATTGCAGTCGGTCGGGTTTACCGTGATCGGCGGTGGCGCGCAGCTTGATCTCGACAAACAGTCTTTCGAAAAAGCAGTTCAGGAATTCGGCGCGAAACTCCAGGGCGCCAACGTCGCGCTTTTCTATTATGCCGGCCACGGTCTGCAGATGCATGGCATCAATTACCTCGTTCCCGTCGATGCCAATCCGGTCCGTGAGGCGGATGTCGGCATTCAGATGCTCGATGCCAATCTGGTCCTCAATCAGATGGAAGGAAGCGGAACGAAGCTCAACATCGTTATCCTCGATGCCTGCCGCAACGATCCGTTTAGCGGTCGGGGGCTCGGCATGGGGCGCCGCCGCGATATCGGTGGCGGCGGCCTCGCCGAAATGCAGGCGCCCGAGGGCACGCTGATCTCCTTTGCTACTCAGCCCGGCAACGTCGCTTTAGATGGAGACGACGGCGACAGTCCTTTTGCCAAGGCGCTGGTGGAAACCATTCACATGCCGGGGCTTGGCATTTTCGATGCTTTCAACCAGGTCGGTTTGAAGGTGAAACGCGCGACCGGCGGCAAGCAGCAGCCATGGATGTCGAACTCGCCCATCGATGGCGCTTTTTATTTCATTGCGCCGCAGGTAAACGCCGCCACGCCAGTCGCCGCACCCGTCGCGAAGGGTCCCTCCGCGGAGGAAATCGCCTGGGATTATCTGAAGGACACGGCCGACGTCGCGTCGCTCCGCCGCTTTGTAACGAGTTTTCCGCAGGGCACGCTTAAGCACCAGGCCGAGGTGCGCATTGCCGCCTTGGAGCAGGCGGCCGCGGAGGCGCAACGGGCGCAAGACGCAAAAACCAAGGGCACTGTGCCGGTGGAGAAGCCGACTCTGCTGGGCCAGCTGTCGCCGGAGCAGGAACGCGCCCTCAAACCACCCAACCGCTTTAAGGAGTGCGACAATTGTCCGGAAATGGTCACGGTGCCCGCGGGGACGTTCGTCATGGGCTCACCCGCAAGTGAGCCATCGCGTGAAGCCGATGAAGGCCCGCAACAACAAGTGGTGTTCGGCCACATGTTTGCGGTCGGACGCGCGGCGGTGACGTTTGACGAATGGAACGCCTGTGTCGCGGAGGACGGCTGCAATGCCTATCGGCCTGGCGACTATGGTTGGGGCCGCGGCAAGCGCCCGGTGATCAATATCTCCTGGAACGACGCGCAAGCCTATGTGAAATGGCTGTCGGCAAAGACCGGGACGCCTTATCGCCTGCTCAGCGAAGCGGAACGTGAATACGTCACCCGTGGCTGCACTTCGCCGGCGTGCCCGTCGACGCCGTTCTGGTTCGGCGCCGAAATTTCTCCGGATCGCGCGAATTACGACTCGCGCTATTCCTACAATGGCAGTGCCAAGGCGCAAGCGACGCGGCGCACCGTCGCGACCGACGCCTCTGCGCCTAATCCGTTCGGCCTTCTCCAGGTACACGGCAATGTGCGCGAGTGGGTCGAGGACTGTTGGAATGCAAATCTTTCCGGGCTGCCGCAAGACGGTACGGCGCGAACCACGGGCGATTGCTCAGGCCACGTTGTGCGGGGCGGCTCATGGGCGGACGAGCCAAAGGATTTACGGTCCGCCAAGCGCACTTGGGAGGTCACGACCGAAAGGCAGGCCGAGATCGGTTTCCGGGTGGCGCGCACCTTGCGAGAGTGATGCCGCGGATGTTCAAAGAGCCGCATTGTCCCTGCTGGCGGGGAGGAACCTTGTTTCGGAGGCGTTGCAATGGTATTGCTTACAACAAATTTTCATACCCTATTGATTTATTGCCCAAAGGTCGCCGGAATTCGGAGGTAGCCGCAATCGCAATGTCGAAGAGGGCCACGATGGTGAGGTCGGCAATCGACGCGAAAACCTGTAATGCGGCGAAATCGCAAATGGGTCCGCGATACTGTAACATGATAGTCTACGCTCGCGCACTTGCCGGTTTCGTCGCCGGTCTTTTGCTATTGTTGTCCCTAGCGCCAGATCCGGCGTTGGCGGAAACACGCCGCGCCTTGGTTGTCGGCATCCAACGCTACTCGGACGGCTATATCCAACGGCTTGAACGCGCGGCGAGCGACGCCAAGGACCTGGCGAAGGACTTGGAAGAGGTCGGGTTTGACAAGAAGAACATCAAACTTGCGGTGGACTTGAATAACCGGGACGCATTTGAGAAGGAATTTTCCGCCTTCCTCAATACGATTGAAGCCGGCGACGACGTCGTGTTCTATTTTTCGGGCCATGGCTTCGGCGTCGAGGCAGATCAGACAAACTATCTGTTGTTCGCGGGTCTGAAAAGTCCCTTCACCTATACGAAGTCGCAGCTGAGCGACCAGGAGCGAAAGAATCCCGACGTGGTACGGCTGAAGATCAGCCAGTATCTCGACGGCTACCAGAAGGACGAAATTCCAAACGGTGTTTCAGCAAACGAAATCGAACGCCGGATCGCCGAGAAGAATCCCAAGACCGTCATCATGTTCTTGGACGCGTGCCGGTCGCTCGTTCAAAACGATGTCTCCGAGTCGCAGGACGCCAAACTCGTCAAGCGCGGCGACGATTCGGGGAGCCGGCTGTTAAAGGTACGCAAGCCACGGCCGGGTTTTCTCATCCTCTATTCGGCCTCATTCGGTGAACAGGCGGCCGAGACGCTCGGCAAGGACGATTTTGGGCAGAACTCGCTATTTACTGGTGTGCTGCGGTCCGAGCTCCAGCGCCCTGGGCAGTCGGCTGTCCAGCTCGGCCAACGCGTCAAGCTGATGGTACGCGCGATTGCCAACGGCAGAGGCCGGCAGCAGGAACCCGAAGTCTTTTATGATGAGGATCAATCGGCCAGTGTCGACGATTTCTATTTCGTCGGCTCCATCGGGCGCGAACGTTTTCAAATGTCGGAGGACAGATGCGCCGGCGATGAGGCTGACTGGAAACAAATCAAGGATTTGCAGAAGCGCGAGCTTTACGACCGTCACATCCGCAGATTCGATCTGTGCCCGCATGGGACCGCCCAATTCGCCCGCCGCGCGCTTGCCACGCTGGCGCTAAACTCAGACGACCCGATCGAGGTGACGGTTGGAGCGGACAAGTCGGTCAATGACTGCGACCGACTCGCCGCCTCTCCCCTGGATATGGATCGCGCCCGGCCGCCCGGAACCGGCGTGGTGACGGAAAAGCTGGATGCCGAGGCGGCGATTGATGCTTGCAACAAGGCGGTGAATCAAAATCCGCGTATCGCTCGCTACCTCTATAATCTCGGACGCGCCTATCAGAAACTGGCGATGCGGCCTGGCCTTGGCGACGACGAGCGCCGGCGTGCGCTGGACAGCGCACGGCTTGCTTATGACGACGCAGCCAACCGCCGTGGCTATATTAGCGCCTTGAACGACCTGGCGGTTTTGGATGAGTTGGACAACCGATTCGCGCAGGCGATCGATCTGTTTAAGCGCGGCGCCCAGCAAGGCCATCCGCTTGCCATGTATAACCTTGCGCTCCATTATCGGGATGGCGTCGGCGTGTCGCGCGATGATGGGCAGGCCGCGGAATGGTTTGCGAGGTCGGCCGGAAGCGGTCTCGTCTCGGCAATGGTCGAGTATGGCCGGGCGCTGTGGACCGGTCGCGGACAAGCGGATACAAGATCGAATCCACGCCGCGCGGTGGAATGGCTGCAACGCGCCGCGGAGGCTGGCTCACTGCGGGCGATGTACTGGCTGGGATGGATTCACCAGAGACAGCATGACTCTCAACTCGCGCTGCTGTGGTACGGCCGTGCCGCGGAGGCGGGCTACAGCGACGCCCAGGTGAAGGTGGCGCTGATCATGGAAAAGGGAGACGGCCTCCCTAATCCGCAGCCGGAAATCGCCGAACGGTACTGGCGGCTCGCCGCTCATCACGGCGACGCATTTGCGCAGGTCGAATTTGCCGACAAGTTGAGAAACGGTCTCCTCTTGGTTAAAGAAGAATACGGGGAGAACGAGGTCGTCACGCTACTGAAGCAGGCTATGAGCCAGGGGTCGGCGCACGCGGCCGTCGCCCTTGCTCAAATTTATCGAAGGGGCGAGCTTGGCGAGGAGAAAAATCCAATCAAGGCTATGGAGTTTGCCTATCACGCCATTGACCTCGCGGTCTTGGCCGATCCGACCGCGGCAGATGGCGATCCATTTTACGAATTCAGCGCCGCCCATCTTCTCGTTGAGATGGCCAAGGACGGCGAAGCTATCGACGCGATGGGACGACCGCTTTTGACCCCGGAGGAGATCGACCGCCTGGAGCACTATTACGGGGCCGTCGATCCGACGACCAAGCACATCAAGCTCCGCGGGTTCAAGATGCCGATCTTTTGCGAGCCTTCTGAGACTTGGTATTTCCCGGAGCAAATTTGGGTTTGGGATTGGGGCCGCTCCGAAGCTCCGACGGAATTCCAAATTCGCTATCTGGAGCGCCTGACCGGGTGTCCCTACAATATGGACCTGCGTGCGACGCTCATTGATATTTACTCGCAGGCCAAGAAGAGCAAGGTTGCGTTCGCCGATCTGCTAGCCCAGAGAATGCAGACTTTAGAGGGCCAAGCCAAGCCGCAAACGCAGGAAGGTGATGGCGGTCGCCGACATCGCCGACGGTGATGCGTATTCGTTTATTTTTGTCTCGGTGACATGAGAACGAGCATTGGAGACGCAACATGAACAGGTACCTGCCAGGCCTCATGGCGGCAAGTTCAGGCATGGCGTTACTCGCCGCGAGCACGTTCAGCTTGCCGGAACCCGCCCACGCTCAGTTCGGCATCTTTATCCCGCGCATCGGGGGCTTTAATTTTAATGGACGTGGCTGCCGCCATTGCGGCGGCGGTAGGCACTCGGGAGATGACGATGCCGGCAACGACGACAGCGGCTCGCGTAAAGATCGCAATGACCGCGCAGCCACCCTCGCGCCGCCTTCGAGCAAGGTTGAAAATGCGCTGCTCCATGTCGTAGCGGTGCTCAACGCGGACGAGCTCGGTAACGCTTCCGGCGACACCGGCACGAACAAGGCCTTATCGCCGTTGGGTAAGGCTGTCTCTAAGGAGCGCGAGCGCGACTGGACCGAGGCGGTCCAGAAGATCCTGAAGAAGTTTACCGATAACCAAGATAGGCACGTCACGACTGCCGGCGACGTGACCGAACATGCGATCGAGCAATCGCTCGACAATGCGATCAAGAGCGCCAAACTTGATACGTTTGAGAGCTTCCTGGGCGAGAACTGGACGGTTGAGCGCTTGCGCGCGATGGTGCTCGATCTGGTCTCGGCCGATCTCGACAGCCTGTTCAAGGGTAATAGCCGCGGCTATGCCCCGATGCAGGAGGTCGACCAGCTGATCCAGCACTCCGCGCAAGCTACCTATCGCCGCATTTTCGAGCTCTCTGAGCTCATGGCTGCGAACCGCGGCTCGGCGTTGTTCGTGCAGCGTCTTTATCAGACCCACGGTGGGCACGTGAAAGACCAGCTGCGGGAGGACGCAACCGACACGATTGCGCGCACCGCGAACGCTGCAGTCGGCAAATTTGAGTCAGCGCTGCGCCAGAACGAGAACGGTTACGCGCTTCGTTACCGGGCCGAGCGTATAGTGTACGACTGCCTTTCGGACAATGTCGAAAAAATTTCATCATCGGAGACGGATATCGCAGAGCGAGGCGAAATTGCGCAAAGGATCGGCGATACCGCCAAGAAGGAGTGCATCAGCTGGGTTGAAAATCAATTCGGGACGGATAGTCGCGCCCTCAAGCCGCAAACGCCGATGCCGTTGCGCGTGGTCTGGTCGGCAACCGGCCCGAAGGACGATCCGTCGATGTACGGCCAAGCGGCGAGCGAGTTAAGGTAGCAAGCCGCGTTGCAGGAGACTGGGCTGGACGAGGCGATACGACCCCGGCGCTCCAATTGCTCCCGAGCTGGTGCTTGCGCTGCGCAAATGACGATGGATTTTATTTGCGCAGCCTCCTCGCGAACTGTTGGCAATAGGGATCATTTTTGTCAGACTGTGTCCCTAGGCCAGCGCAGTGGTGATATATTGGCGAGTCCGGGCGGGTGCCGAACCGAAACTGTTGCGCGGTTTGAACTTCGATACCCCACTCACCTAGGGTGCGGAGCCCCTGATACAGACATTCGACTCGAAGCGTGCATAGTGTCCCCGCCAGCTTGTCCGAGAAGATGGCGCAATTCGCACCCTCGAACCGGTAATGGCCAAGACGCCACTCGAGCAGCGCCTCTTTGCCGAACTGCTTGGCTACTTCCTCCGGTTGGTCGGAGTACAGGCACGCGTCCTTGGGGGCGGCCCACATGCCGGTTTCGAGACCGCACGCGCCGATCTCCGCAACCGCATATTCCACAACGAAAAAAACCTTGTCCATACAAGGGCTGCCAACAGCATCGCGCTTGCCCGGGCGGCAGCCACGTTGGCGCTCCATGGTTAGTGTTCTCGAGCCTCAAGAAATTTCGCAGGGGCTACGCGCTTCGTCCAGCGCTTAGTCGCTTTGATGCTTCATTTCCTTCATTCACGTTCTGGTCGCCGAAGCAATTTCAGGCACAAGCTTAAATTTCAGCAATGTTGCCCCAAAAGCGGTTCCGCAAGTTGACTTTCGCTGTGTTTCCGCTCATTTCCCACGCCGTGGACATGACTGAGCCCATAGCGCTCCGCGCTCGCGACCTCGGTGTCGCGCCGACCGCAATTTCGCGGCCGGAGGCGGAGCTATGTCATGCCCAACCTCAAGCCCTATCGCACCAAGGCGCAAAAGGCTGAAGCGCGCCGACTAGCGCGTAAAGACGCGGACGGCGCCTGGCGGAGCGCAGCGCCGTTTTCCATTCACGGCCAGCCAGGCGAATGGATCTGGGACAAAAGCCACAAGGTGCCAGTGCGGAAGTCGGATCAATCCCAAAACGCGCGCGTCAAGAGGGGCTAGGTAGCTTGCGCCTGCCTCCCCGCCCGGACTCGATCAAGCCAATCGGGTGCGGAAATTCGTTAGCATTGAAATTTCTTAGGGCCAAAGGGCTGATTGACAATTGTCTTCGCGCTTTCTGACTGGACTTATCGCGTACGATCGATATGCCGTTCACCCACCACCCACGCTTATCGTCGGGGATATCGGCGGCAGCGCCGAGGGTATCGCCATCATGGTCAGGAACAAGGATACCAGATCAAAGTTTCTCTGCGAAATCTGGTCCGCGGCATCGATATAGTACCACGTGCCATGATCGAAATGCGAGACATACGCGTTGCCTGGTGCATGATCGTCCATAATGATGAGGATATAGCGTCTAAGGAGGCCTAGCCTGCGGTTCCTTGAGATGTAATCATCCAACTGGTGAGTGTTGGCGTCATACACGAAGCGGCTGTTACCTTTCGGAATATTGGAGATCCACTTGCTCACATCCAGCTCAATGGACGGCGGCACCCCGGGATTGTCAGCGGGATCCTCGCTCTGTGGCAGCAAAGTGTAAAAGCTCAAGCTGTCGCCGTCCGTGTGCCACGGGTAAGCGGTGATTTCGCGGTATTTTTCGGGGCTGACGAACGCAATTTTTGGGGTCGGCCTTTCGGTTGCGGCTTTGAGCACTCCCAGGGCAGAAGAGGTTTTCAGCAATGGCGCGCCGCTAATCAGAGCGTCACTCAGCGCCTTCGCAGCCGGCACCGGTTTGGTTCGCAACTCGATGAAGTTTGGCACACATTTTAGCACGTGATCCGGGTCCAGCCCCGAGCGATCGAGCTGCACACGCGAACCAAAGGCCCACGCTCTCAGTTCACTCTCGCTCTGCGACGACAGCCCGATCTGCGCACACCATGGGGCGTCCTTTGGCGTGAACTTTGGTTGAGTCCCGGAATATAGCCAAAGCAGCCTAATCCATAGCTGCAAATGCCGCTTGTTGTACTTGAGGTGGATGCGCGACCCATACGAATGAAGAGGATGGAGGTAGATCGTCAGAGTGTCGTTGTTGCCGCCGCCGCCACTCGACTTGGTCGTGACCTCGAGCGTCCCTATCTGCCCGCTCTTCGTCGCGCCTTGTTCCTTGGTCAGATCGGATTTGGCGGCTGCGACCGCCAGGGCCCTGTCGGCATAGAGTTCGGAGAGAATGTTCAGCACCGGATAGAACTCGGTGATGTCAGGGGTTAGATAAGCCGTCCCAAGATCCAGGAGCGGCGTAACATTCCAGCCCGAATCGAACAGGTCCGCCAGTGCATCGGCGCTGACTGGCGTGACCATTTGCGCGACGAGCGCTTGGCCAAGCAATGGCGTGTAGCGAATGAGCGGCTGCTCGGTGTAGACCGCGCCGCCGCTCACGGCTCCTACCTGGCCGGAGATGGTCCCGGCCGAGGTGCTCTTGGTGCCGGCGACGGCGCCGATATTGCTGATCGCGCCGCTGACGTTGCCCGAAAGCGTCGTCGTGGCATCGACCTCGCTCACATCCATGAACGAGGTCGGCTCATGGTTGCGGACGCGAATGATGTTTGAAAAAGTCTGTTCCTTCGATGTCGCTTGGATGACGCCGTTGTATCGATCGCGGCCCTGGTCGATCGCGATCGGCCCGACGTATTGACACCCGCTGACAAGACTCAATGTCACGGCGACAAGAACGAGCTCGGCAGTACGCCTGACCAACACGACGGCTTTCCCCCAGATCGCCGGTTGAAGACGCGAAGCTATCACGTATGTGTGGTGACGAAAGTGCTGCCCGGTTCCCTTGCGGACGGAACTTCCACCCCCAGCCGGATTGCGGCCCCGGCGCCCCGATATCCTTGGCCCCACGCCTTAGTCGATGATAAGATAACGCTGGGGCGAGCTAGTCAAGGGAGGACAGCAGTGCGGAAAGTGGATGCGGTCAAGATAGTGGTTGGCCTCTACCTGGCAAGTGCTGGCGCGTTGTTGTCGTCGCCGGCGCTGGCGGATGACAAAGCAACTTTAGTGCAGGATGTTAAAGCATTTATGCAGCGGTGCGAAGGCAAAACAAAGGAGACGCTTTCCCCGTCGTGCGCAAACGAGTGGACTGAGCTGCACCGCAGACAGGACGCGCTTCATTTGAGCAACGAGGACGTGAACGGGCAAATGAAGACTGGGGTGAAGACACGCGGCGGGCTTCATAGCGGCGGGGCGTGGTTTCCATGACAATGATCTAAAAGCGCCTTGGAGGTCATCTCAAACCATTTGCAGACGTCGACGTCAGCCTTTTGACCGTGGCTGTGTAAAAACGCGCTGTATGTGATTCACTCCGCAGTGTGATTCTACCGTTGCGGAGGAATCGGATGAGGCGCTTCGTTGAGGGGATTGATCGTGGGCAGGCGACGCT
>JBEKJZ010000082.1:0-15448 GCA_050010955.1 Xanthobacteraceae bacterium | reverse complement strand
TGGTCGCCGGGTATCGATCTCTCGCTGGTGCCGAAGGCGATGGTGGTCACCGCCTCGATCACCTGCGACAGGCCGAAGAACAGAATGAACGACAGCATTTCCGGATCTTTGGCGCGCAGCAGCCGCGGCACCAAGAGGTAATAGAGCGGCAGTCCGACGCTCGTGAACACCAAAAAGGCGATCACGATCGCCGGAACGGGATTGAGGGCAAACAGCGTGAACAACCAGAACGCCAGGAAAGCGCCCAGCATCAAAAAGTCGCCATGCGCCAGATTGACGATGCGCATGACGCCGAACACAAGGTTGAGCCCGAGCCCGATCAGGGAGAAGTAGAGCCCGAACAGCAGACCGGCCAGCAAGCTGTAGGTGAACATTCAGCACGCTCCGCCGCGGCCGGTCTCGGCAGCAGTCAATGTCCTGATCGTCACGGACGCGGGTAGATTGGCTTGCCGCTCGCCAGATCGTGTGGCCACACCGTCACCAGCTTCAGTTGGTCGCCTTCGCCGGCGACGAACTGCCCAAGCGGAGTGAATTCGCCGATCTGCCCGCCATTGGCGTCGAGCTCAAAGGTGCCGTCCAAGGTCTTGAGATCGCCCGACAGGCTGAATATCGCCTTGCGCAACTCGAGCTGATCGAGACTGGTGGCGTTCGCCAGCGCCTTTTCCAGCACCAGACCGGTGGTATAGCCGGCCACCGAATTGAACCCGAACTCCACATGCGTGTCGGCGTATTTTTTGTGCCATGCGGCGCTGTATTCCTGCAGCGACATGCCGAAGTTGGTCTGATAGGCAATTTGCGAGGCCGGCACGTAGGTGAACACGTAGCCCAGCCCCTTGGCGCCGACGTTTCTCTCCAGCAGCTCGGTTTCCAATCCCGGATAGATGCAAAACAGGAACTTGAACTTGATGCCGCTGTCCTGGACATTATGCAGGAAGGCAATGTCGTTCGACGCGTAGCCGAGGTGCAGGACGGCATCCGGATTGGATGCGCGGATGTTGTTGAGCAGAACCGTGTAGTTCGAGGTCTCGGTCGGCACGCCCTCGTCAAATACGAGCTCCACCCCGGAGTTCGATTCTTTGATGAACTTGCGCACCGCGTTGGCCTGCGTCCCGGTAAAGTCGTTGGTGGCATAGAGCATAGCGACGCGCTTGATGCCCAGCCCGGGACCGTCGTGGGTGAGAAAATCCGCCAGTGGCTTCGGCCAAATCGTGGACACGGGATCGGCCATCAGCGCGATGTAGGGATTATCGGGCGTGAAGAAGTTCGCTCCGGTGCCGGTCTGGTCGATCAGGAACATCTTGTGATCGCGGGCGATCGGCACCGCGACCGAGGTGAGCACCGATCCGGAATCCGCGATCAGAATGTCGACCTTGTCCTGGGTGATCAGCTGATTGTAGAGCGTAGCGGCGGTCGCGGTGTTGCTCTGATCGTCGTAGGCGATCAGCTTCAGCGGAATTTTCTTGTTGAAGGCTTTGACATAGACGCCGCCTTCGGCATTCTTTTGATCGATCCACAACTTCAGACCGTAGTGGACCGGCATCGAGATGCTGGCGAAGCGGCCGGAGGAGGCATAAAGCGTTCCGAGTTTGATTTCCGCAGGAGCGTCGGCCGCCTGTACGGCGGCGGTCGTCAGCGACGCCATCAATGCCGCAAGAATCGCTAACCGGGTCAAGGGCGTCCTCCTTCAGTGTTTTTCATTACAGCGCAAAGCTAAGACATCGCACTGTTCGGGGCAATCGGCGTTGGCGCCGAAGCGTCGACCTGCGCCATGACGGCGCCGTCGATGGTGGCGCCGCTTGCAAGCAGCGCCGCGATTTCCTCCGCAGAAATGCCGGCCTCCTTGAGGACCGCCAGGCTGTGCTCGCCCAAGCGCGGCGCATGGCGGGTAATCTTCAAGGCGGCGCCGTTCCAGCGGCTGGGGATGCCGTTGTAGCGGATGCGTCCCTCGGTCGGATGCGGTCGGGTCTGGAAGAATTCGACCGCCGCAAGGTGCGGATCGTCGATCAAGGCATCGAGATCGTTCATCGGCGCGCACGGAATGTCGCAGCGCTCGAAGAGGGCCAGCGCCTCGGCGGTCGTGAGCGTCCGCAGGAAGTCGGCGATGATACCGTTCACCTCATTGACATGCCGCCGGCGCGAAGCGAAGTCGTGCAGGTGGGGATTGGCGGCATATTGATCGAGGCGGCCGAGACCTTCGAAGAAGGCCTTCCACTGCTTGTTGGTATAGACGAGCGCGCAGACGTGACCGTCGCGGGTGGCGTAGGGCCGGCGCGTTTCGCTCATCAGGCGCGGATTGCCGGCTTCGCCGATCGGCGGGTCGAACGAGCGGCCGCCGAGATGGTCGCCCAGCACGAATTGCGCCATGGTCTCGAACATCGGCAGCTCGACCGACTGGCCCTCGCCGGTGCGGTCGCGGCCGAGCACGGCGGCGAGGATGACGTGCGCGGCGTTTATGCCGACAATGCGGTCGACCACCGTCAGTGGCACGTAGCGCGGCCCCTCGCCGCCAGTCTGGGCAACGATGGTCGGCAGCGCACAGATGCCTTGAATGAGGTCGTCATAAGCCGGCTTGCCGGCATAGGGTCCGGTGTCGCCATAACCCATCAGGCTGACGTAGACGAGCCGCGGATTGACCTTGCGCACGTCATCGTAGGCGAGCTTGAGGCGGCGCATGGCCGCCGGTCGCGTATTGGTGATGAAAACATCGGCACGTTCACAGAGCTGCAGCAGCGCCTTGCGCGCCGCCGGCTGCTTCACGTCGAGAACGACGCTGCGCTTGTTGCGATTGAGCTGCAGATAAAGCGGGCCCATATCGGCGCTGCGGGCCGCGCCGACGCCCTTGCGCATGAGGTCGCCCTCCGGCGGTTCGATCTTGATCACATCGGCGCCGTAGTCGGCAAGAATCTGCGCGGCGTGCGGGCCGGCGATCATCGACGTGAGGTCGAGGACGCGCAGCCCTTGCAGCGGGGCTTGTGTCTTTTGGCTCGGCTTGGCTGACGACATGGGACCTCAATACGACTTTGGCTGTCCGAGAACTTTCTCGGCGATGAAGCAGAGAATGAGCTGCGGCGGCAGTTGAAACTCTGAAACGGGACAATCGATTGCCGTCACTCCGCAGCGGGTGTGCGCGCCGGTGTAGCAGCGCGAAGTCGGAGCGGATACTAGTGTCGCAATTCCGAAATTCGCAAGGCGTTTGCGGCATACTGGTCGCGCGCCTGCCGCGCTCGCCGCGAGCGGTTCTCGATGTGCTAAGCTTTACAAGCCCCACCAGCGCCGCCAGACAACCACAGGAGAAATTCTTGCCCAATTCTACACTGCCTGAACTCCTGCGCAGGGACGGCTGTCTGGTCCTGCCGGGGGTCTATGACGGCATCTCGGCCAAGATGGCGACGAGCGTCGGGTTCGAGGCCCTCTACATGACCGGCTACGGCGCCGTTGCCTCCGCGCTTGGCGTACCGGATGCCGGGCTCGCGACCTTTACGGAGATGCTCGATCGTGTGCGTTGCATCGCCGGCGCGACGGCGCTGCCGTTCATCGCCGACGGCGACACCGGCTATGGCGGCCTGCTCAATGTCGAGCGCACGGTTCGCGGCTACGCCGCGGCCGGCGCCGCGGGTATCCAGCTCGAAGATCAGGAGTTCCCGAAGAAATGCGGCCACACCGAGTTCCGCCGCGTGATTGCCGAAGCCGATGCAGCGGCCAAGATCCGCGTCGCCGTCGATGCGCGGCCGAGCCGCGAGTTTTTGATCGTGGCGCGGACCGATGCACGTTATGCGGAGGGCCTCGATTCCGCGCTACATCGCGCCGAGCGCTTCCTTGAGGCTGGCGCCGACGTGCTGTTCGTAGAGAGCCCGGAGAGCCTCGAGGAGTTGCGCCGGGTCGCCGAGACCTTCCGCGGGGCGATCCTGCTCGCCAACATGGTCGAGGGTGGGCGTACCTCGTATCTATCGGCCGGTGAACTGGCCGCGCTAGGCTTCAAGATCGCTATTTTCCCCGTTACGGCGCTGCTGACCGCGGCCGGCGCCATGAAGCTTTGCTACGAGCATTTGAAACGGCAAGGGATCGGAACGGGCAGCGCGGCGCCGATGCTGCCCTTCTCCGAGATGAACGCGCTCATGGGTTTTCCCGCGGTCCATGCCTTCGAAAAGCGCTATGGACTCGGCGACGGCCGCGCGGGTTGAAGCCGCCCGCCCGCTACATCATGTCGGCGCCGATCGCCGCCAGCGCCGCCCGGGCGCACTCCATATCTTGTTTGTAGTGGCCGCCGCTCAGGCCGATGGCGCCGACCATTTCGCCCTTCTCCTTGATCGGGTAGCCGCCGCCGAACACCACCAGCCGCGGCGTGTGGGTGATGCCGTGGAGCAAGGGCGGATCGTCCTTGATGAAGTCGAACCAGCCGTGAGTCGGGAAGCCGTAGCTGGCGCTGGTAAAGGCCTTATCCTGTGAGATCCCGATCGAGAGCTTCGGCGCGCCGTCCATGCGGTGGAAGGCCTTGAGATCGCCGACCTCGTCGGTCACCGCGATGCACATGTTGAGACCCATCTCCCGCGCCTTGGCGGCGGCGGCTTCGATCGCCGCCTGCGCCGTCTTGGCGTCGATGCTGCGCTTGACAATGCTGGACATAGGCTTCCTCCCGAAGCTGTTGTTGGTGAAGTCGATCAATGGATGGTGGTGGCATACTAGGTGAAGGAATCTTGGCCTTCAACACGGATGCGGTTGAGGCCGCCAAAATGCAACATGGCCGGCGCGGGGCCGGCCATGGCAGTACTTTCGTCGGGAAGTCCGGAAAGCTTACTTCATCGCGTCGTAGACCGCGTGCGTCCAAGCGCCCGTCGGCTTCTTGGTGATGACCGGATCGGAACCGCCCGAAAGAAGCTCCGACACCGTACGGTCGTAGTCCTTCGGATCGAGCTTGCCGTTGCCCGGATCGAGGAGCTTAGCGATCTCGCCCATCATCTGCTCCTGGTGGTGCAGCGTCTGCGCGCCGGTCGTGTCCGCGGCGATCACGATTTTGGCGGCTTCTTTGTCGTTCTTTCTGGCCCAATCCCAGCCTTTCTCCGACGCGCCCACGAACTTCGCCATCTTGGCGACGAAAGCCGGGTCCTTGAGTTTCGACTCCATTGCGTAGAGGCCGTCTTCCAGCGTCGCCACGCCCTCGTCGCTGTACTTGAACACGACGAGCTGATCCGGCTTGTAGCCGGCGTCGATGACCTGCCAGTACTCATTGTAGGTCATCGTCGAAATGCAGTCGGCCTGTTTCTGCAACAGCGGATCGACGTTGAAGCCCTGCTTGATCACCTTGATGCCGCCCGGCGAGCCGTCGGTCTTCAGCCCGAGCTTCGCCATCCACGCCAGGAACGGGTACTCGTTGCCGCCGAACCAGACGCCGATCGTCTTGCCCTTGAAATCGGCCGGCGTCTTGATGCCGGTGTCCTTACGGCAGGTCAGCTCGAGGCCGGACTTTTTGAAGGTCTGCGAGATATTGACTAGCGGCACGCCTTTCTCACGCGACGCCAGCGCCGAAGGCATCCAATCGATAACAACATCAGCGCCGCCGCCGGCGATGACCTGTGGCGGGGCCACGTCGGGACCGCCCGGGTTGATGGTGACGTCGAGATCGGCGTCCTTATAGATGCCTTTCGCTTTGGCGACGTAGTAGCCGGCGAATTGCGCCTGCGTCACCCACTTGAGCTGTATGGTGACCTTGTCGGCGGCAGAAGCGCCGCTTGCCAGCGCGACGCTGCAAGCGAGCCCCATAGCAAAAGCCAACGTTTTCCTCATTACTTATCCTCCACGCTGCAAACTACCGAGTCAGGTTCGATAGGACGGGTGCCAAGAAGTCGTCACACGCTCGGCCAGTGCGACTAGCCCGTAGAAGGCCATTCCGGCGAGAGCGGCCAGAGCTATTTCAGCCCATACCATATCGAGCGACATGCGGGCCACCTCAATCGAGATGCGAAAGCCGATGCCGTGCAGCGGGGTGCCGAAGAATTCGGCGACGATCGCGCCGATCAGCGCCAGCGTTGAATTGATCTTCAGGGCATTGAAGATGAACGGCATCGCCGCGGGCAAATGCAGCTTGAGCAAGGTCTGTCCGGGCTGGGCGCCGTAGGAGCGCATGAGATCGCGTTCGATCGACCCGGCGACCGCGAGCCCGGCTAAGGTATTCACCAGCATCGGGAAGAAGCACATCACGGCGACGACCGCGGCCTTCGAGGGCCAATCGAAGCCGAACCACATAACCATGATGGGCGCGATGCCGACGACCGGCAGCGCCGAGACGAAATTGCCGAGCGGCAGCAGGCCGCGCTTCAAAAAAACGAACCGATGAGCAATCACCGCCACGAGAAAACCGGCGCCGCAGCCGATGACATAACCCGACAGCACGCTGCGCATGAAGGTCTGAACGAAATCCTCGCGCAGGATCGGCAGTGAATCGACAAGCCGCCTTGCGGTCGCGCTCGGCGCCGGCATCAGCACCGGCGACACGCCGAAGCCGCGCACCGCCACTTCCCAAAGATAAATAAGGAACGCGCCGAACAGCAATGGGATCGCCAGGTCTTGCAACCAGTGCGTTGATTGGTCGGCGGTCCGCAATGCGGCGAGGCGGGCCAGCGTCAGGATGGCGCCGAGCCAGGTCGCAAGCGTGAGCAGCCAAAAGCCCCATGCAGCGTCGCCGGCGATGCCGCTATCGTCGAGCAAGATTAGCGTCACGAAACAACCGAGCACCACACCAAGGCCGCCAAACGCGGCCGACAGCACCGGCCAGCGCGGCGCCAGCGCGAACAGGCACGCCGCGGCGATCACCGCCGCGAGCGGGCCCGGCCGCCCCATCAGCGGCGCGACCGTTTCCGACGACAGCGGCAACGCCAATGCCAGCAGCAAGCCGAACGCCGCCAGCCAGAATCCAGCTATCTGCGAACGCAAAATCACGTTGGCGCTCCCATCCGGCGCTCCGTCCACCTGCCGGTCAGATCGATCAGGGCGACCAGGCTGGCGGCCATGATCGCGGCGGCGAACAGGGCGGCCCAGATTTGCACCGTCTGTCCATAATACGAGCCGGTGAGCAGCCGCGCGCCGATGCCGGCCTGGGCGCCGGTCGGCAGTTCGCCGACGATGGCGCCGACCAGCGAAATCGTCACCGAGACTTTGAGGCTGGTGAACAGAAATGGTATCGACGACGGCCAGCGCAGCTTCCAGAACACTTGCAGTTTGTTCGCCGACCAGGTTCGCATCAGGTCGAGTTGAATAGGATCCGGCGAGCTCAATCCCTTGACCATGCCGATGGTGACCGGAAAAAAGCACAGATAGGCGGAGATGATCGATTTCGGCAGCAGCCCGCGGATGCCGATGGCGCCGAGCACCACGATGACGATGGGTGCGATCGCCAGAATCGGCACCATCTGCGAGCAGATGACCCAGGGCAGCAGACTCTTTTCCAGCGTCCGCACATGCACGATGGTGACCGCAAGCAGAATTCCGAACACGGCGCCAATGGCGAAGCCGACCAAGGTAGCCGAAAGCGTCACCCAGGAGTGGTAGAGCAGGCTGCGCGGTGAATCGGGCGGATAATCGAACACCGAGTCGAACAGTTGCACGACCACCTGATGCGGCGCCGGCACGATCGGCCGCTCGGCCTCCAGCGTTCCGGCGATGAGCTCGGAGACGGTATATTTCGTTTCGTTGCGTTCGAACGCGTCGCGCACCAGCGGTGCATTCATGAGAATAGCGGCGAGATACCAGAGCACGATCAAAATCGCGACGATGACCAGAACCGGCGACCGCTCGGTCATCCAGGCCGGCAGCGAGGCTGCCCGCGGCAGAACCAGTGTGCTACTCGTCATACGAATGCCCGGAACGCAGGCCGGAACGCACCCGCTGCGCGATTTTCATGAACTCCGGCGTCTCGCGGATCTCAAGCGTGCGGTCGCGTGGAAAATCGCAGGGGATGATGTCGATAATCCGGCCCGGGCGCGGCGACATCACCACGATCTTGGTCGACAGGAACACCGCTTCCGGAATCGAATGGGTGACGAAGACGACGGTCTTGCCGGTCTGATCCCACAGCCGCAGCAGCTGCTCGTTGAGATGGTCGCGAACGATCTCATCGAGCGCGCCGAACGGCTCGTCCATCAACAGGAGCTCGGGATCGAACGACAGTGCGCGGGCGATCGACGCCCGCTGCTGCATGCCGCCGGAAAGTTGCCACGGAAATTTCCGTTCGAAGCCGGAAAGATTCACCAGCTTGAGATATCGTTCGACGCGCTCGCGGCGCTCCTGGGTATCGAAGCCCATGATTTCCAGGGGCAAGGCGACGTTGCGCTCGATCGTCCGCCAGGGATAGAGCGCCGGTGCCTGAAAAATATAGCCGTAATGGCGGCCCAACCGCGCCTGCTCCGGCGTCACGCCGTTGATCAGAATTGTCCCGGAGCTGGGTCGCTGCAGATCGGCGATGATGCGCAACAACGTGGTCTTGCCGCAGCCCGACGGGCCGATGAACGACACGAAATCGCCGTCGCTGATCTGCAGGCTCACGTTGGACAGCGCTTCGACCTCCCCGTCGCGCGTGTGGAAGGTCAAGGAGACGTCGCGTGCGTCAACTGTCAGGGCTTGTGCCGCGGCGCCGCTGCCGCCGGTCGCTTTCTCAACCGGCCGTATCGGCTCAAGTGGACGGACCGATATCTTGGGCAAAGACCCGGATGCCACACCTTGCTCCGTCGGGGCCGGCCGCTGTTTCGTGTGTTGGTCCATTACAAAATATTGACAGACCTCGGTGCGGAATCCGCGCCCAATATGTGCTCACGCTGGCAGAATATTGGGCATGCCAATTCACCTCGAATGTCAATAGCTTTCTCGGCCGCGCGCCTTTGGATAACATTTTGACTTGTCACCGCGATATTTTCCACACTTTGCGCAGTTCCAGCCAAGGCCTTTTCTGCTACCGTCCCTCGACATGAAACCTGCGCCCTTCCGGTACGTCGCCGCCCGGACCCTCGCACAAGCCTTGCAGCTGAAGGCCGAATACGGCGACGAGGCGCATTTTCTGGCGGGCGGTCAAAGCCTTGTTCCGACAATGAATTTTCGGCTGACGCAACCGGCTGTGCTGATCGATATCAACCCGCTGGCAGAGCTTGCCGGGGTGCGGACCAGCGCGCCGGACAGCGTCCGCATCGGCGCGCTCACCCGATACGGCAAGCTTGAACGCGATCCCGGAACGGCTCGGGACCTGCCCTTGATCCACGAAGCTTTACCCCATATCGCGCACCCGCAAATTCGCAATCGCGGAACCATCGGCGGCAATCTTGCGCATGCCGACCCCGCCTCGGAAATGCCCGCTATCGTCTTGGCGCTCGCCGGCAAGTTGCGCGCGCGGTCGGTGAGGGGCGAACGCTGGATCGCCGGGTCGGATTTTTTTGTCGGCGCGCTGACCACGGCGCTGGAAACCGACGAGATGCTAATGGAAGTGGAACTACCGGTTGCACAACCGCGCTCCGGCGCCTGCTTTCTGGAAGTGTCGCGCCGGCGCGGCGACTTCGCCATCATCGGCGTGGCCTGCACCATGCGGCTCGATGAGGATGGGCGCTGCCGCACGGCGCGGATCGGGCTGTGCAATGCGGGGGAGATGCCGATCATGGCCGCGGCGGCGAGCGAATCCCTGGTCGGCCGGCAGATCGGTAAGCCTGAGATCGACGAAGCGGCAGATCTGGTGCAGCGCGCTATCGATCCGGGCGGCAGCATCCATGCCAGCAAGGAATTTCAGCGGCACATCGCGGGCGTGCTGACCGCACGCGCGCTCAACACGGCCAACGAACGGGCGCGGCGTGGCCACTGACACCCACGATATCAGCGTCACGGTGAACGGCGCGCCATACCGCCGCAGCGTGGAGGCGCGATTGCTGCTCAGCGACTTCCTGCGGCACGATCTCTTGCTGGCGGGGACCCATGTCGGCTGCGAGCACGGCGTCTGCGGGGCCTGCACCGTGATCTTCGACGGCGTGCCAGTTCGCTCCTGCCTGATGTTCGCCGCGCAGGCCGACGGCCATACGATCGAGACCGTCGAGGGCTTGGCGCCGGACCGCGAGCATCTGCATCCACTGCAGGAAGCGATGCGCGATTGCCATGGCTTGCAATGCGGCTATTGCACGCCCGGCATTCTGATGACGATGAAAGTATTCCTCGCCGAAACCCCGGCGCCAGACGAGGCGCAGATCCGCGAGGCGCTGTCCGGCAATCTGTGCCGCTGCACCGGCTACCAGCACATCGTCGAGGCGATGAAGCTGGCGGCCGAACGGCTGCGCAGGTGATCGCCGTGACGACGCGAAACTTCGGCGCTCCGATCAAACGCAACGAGGACGCGCGGCTGTTAAGCGGCCAGGCACTGTTCGTCGACGACGTCGAACTTCCCGGCATGCTGCACGCAGCGTTCCTGCGCAGCAATGTCGCGCACGCCCGCATCCGTTCGATCGACGTCACGGCGGCTCGCGCGCGCGAGGGCGTCGTCGCGGTCTATACTGCCGAGGACCTCGGCGATTATTGGGCCCCCGGGCCGCTGCTCGTGCCGCCGCCGCCGATCGCCGACATCACCTTCAATCAGCGCACCCAGGTGCCGCTCGCCAAGGACAAGATCCGTCACGTCGGCGAGCCGCTAGCCGTGGTGCTGGCGCAGAGCCGCTACGTCGCCGAGGATGCGCTCGCCGACATCGCGGTCGATCTCGAGACTCTGCCCGCCGTCGTCGACCTGGAAAAGGCGCTCACGGACGCGTCCGCCCTGGTGCACGACGGCGTGCGCGGCAATGTCGCCGCTCATGTCCGGCAAAGCCGCGGCAACTACGTCGCAGCGCGCGCGCGGGCGGAGCGCGTCATCGCTCGCCGCTTCCACTACGATCACGGCGCCTCGTCGCCGATCGAGACGCGCGGCATCGTCGCCCATTGGGACGCACGCGCTAGTCAACTTACGGTCTGGGATACGACCCAGGGGCCTGTGTTCCTGCGCAACGGGCTCGCCGGCATGCTCGGCTTGAGCGAGCGGCAGGTGCGGGTGATCGCGCCGTTCGTCGGCGGCGGCTTCGGGCCGAAGATCATGCTGTTCTATCCCGAAGAGGTGGTGCTGCCGTGGGCGGCGATCAAACTCAACCGGCCGATCAAATGGATCGAGGACCGGCTCGAGCATTTTTTTGCCACCACGCAGGAGCGCGGCCAGACCCATGACGCCGAAATCGCCCTCGCTGCCGACGGCCGCATCCTCGGCGTCAAGGACGTGTTTCTGCACGATACCGGCGCCTACAATCCCTACGGACTGACGGTGCCGATCAACAGCCAGTGCACGCTGCTCGGACCTTACGTCATACCCAACTACGATAGCACGTTTACCGCGATCTTCACCAACAAACCGATCGTCACGCCCTATCGCGGCGCCGGCCGGCAACACGGCGTGTTCGTCATCGAACGGCTGCTCGACATCGCGGCGCACGAGCTCAAGATCGACCGCGTCGAGATCCGCCGGCGCAACCTCATTCCGCCCGACGCCTTCCCCTATAACAACGAGATCATCTATCAGGATTTTGCGCCGCTCTCCTACGACAGCGGCAATTACGAACCCATCCTCGACAAGGCGCTGGAGATGATCGGCTATAATCGCTTCATCGCCGAAGAGCAGCCGCGCTTGCGCGCGCAGGGCCGTCACGTGGGGATCGGCATCGCCTGTTATGTCGAGGGCACCGGCATCGGCCCCTACGAAGGCGCCAAGGTGCAGGTGCAGGCCAACGGCAAGGTGAGCGTGGCGACCGGGATCGGTACCCAGGGGCAGGGGCATTTCACCAGTTTCGCCCAGATTGTCGCCGATCAGCTCGGCGTCGAGGTGCGCGACGTCGATATCGTCACCGGCGACACCGATCAGTTCTATTGGGGCGCCGGCACCTTCGCCAGCCGCGGCGCGGTGGTGGCGGGAAACGCCGTCAACGAGGCGGCAAAAGTCGTGCGGCAGAAAATCTTGCGGCTCGCGGCCGAACATTTCGAGTGCGCCGAGCACGACCTTGAGATCGCCAACGGCGAAGTCTCCGTGGTCGGCGTACCGGGGCAGGCGGTCAAGCTCGGCGCGCTGGCGCTCAAGGCCAATCCGATGCGCGGCGCGGTCCGCCCGGGAACCGAGCCGGGACTGGAGTCCACGCAGTATTTCGGGCCGCCTGGCGGCGCCACCGCGGCCGGCGTGCACGCCATGATCGTTGAGGTCGATCCGCAGACTTTCACGCTGGAAGTCCTCAAATACGTCGTGGTGCACGATTGCGGCACCGTCATCAATCCGTTGATCCTGGCTGGCCAGATCCACGGCGGCGTCGCGCAAGGCATCGGCAATGCCTTTTACGAGCAGCTCGTCTTCGACGACGACGGGCAGCTGCTCAACGCCTCGCTCGCCGATTATTTGTTGCCGACCGCGCTCGACGTGCCGCACATGGACATCGCCCACACGGTGACGCCGTCGCCGCTCAATCCGCTCGGCATCAAGGGCGCAGGCGAAGCCGGCGCCATTCCGGTCGGGCCCTTGTTCGCGCAGGCGATCGAAGACGCGCTGGGGCTCTTGGCGCAGAACATCGAGCTCAACGAAATACCGCTGAGCCCGAACCGGCTGTTCGAGCTGACAACCAAACCGGCTACGTCATGATGATGCCGCGATGATCCTGGTCACCGGAGCGGCGGGCAAGACCGGCAAAGCCGTGGTCAAGGCGTTGGCGGCCAAAGGAGCAAACGTGCGCGCTTTGGTGCGCCGCCCGGAGCATACCGAAGCGCTCAGGGCGCTCGGCGCCGCCGACATCAGTATCGGCAGTTTTGACGATGCCGGCGCGCTGGCGCATGCCGCGGCCGGAACCCGCGCGATTTATCATATCTGCCCCAATGTCAGTCCTCACGAGGTCGCCTATGCACGCGCCGTCGCCACCGCCGCGCAAACGCAGAACGTCGCGCGCTTCGTCTATCACTCGGTGCTGCATCCGCAGATCGAGGCGATGCCGCATCATTGGCAGAAGATGCGGACCGAGGAGATGCTGTTTGCGGGCGGCTTCGATCTGACCATCCTGCAACCCACGGCCTACATGCAAAATATACTCGGCGTGTGGCCTGGGATCGTCGCGGAAGGCGCGTTCCGCGTGCCGTATCCGGTCGAAACGCGGCTCTCTCTGGTCGATTTGGACGATGTCGCCGAGGCTGCGGCGCTCGTGCTCACAACGAACGGCTATAGCGGCGCGACCTACGAACTGGTCGGGACCTCACCGCTCAGCCAAACCGAAGTCGCCGCGGCGATCGGCGAAGCGCTGAAGCGAAACGTGCGTGCGGAAGCGGAAACCGTCGAGGCCTGGGAGGCGCGGGCCCGTGCCTCCGGCATGGGCGAGCTCGAGCGCATGACGCTCGCGGCGATGTTCCGCTATTACGCCGAACACGGCCTCGTCGGTAATCCCATCACGCTGTCGTGGCTGCTTGGCCGCCCGCCGAACAGCCTCGCGCGTTGTCTCGGCCGCGTCGCGGCGCAGCCGCAAGCCTGAGCAGCCGGTGAACGACACATTTCAGTGAAACAAAATTTCTCAGCGCAACCCGCGGCGGGAGTGGCCTGCTATGCCCGGCTCGCATTGGCCGGCCCTTGCAGCCGCTTTATAGTATCGAAGCTGACGGATTGAATCGGATCGGCGGCATGGCCTTCCGGCTTCCACCATTGAGTTCGCTTCGGGTGTTCGAGGCAGCTGCCCGCCACAACAGCTTCCGGAAAGCCGCCGATGAACTGAACTTGACCGCGAGCGCCGTCAGTCACGGCATCCAGACCCTCGAAAATTGGCTCGGAGTCGAGCTTTTCTATCGCGAAACGCGGGGATTGCGACTGACCGGCGCCGGCGAAATCTACGCGCCCCTGGTCAATCAAGCGCTGAGCGTTCTCGCCAAGGCGACCGATCAGCTCCCCGGACGCAAGGCGACCGGGACGCTGTCGGTCAGCAGCGCGCCGACCTTTGCCAACAAGATCCTGCTGCCGCGGTTGGCAAAGTTTATCGCGCAATTTCCCGATATCCGCGTGACGATCGATACGTCGCAAGGCCTGGTGGACCTCACCCTCGACGATTTCGATATCGCGATCCGCTACGCCACGACGAAGAAACCGGCGGCGAATTGGACGTTGCTGGCGATGGAGACGCTGTTTCCGGTTTGCAGCCCGGACCTCAAGGAGAAGTTCGGCGTCGCATCGGGTACGAACCTCCTGTCGCGAGCGCCGTTGATCCACGTCACTTCGGTCTCGATCGATTGGCATCAATGGTTTCGGGCGAGCGGCATCGAGGTCCCGGCATCGATCGACAACGGGCTCAGCGTCGATACGATTCAGATGGGATTTGATGCGGCCGTGCGCGGCCTCGGCGTCGTATTGGGACGGTCGCCGCTGGTCGATGGCGATATCGAGAGCGGCCGTCTGGTGCCGTTGGCCGGTCAGACGATCCCGAGCGACAGAGGCTATTGGCTGGTCACCGCGGAAACGGAGTTTCAGAAGCCGGAAGTCAAACTGTTCCGGCGCTGGCTTTTGTCCGAGCTCGGCGCCGCGAGCGAGCATCGCAAGCCAGCGCCTTCGGGCTCGCGCACCGCGCAAGGCCGCGGCCGATAGCGGGCGGCCCTATCATTGCGCCGGCACTGCGGCAACGCGCGAAACCGGCCCTTCGACGATCGGCATGTTGATCAGCGCCGACAGCACGCCGAACAGGATCGCCAGCCACCACACCGGATCGTAGGACCCGGTGCGGTCGAACACGATGCCGCCGAGCCAGACGCCGAGGAAGCCGCCGACCTGATGGCTGAAGAAGGCGAAGCCGGCCAATGTCGCCAGCCACCGCGTGCCGAACATGACGGCAATGATGCCGTTGGTCGGCGGCACGGTTGACAGCCACATCAGTCCCATGATCGCGCCGAACGCGATGCAGGAGAACGGCGTGACCGGCAGCGAAATGAACACCAAAATGGCGGCCGCGCGGACGAAATAAATGAACGACAGCAGGTGGCGCTTCGGCATGCGGTCGCCGAGCCAGCCGGCAGTGACCGATCCGACGATGTTGAACAAGCCGATCGTCGCGATCGTCCAGCCGCCGACCGTCGCGGAGAGGCCGCGGTCGACCAGATAAGCCGGCAGGTGCACGGTAATGAACGCCAGCTGGAACCCGCAGGTGAAAAAGCCGAGCATCAGCAGCACATAGGAGCGGTGAGCGAAGGCCTCGCCGAGCGCTTGCCGCAGCGATTGCGGCGCCGTCTCTCTGCTGCCCTGCGCCGCCGGAGTGACCAGCGCCAGCGAAAACGGTAGTACGGCGAGCATACACACGGCGAAGATCGTCAGCGTCTGTTGCCAGCCGAACCGGTCCATGAGCACGACCGCAACCGGCGAATAGAGGAATTGCCCGAACGATCCCGCCGCGGTGCCAAATCCGAAGGCGCG
>JBEKJZ010000081.1:0-30285 GCA_050010955.1 Xanthobacteraceae bacterium | reverse complement strand
ACGCCGGCGAGATAACCTTGATAACGGCCCCGCTCGCGCGGCGGAATGGTCTCGCCGACGAGCGCTTGCGACAAAGTCATGAGCCCGCCGCCGCCGAATCCTTGCAGCACCCGCGTCGCCGTCAGCAATTCGATGCTGGGAGCCAGCGCGCAAAGCAACGATCCGGCGATGAAGAGGGCAAGCGCGGCAAGCATCATCCGCCGCCGGCCGAACGTGTCGCCGAGGCGCCCGTAGACCGGCGCGGCGATCGTGTTGGCAATCAGATAGGACACCACAACCCACGACAGCCGCTCGACGTCGCCGAGGTCCGAGGCGATGGCCGGCAGCGCCGTGGCGACGATCGTCTGGTCGGCGACCGCCAAGAACATCGGCAGCATGATCGAGGGGAAGACCGTCCAAAACACCGCGCGCGGTGAAGGCGGCTGGCCGGTGCCGGCAGCCGCCACGGCGGCGGGCGCTTCACTCCGGAGGCGGGCGGGATCTTCGTTCATCGAATGACGCGGCTGAAAAGTTCTCTGCTGAAAGGTCTTGGCGAAAGATTCCATGGCCGGCAAGGCGCCGCGCCGCTGCTGCGGCGCAGCGAGAGGGAATTACAGGGAAAAGACTTGCGGGGAAGTCCGTATGCAGTGCCGGACGGGAGTGCCTGGGACCGATCTCATCGCATTGACGGCGAACTCAAGCGTCCGCCGCGCGGTAAAGGCAACAATAGAACGCCGGCCGCCCAGCGGCGGCCGGGTCTTGTTGCAGGCCTATCGCCTGCAGCTGCGGCAGGTCGGAACTGAGCGCCTCGGCTTAGCCGAGGAATCCGACCCGTTCCTGTTCGCGCGCCTCGGCCTCGGTCTTGGGTTGCGCCGGCAATTGCAGCACGCTTGCCGCCTGGCCCTCGCACAGCAGCGTCAGCAACACAGTGCGCCCATCCGGAAACTCGAGCGCGTCGTGGTGCGCGGCCAATTTTTCCTTGTTGACCTGGCGGAAGATGGCCGTCTCGTGGTTGATGGTCTTGGTCTTCCACCCGAGCAGGCCGGCAGGCAGGCAGGCCACTTCGCCGGCGAACGCCAATTCCGTTCCCGGCAACTGACACACCGCTACGCCAAGATCGTCAGCGTCGGCAAATCCGCGCGTTCCGGTGCCGAAGTCCCGCGTCACAAGCTTGTCACCGACTTTCGCGGGTCGTGAGCGAACGCTTTGGAGGCTAAAGTCACACATTGGCGACTCCTTTCTTCCCAGGATCAAGTCTTCCCAGGCCCTTCCAGGACACCCCCCGCACCCTCCGGCAACGAGTCCAAGCAAGAATGGTGCCGCTCGATTCAAGCAACAATGCGGCCGATCGAGATCGCCGAAGACACTCGAGTGCAGGAGTGTCGCAGCACCGTCTCGACTTTTTCGCTCGTCAGCGCCGTCGCGTGGCAACACTGCGTTCTGAGAAATGTGCCGCGGCCAGACGCTTTTTTCATCGGCCTGCCCATGATCAAGGCGCCGGCAGTTGCTCGCGCGTGATTTTGTCAGTGCCCGACTACCGGCTGGCCGGCGCCCGGCGCCGTCCGTCGGATCAATAGCAGAACGACCGGAATAAGCAGGGCGGCGAAAACCGACCAGGTATAAAAAACGTCGATGTAGGCCATCAGCGTCGCCTGTTCGCTGACGAGCTTGCCGATGTAGCCCAGGGCACGGGCCTGCGCACTGGCGTGCGATCCACTGTGCGCGAAGTACTGCGTAATCTGATTCAGAGACGATTGAAACACGGGCGAAGATGGGATCGTGTTCTCCATCAGCCGAGCCTGATGGAATTGCGAGCGTTGCAGAAGCTCGGTATTGGCGAGTGACACGCCGATGCTGCCGCCGAGATTGCGAGCCACGTTGATCAGCGCCGAGCCCTCGGTGGTCTTTTGCTGCGGCAGACCGTCATAGGCGATCGTGCTGTTTGGAATGAACAGGAAAGGCATGCCGACGACCTGAAAGACGCGCACCATTGCAAAATAACTGAAGCTGGCATCGGGAGTGAGCGAGGTCGAATACCACATCGCCATCGCGATCATCGCGAAACCGATCGCTATCCAGTATTTTGGCTGCATACGGCTGATGAGCTGCCCCGCAATGGGCATCATGATCAGCATTGCTAAGCCGCCCGGCATCATGGCGAGCCCCGAAAGCATCGCCGTGTAGGGAAAGTTGGTCTGCATGAGCTGCGGCGTGATTTGGTTCGAGCCGAACAGGATGGCGCCCACCGCGAGCATCACCAGGAACGACATCCCAAACTGGCGCCGGAACAGCAGTCGGATATCCACGATCGGGTCGTCATGGGTGAGTTCCCAAGGGATGAAGAATATGAACGAACAGGCGGAAATCGTCGCGAAGGTGATGATAAAAGTCGAATGGAACCAGTCTTCGATCTGGCCTCGGTCGAGCACGATTTCGAGGCTGCCGAAAGTGAGTGCGATCAGCGCGAATCCGATCCAGTCGACCTTGAACCCGCCGGCGAAGCGCTCGTGGCGCTCGCGCTCGAGCACTTCGGGCTCCACGACCAGCCACTGCACCAGCACAAGTGAAATGATGCCGATGGGCACGTTGATGAAGAAAATCCAGTGCCATGAGTAGTTGTCAGTGATCCAGCCCCCGATCGTCGGGCCGACCGTCGGCGCCACGATGACCGCGATGCCGTAGAGCGCGAACGCCTGCGGGCGCTTCTCCGGCGGAAACGTATCCGCGAGCATGGCCTGTTCGCTGGTCGGCATTCCGCCGCCGCCGAGCCCCTGCAGGATGCGAAATACGATCAACGCGTTGAGACTGGACGCGAGCCCGCATAATAGTGAGGCCACGGTGAACGTCGCGACGCAGAGCATGTAGAAGCGCTTGCGGCCTATCACGTTCGACAGCCAGCCGCTCACCGGCAGGATGACGGCATTGGCGATGAGATAGGTCGTGACCACCCAGGTGCTTTCGTCGACGCTGATCGCGAGACTGCCCGCGATATGGCGCAGCGACACGTTGGCGATCGCGGTGTCGAGCACGACCATGAAGGTGGCGATGGAGACGACGATGGCGATCAGCCAGGGACTGCGGTCGCCGGCCGCCGAGCGGCTCTCGGGGCCGGAAAATTGCTGCTGTTCGCTCATCGTAGCTTGACGGACGGCACGACCGACATGCCGGGCCCGAGCAGCACGTCCGGCGGCTGATCGAACACGATCTTTACCGGGACGCGCTGGACGATCTTGACGTAATTGCCGGTCGCGTTCTCGGCGGGCAGCAGGCTGAATGCGGTGCCGCTGCCGGCCTGGATGCTGTCGACATGGCCTTTGAACGTGCGGTTCGGATAGGCATCGATGCTGATGTCGACCGGCGCTCCCGGCCGCACCCCGGTGAGCTGCGTCTCCTTGAAATTCGCCGTCACCCAGACTTCGCGCGGCACGAACATCATCAGCGCCTGTCCGACCGCGGCATAATTGCCCTTGGTGGCCGTGAGCTGGGTCACGCGGCCGGCTTCCGGCGCCGTGACCACCGTGCGCGAGAAATTGGCTTCGGCGATCTCCAACTGCGCCACGGCCTGCTGGCGTTGCGCCTGCAACACCGGAAGCTGCTTTTGCGTGACGACGACGTTGCGCTCCGCAGCGGAGAAATTCGCCTGCGCCTGGCGCATGCCCGACGCGTATTGCTGCGCCTGCTCGACGGTGACCGCGCCCTTGCTTACCAGATCGGTGTAACGCTGTTCCTGCTGTTGCGCAAAGGTGAGATTGGCCTGCGATTCGGCGGCCTGCTTTTCTACCTGCTCGACGCGCGCCTGCTGCGCGGCGATCTGCGCGTCGATGTTGACGATGTTGGCTTTGCTCTGATCGAGCTGCGCCTTGAAGTCGCGATCGTCGAGGCGGACCAGCACGGCGCCGGCCTCGACCATCTGGTTGTCCGTCACCGGAACCTCGACGATGGCGGCGCCGACCTGGGCACTGATCTGCACCGTTCGGGCGTCGATAAACGCGTCATCGGTGGTTTCGTAATGGCCGGCGTTGACCCACCAGACCACGAGACCGACCAGCGCGACGATGAATAATGCGATGATGACGAGCACCATGCGGCGACGCTGACGCAGCCCTCCGAGCCACGACTGAGTCTTGCGTGTCTCGCCGATCGCGGGCTTCGCTTCGCGGCCCGGGGCGGTGTCCTGGCGACGCTCGTTGTCGGTGCGCTGATCCATGATTGAATAAACGTCGGGCGCGCCAAATGGGTTTCCGCCCGCCGATCGCGGGCGGCAAACGGTCAGCAACGCTGACTCGCCAGATCGTTTAGCCTTTAATGACGGCGGAGGCCAGTCAGGACGGCCCGGGAAGGGGCCGGAGTGCCGCCGTGAATTTTCGGGCAAATTCGTCAAGCTCGCCGGCGTTGATGTCGCTGACGGCCCAGAAATCGAGGACTTCGGCGGTCCAATGTCGAATATTGAATCCCTGCACCGACTCGATCTTCGCGGCGCCGTGTTCGGCGTCCAAGTGCCGTATGACGAAGAGATTGATAACGTGTTGGCGGCGCCGATAAACGATCGAGCCGGCCGGCTCGCCGTTGATGTAGTCGAGGCGCCCGCCGACCAGGGTAAAGCCCTGCGCTGTCAAGTCGATGACCGGCGGCGCCACGTCGAGCTTGCCGTTGAACCACGGCTTGACCGTGTGCTGGTCGCTGGTCTCGACGTCGGTGAGGTGTCCCGGCTGCAGCGAGCGCAGATGCGCCGAGACGATCTCGCTTGCCGCCTCTTGTTGTTGATCGTTGCGGATGACGGCAATGACCAGGCTTGCCGCGACGGCCGCCGAAAGCGCCGTGCCGATCGCCAACCCGCCGAAAAATGAGCGCCAAGATGAGCGCAAAGACGAGCGCCGGAAGGACCAGGATTGGCGCCCGCCGCCAGCGCCCACCACGTGTGGCGGCAGCGCCGCTTCGAGACGACTGCGCAAACTTGCCGGCGCCGCCTCTTTCAAATTTGCGGCGGCGATCGCCTCGCGCATCGTGCGGAACGCGCGGAGTTTGTCGGCGCAGGCGGGGCAGGTTGCCACATGCGCCTCGACGTCACGCGCGTGCCCGGCATCGAGCTCGCCGTCGATCAGCGCGTGCAGCAGCGTCTCGGATTCGGCGCAGTTCATGTCGTCGATCCTTCCTCGGCGTTCCATGCCGCGCGCAGCATGGTTCGCGCGCGGCCGAGCCGCGACATCACCGTTCCGACCGGCACGCCGGCGACTTCGGCGATCTCGCGATAGCTCAGGTTATTGATCTCCCGCAGCACGATGGCTTCGCGGAACGGCTGTGGCAGCGCGGCGACAAGCCGCCGGATCGTTTCGCCGTCCCACCGCCGCAGCAGCTCCGCTTCCGGCGAAGACTGCGGCTCTTGCCATAGCCGCGGCTGCTCTGCCGTCGGTTCGGCTTCGCCACCTTCGACCGGAGCCGTTGCCGTGCTTTGCCGTGCAAACTCGGCCTTGCAGACGTTTTTCAGGATGGCCAGAAGCCATGGCTTCATCGCCGGACCGCGATAGCTGTCGAAATGACGTAACGCCCGCAGATAGCATTCCTGCACGGCATCCTCGGCGTCGGCGACGTTGCGCATCAGGTAATGCGCAAACGTGAAAACGTCGTCGAGATGCGGCAGCGCGGCGTTGCGAAAACGCCGCGTTCTATCATGCTCGTCATGAGCATCACCCGTCATCGCATCGCGCTCGGCCGTCCAAAATTTTGTCGACGCTGGCTGTTGCAGCCGATCGAGCATTACTGCACAGCGTTGCCGCCCGCTGCCGGTTCTACCACGATCGTGCCCGTCATATGCGGGTGAAGGTAGCAGAAGTACTGGTAGGTGCCCGGCGCGGCAAAGATGAACGAGTAACTGTCGTCGGTGTCCAGCGCCTTTGATCTGCCAAATGCGTTGTTCGCCGAGGCGATACCGTGCGGGATGTCGTCCTTATTGGTCCAGGTTATCTTTGTGCCCGATTTCACCGTCAATTGCTGCGGCTTGAAGGTGAAGTTGTCGATGGCGACGGCGCTGGTTGCGTTCTGCGCCCAGCCCGGCAGGACGGCGGCTGCCAACAGCCCGGCGGCACCGGCGCCAAGCGCGGCGGCGACGAGAGCGGCGTGAAGCGTGGCTCGTGTTGAGCGTCGCATGATCCCGGCTCTCCTCAACCCTGCAGCGGCGTGTCGATGATCGCGAGCCGCTGCTCGTTTTGCTTGAAGGTGACACTGGCGATGCCGAGCATGCTGCGCAGCTTGTCGGCGGGGGCTTTCAGCGGCCCCGGCGAAGGGGCGGTGCCCGGCGCCGGTTGCGGGAACGCCGTCGAGCGGGCGGTGTGGAACGTGACGTTGCCTTCGACCTTCTGCATCACCTGGTGGATATGGCCGTTGAGGACGGTCACCGAACCGAAACGCTTGAGATATTCCAGCACGCGACCGGCGTCTTCGGTGCCCCAGCCCCAGTCCGGATACACGGTCCACAGCGGGATGTGGGCGAACACGACGATGGGGGTGGAAGCGGAACGGCCTTTCAGGTCGGCTTCGAGCCATTCAAGCTGTTCGTTGCCGAGGTTGCCGAGCCCGCCGGCCCTGAGATCGAAGACGTTGACGAGCCCGATGAAGTGCACGCCGTTGGCGTCGAAGCTGTACCAGCCGGCGCCCTTGGTGCCGCGGCCGTAGCGCTCAAGGAAAAGCTTCCGGTCCGCGTCGACGAAGTCATGCTCGCCGGGAACGTAATGAACATCGAGCCGCGTCTGCGAGATGATCCGATCGGCGTCGTCGAACTGCGATGCCAGCGATAAGTGGCTGATGTCGCCGGTGTGGATCATGAAGGCGGGCTTCGCCGGCAGCGCATTGACCTTGGCGATGGCCTCCTCGAGCGTGCCAACGGAATTGGGATACGGCGTCTTGAAGTCGAAGCCGATATGGCTGTCGCTGATTTGCAGGAACGTCAGACCGCGCGCCTCCTGCGCCGCCGCCTCACCGATGATGCCCAACGAGTGCGGCACGCCGCCGGTCATGGTCCACAGCACGCCGGTGCTGGCCCAGGTCATGCATTCGAGGACCCTGCGCCGGCTGACGCCGTCGTCGCGGTCGGATTCGTTCATTGCCCTGTCTCCTTAAAGCCCTTGTGGCTTTCGACCAGGAGATCGAGCAGGCGTGTGGTTTATTCCCGGATTCAAAAAATTTTTATGCGAAAGTTCGTGCGAGGCGGGTGAGGGGATTACGCGGGAAAGGCGCGGAATGGGCATGGCCGGGCCGCGCCACGGCATGAGGGTGCGGCGCACCCTTGCCGAGCCGATGCCCGCTCCGGCGCGGCCGCGCCACGCAAAAATCCTTGACCGCGGACACGACGGCCGCGCTGATGAGCTCGCGGCGTTCCGGGCTCGCCAATTCCAGCTCCTCCTGCCGGTTGACGATCGATCCGGCCTCGAGCAGCACCGCCGGCATCCGGGTGTTGCGCAGCACGATCAACTGGTCGTAGCGGTAGACGCCGGCCGTGGCGTCGATGAGCTCGCGGCGGCGGTTGCCCATCAGTGGCAGCGTGTAATGCGGCGTATATTGCAGGCCGCGCGCTTGCAGCGCTTTGCCCAAAAGCCTGCCGAACTGCAGGCTACCGGCGCGATCGACATTGTCGTGCGACATGAAGATTGCGTAGCCCTGGAACCGGTCGCTGAACTGGTGTTGTTGTTCCTCGTATTGCCAGGTCTCGAGCAGATAATCCGGCACCGAATCGTGATGGATGGAGATGAACAGGTCGGCGCGCATCTTGTTGGCCAGCGCCGCCGCTCGATCAGGCCCTTGGGCGGAGCCGTGGCGGTAACGAGCCGGACGGTCCTGTCGAAACCGGCGGTAACGAGCGCTTGCTTGACCGCGTCGGCAAGCTGAAGATTGAAAGCGTATTCGGCAACGCCGCGCGCGCTGATGGCGCCCGGCACCTCGACGGTGTGGCCTACATCGACGACGGCGCGAAACGCCGTACGCTGACAGGTCGCGGGTTGGGCGCGCGGCGCATGCCCTGCGCCGCGCGCCGGATGCTTCCCGGCGCCGAGCAGTAGGACCGCGAGGATGACAAGCGAAGCCGTTGCGTTGCGCCGGAGTCTGCTCATGACACCACACGCGGATTTGCCGGCGTCGCCGACGCCACGATGGCCCGGCGCGGCCCATCGCGAGCTTTGTTCCGCTTGTCCACGCCGCTGGTCGTTACGCTGTCGTGGCGCCGCCGGCGGCGCACGGGCCGCGCCGGGCGGTGTGGGAGCGCGGACTTGTGCCCGACACGCTCCTGTCGTACCAAACAAGCCGGGTGAGGGCGTCGCCGGGTAATGTATTCTCCAGTGCGCAATGTGGTAGGGATTTTCAGCCCGCTCTTCGTGCTGGCGGTCGGATACTTGGCGCTGGGCGAGGGGCGCGAAGCCGCCGCCTTGTTGGAGGCCTTTTGGTCGCAGCCGCTTTTGTCCAAGGCCGCCTGGGCCATCGTCGTGCTGGTGCCGATCGTGCTCGTCCCCGCCGCCCTTTGGCTGGGCGCGACGCTGGTGCGGCAACGCCAAGCGGCGCAGGCGCTCGAGTTGCGGCTGGGCGGCGTGCGCGAGAGCGTCAAAGCCCTGGCGAAGCCGCAGACCGATGCCGAGGCGGCGGTGCACCATCTGGTCCGCACCGATCCGGAAGACGCCATCGTCACCATGCAGCAGCGGCTCACCGAGGCCGAGCGCTTCGTGCAGATCCAGCAGAGCCGCAGCGAAGCCGGCAACCTCGCCGCCCGCGTCGAGCAACTTCGCGCCCAGCAGCAGGCATTGCAGGAGCGACTCGCCCCGGTCCTGGAGAAAAGGCGGTCGATCGAGCAGCTCTTCATGGAACTCGGTACCCGGCAGAGCGACATCGAACGGGGGCTTGCCGAGGTCGCCGGCGCGGACGATGCCGTCGTGATCGATGCCGGCCTCAAGAACATGACGGACTTCGTCAGGCGGAGCCATCAGCGCTGCGACGACATCGAACCCGCATTGAAGGTCATCTCCGGCTTGAAGGAGGATTGTGCCGAACTGCAAGCCCGACTGGCTCCGTTCGCGGCGGTGGAAGATGGCGTCGTCGGGCGCGTCGAGGAGTTGAGCGCGATGCGCGACCGGCTCAATGAGGAAATCGGCGCGCTGGAGCGGACGCCGCAAGGACCGCTCGTCGAGCGCGTGCAAATGTTTGCCGACGAGCGACGGCAGCTCGACGACCGCCTGTCGCAGCTCAATGCCCAGTTCGCCAAGCTAGGCAGGCTGCGCACCGACATTACCGCGCTGTTCGCCAACTTTGATCGGGCGCTCGACGTGCTCTCGGTCGCGAGCGAAGCGGAGGGCGGCGGCGCTATCGGATTCACTGCAGCGCGCGATGCGTTGCCGGCGGCGGCCGGCCAGGCCGGAGCACAGGATGTCGATGCCCGCGTCGCGGTGCTTGCGGCCTTCATCGAGGCGACGCAATCCCACCTCGATGAGATCGAGCGTAAAGCCGTCGCATTCGCGCAGATGAAGATCAAGCTGGGCGATCTGCAATCGCGGCTGCTGCCGCTGGAGGCCGCGGATGGCGGCGTTGCCAACCTCATCGAGGAACTGAAGGACATTCGCCACCGGCTGCTGGCCAGGATCAGCCAGATTGAAGAGGACGACGACGGCAGCCTCGCCACGCGCGTACAAAGGTTCACCGAGACCAAGCGGGAACTGGAAAGACGCGTCTCCAGCCTCACCGAGCAGTTTTCCAAGCTGGCGGCGATCCGCAAGCACATCGCCGGTCTGTTCGAGAAGTTGAGCAGCGCGGTCAGCGCGTCGTCGAATTGACATGAGTAATGTGCGCGAGCCTGTACTGACGCTGGTCGCCGTTGTCGACCTGCGTCCGACCCAGATCACTGTCGGCATGCGCGAGGTGCTGACCAAGCGCATGCGTTGGCGCGAGACCGTCACCAAGAAGGGCGAAAAATTTCTCGGCAAGCACATGATCCCGGTGATCCTTGGGCCGAAACTCCGGCACTACGTCACCGATCATCACCATCTGGCGCGCGCGCTGCACGATGAGGGAGTCAAGGAAGTGGCGGTTACGATCTTCGCCAATCTGAGCAAGCTCGAGCCCGATGCGTTCTGGACCGTGATGGACAATCGCAATTGGATGCATCCGTTCGACGCCAAGGGCCGCCGCCGTCATTACCGCGACATTCCCAAGTCGGTCGCCGAACTGGTCGACGATCCGTTCCGGTCGCTGGCCGGCGAGTTGCGGCGCGCCGGCGGCTTCGCCAAGGACACGACGCCATTCAGCGAATTTCTCTGGGCCGACTTCCTGCGCCGGCGCATGAAACGTAAGGACGTCGAGCGCGATTTTGAACGCGCGGTCGAAGAGGCGCTGGACCTGGCAAAGAGCGACGCCGCCGATTACCTGCCCGGCTGGTGCGGCCCGTCACCGGAAATTTGATCTTTTTCGCCGTTGGCTCACCGATCGAACGGGATCAGCGCCAGCACTTCGCCGCCGATGGCGCAGAACACGACCACCAGCCACGGCGGCGTCTTCCACATGAACAACAGCAGGAAGGCGGCGGCGCCGAGCGCGAAATCGCCGGCACTGGTGATCGCCGCGGTCCAGACCGGACGGTAGAGCGCGGCGAGCAACAGCCCGACCACGGCGGCGTTGACCCCGCGCAGCATCGCCTGCGCCCACGACCGCCGTCGCAATTCGTCCCAAAACGGCAGCGGACCGATGACCAAGAGAAAGGCGGGGAGGAACATGGCGACCAGGCAAAGGATCGCTCCCACCCATCCGTTCGGCGGCGGATGCATGACGGTTCCGAGATAGGCGGAGAACGTGAACAGCGGTCCGGGCACCGCCTGTGCCGCGCCGTAACCGGCGAGGAAAGCGTCGTTGCCGACCCAGCCGGGCGGCACCACAGAGGCTTGCAGCAGCGGCAGCACCACGTGACCGCCGCCGAACACCAGCGAGCCGGCGCGATAGAACGCGTCGAATAATTGCAGCGCATGACCGGGCACGGCGGCGGTGAGAAGCGGCAAGCCGATCAACAGCGCAAAGAACAGAATGATCGCGGCGGTTGCGGCGGTACGGCTGACCGGGTGTGGCAGGCTCGGATGTTCGTCGGGCACCGGGGCGCGCAGCAACACAAGGCCGACAAGGCCGCCGAAAACGATGGCGGCAAATTGCCCCCAAGACGGCGGCAGCGCCAGCACCATGAGGGTCGCCACGACGGCAAGCGTGGCGCGGGCGCGATCGGGCGCCAGCGCGCGCATCATCGCCAGCACGGCCTGCGCCACCACCGCCACCGCGGCGATCATCAGCCCGTGCAGCCAGCCGCTGTGCAGCGCATCGCCGAGCGAGGCGACGCCGTAGCCGAACAGAACGAGCGCGATCGCCGAGGGCAGCGTGAAGCCGCTCCACGCCGCGAGCGCACCGGGATAGCCGGCGCGCGATAACCCGATGGCGATGCCGACCTTGCTGCTCGCCGGTCCGGGCAGAAATTGCGACAGCGCCACGAGGTCGACATAGGTCTTCTCGTCGAGCCAGCGCCGGCGCACCACGAATTCCTCGTGGAAATAGCCGAGATGCGCGATCGGGCCGCCGAAGCTGGTGAGCCCGAGCCGGAGAAACACGGCGAAGACTTCCGCGGTGTTGCCGCGGCGCGGGATCGTTTCGGCCGCCGAGTCGGGTCCGCTAGTCATGGCGCTAAACTATTGGGGGAGGTTGCGGAAATAAAGCTCCGGTCCGACTAGGCCGATTGACCCGGAGGCTGTCGCAGGGCGGGCTACTTCGAGCCGAACCAATCGGCTCGAATGACGAACTTGGATGTTCAGCCGCTTACCGCCGGCTGCTCGCATAACCCGCGCACGAGCCTGGCGATCTGCGTAATCGAACGGAAGTTCGCCGGCGTCATCTCCCGGTCGGGGATTTTGATATCGAACTCGGCCTCGACGGCGAGCATGAGGTTAACGATGTCGAGCGAGGACAGGCCGCTGGCGGCGAGGTCATCGTCGGCGCCGACCGGACGTTCGATCGCGCGCTTGGCCAAAAGCTGGCGCACGAGCCGCGCCACCCGCTCGGTCGAGTCCATATCGGTGCGATCAAGCATGGTGAATGGTCTCCAAATCCCGGCGTCTGCTCGATTCAGCAGCAGGTTTCTCTTGAGTGGCGGTCATCTCTTATGAGTAGCGGGCATCTCTTAACCGCATGTAACTGAATATCATGCGAAGCGTTTGCGATTGGTAACCTTTATACGAAAGAAGCGCGGCAATTCCCCATCAATGCCACGAGGAATTGGAAGTTTTGCAGTACCTCTTGGGCGACAGTGATCGCGGTCGAACCCAGATGCCGCATGAGGCGATGATGAGCGCATCCATCAAACTGCGAACTGTGAAGTTGCAAGGCGTTCCAGCCTCCACGGACCCGGCGCGGAGCTTGCAGATCGCAACGGACCCTGCCGTTACGGCGGACGCGGAAACTCTCGCATCCCGCGCCGAGACGGTCGCGGCGGTTGCCGCGCAGCATGCCGCGTCCGTCGACAACGAGTCGCGTTTTCCGGCCGAGGCGATCGCCGCCGCGCGCGCGGCGCGCCTCATGAGCATCGCGGTGCCGCGCGAGTTCGGCGGCGAGGGCGCCGGCATCTCCGATGTCGCCGATGTCTGTTATGCGCTCGGCCGCGCCTGCGCCTCGACGGCGATGATTTACGCGATGCACCAGACCAAGATTGCTTGCGTTACCCGGCATGGCGCCGGCGGCGCCTGGCATCAACGTTTGCTGCGCCGGCTGTGCAGCGAGCAGATGCTGCTGGCGTCCTCGACCACCGAGGGCGAACGCGGCGGTGACGTGCGCAACAGCGCCGCCCGGATCGAGCGGAACGACGCGCGCATCGCGCTGGAAAGATGCGCCACGGTGATCTCTTACGGCGAAGCCGCCGACGGAATCGTGACCACGGCGCGGCGTTCAGCGGACGCGGCGAGCTCCGACCAGGTTCTCGTCGTTTTCCTGAAGCACGACTACACGCTCGAGCGGCAGCTCGGCTGGGACGCGCTCGGCATGCGCGGAACCTGCAGCGCCGGTTTCAAGCTGATCGCCGCCGCCGCGAGCGAGCAGATCCTGCCGGTGAGCTACGACCAGATTCACACCCGAACCATGATGCCGGTGGCGCACCTGCTCTGGAGCGGCGCCTGGGCCGGCATCGCCGCGGCCGCCACCGATCGGGCCCGTGCCTTCGTGCGCAAGGCGAGACAACGCGCCGACGGCGCGCTGCCGCCAGGCGCGCCGCATCTCACGCGCGCCACCGCGTCGCTGCAAAAATTGCGCGGTCTTATCGGCAGCGCGTTGCGGCGCTTCGAACTGGCCGCGGACGATCCGGCTGCGCTCGACTCGATCGATTTTCAGACCGCCATGAACCTGCACAAGGTCAATGCCTCCGAGCTTGCGGTGGCGACCGTCATGAGCGCAATGCAGGCCTGCGGGATCGCCGGCTATCGCAATGACGGCGAGTTCAGCATCGGCCGGCATCTGCGGGATATTCTTTCGGCACCGGTCATGATCAGCAATGATCGCATCCTCGCCAATGTCGCTACGGCGTCGCTCTTGTTCGGCGCTCCGGCCTCGCTGCGCGACTGAAATAGCAGCAAGAAGAAATCCAGAAAAACGAGGCGTCATTCCATGAACCTGGCATTCAAGGAACCGAATACCTCGACCCGCTCGCTCGATGCGATCGCCGAGGCGCTGTTGCTGTCGTCAGGGATCGACGGCATCTACGCGCGCACGGCGGTCTACGAAAACGTTGTCGACTCGCTGACTGCATTCATTTCGCAACAGCGCGAGCCGGGAACGGAAGTTTTAAGGTTTCCACCGGTGATGAGCCGCCGGCAATTGGAGAAATCGGGATACCTCAAGAGCTTCCCGCACTTCCTCGGCTGTGTATGCTGCCTCAGCGGCGCCGAAGCCGACGTGCGGGGCGCCGTCGAGACCTTCGATACCGGTGGAGATTGGACGCCTAACTTATCCGCCGCCGATCTCGTGCTGACGCCCGCGGCCTGTTATCCGGTCTATCCGCTGGTCGCGAGCCGCGGCGAGGTGCCGGCCGAAGGCCTCAAGTTCGACGTCGCCAGCGACTGCTTCCGCCGCGAGCCTTCGCGCGACCTCGATCGGCTGCAGTCGTTCCGCATGCGCGAATATGTTTGCGTCGGCACACCCGAGCAGATCGACGATTTCCGTCGCCGCTGGATGGCGCGTGCCCAGGACCTCGCCCGGCAATTAGGTTTGCCGCACCGCCTGGACACGGCGAGCGATGCGTTCTTCGGCCGCGGCGGTAAGCTGATGGCGATGAGTCAGATCGAGCAGGCGCTGAAATTCGAGCTGCTGATTCCGCTGCGCTCGGCGGCCGATCCCACCGCGTGCATGAGCTTCAACTATCACCGCGACCATTTCGGCACGACCTGGAATCTGCGCAATACGGCCGGTCAGGTCATGCACACCGGCTGTGTCGCCTTCGGCATGGATCGCTTGGCGCTGGCGCTGTTCGCCACGCACGGGCTCGATCTGCAGGATTGGCCGGCGGCGACCCGCAAGGCGCTGATGCTGTGAGTGCGTCACCTCTCCGCGCCGAACACGGGTGATCCCGAGTTCGGCAATACTAGTCTAAGTGACCGAAGTCGGAAACATCCGACTTCGGGTACGGGGAGCCGGAGGACGGAGCTGTCGACGCCCATTTCGACAAGGGCGTGCTGCATCTCACGATCAAAAAGCCCGCTAAGGCTATAAAGACCACCAAGACAATCGATATCAAGGCAGGCCCCGCGTCCAAGTCGGGCGCTGCACCGAGGAAGGCCGCCTAATCCCTGACGATCGTCGTAAGGATGACCGGAGATCGGCATTGATAACTCAGTTCCGATCGTCGGATTTTATCGGGCGCCCTTATTTCAATCTTATAATAGGCGTAGGATCACGCGCCGATGTCGAATATCGACGTCGACTATCGCGATCGCGGTGTTTGAGTTTGAGACATGGCGTGCTCCATGTCTTTGGCGCCCCTTGCCAGCTTCGATCGCCGGCGGGTAGCAGCACGGCCACACCATTCGATTATCGGATATTGACATGTCGTGCGCGCGGCATACGCTCTCTGTTCCAGTTATTTCAGGCGTTTCCTGCGCCACAGACTAAATCTTAAACGACGAAACGCTGACAGCGATCGAGAGATGGACAAGCACTTGCTCAGCCGGCGCCAGTTTAATGCACTTTGCGCGGCAGTCGGTTTGTCGCTTCCCGCCGCTGGCGCAGTGATTGAAGCGTTTTCAGGCGCATCAGTTCTTGCTGCTGACGCTCCACCGCATACCGTGAAGTTGCCGAATGGCACCATTGTCCCGGCTGTCGGTCAGGGCTCCTGGCATCTCGGCTCTTGAAGAAGAGGCGCTGCGCACAGGCATTTCGCTCGGCATGACGTTGATCGACACGTCAGGAAATTACGGAAACGGCCGCTCGGAGGAATTGATAAGCCACGTGATTGCCGATCAGCGTGAGCGCGTATTCCTAGTTTCCAAAGTGGAGGCCAACGAAGTGCCGGGAGACGGCATGGCGCGTGCATGCGAGGCGAGCCTCCGTCGTCTTGGCACCGATCATCTCGATCTCTATTTGCTGCACTGGCCAGTCCCCAACTCCCAATTCTCCGGCGTTGTAGCGGGCTTCGAAAAGCTACGCGCGGCGGGGAAAATCCGAGCGTGGGGCGTATCCAACTTCAACACTAGCCAGATTGAAGGTCTCTTCCGTGTCCCAGACGGTGATCGCTGCGCAACCAATCAAGTCCCTTATAGTCTCAGCAATCGCAGCATTGAGCATGACCTTCTGTCATGGTGCAAGCAGCACGACATGCCGGTGATGACGTACTCTCCACTCGGCGGCGACAATAACCTGGTGATACGCGACCGCACGCTGGTGCAGATCGGCGCCGCACACGGTTGCTCGGCTGCGGCGGTTGCGCTGGCCTGGGTGATCCGTAACGGCAATGTTATCGCAATTCCGGAATCGGGCGTGCCGGCGCACGTTAAGGAGAACGCTGTGGCGCTCTCACTGACACTTAATCCGGAGGAGCTTCAGAAACTGAATGAGGCATATCCGGGACCTTCCGGTGCAAACTAGCCGGTCAAGGACCATTTGCTTACTGCTTTGGGCACGGCGACGCTGAGCATCGCCGCGCGGTTCTCCGACTACCAGTCGTCGTAACAGAACGCCCGATCGTATCATGATCAAAATTGACGTTTAAAGGCGCCGTGTAACCGACAGCACTGAGCTGGCCAACCTGCATTGCACCACGTCCGGAGCTGGCCCATCACGACATGCGCCCCTGCGACGGTTGTCGGTCGCTTTCGAGCGGATTGTGTTGCAAAACTCTCGTTGAGACTGCGGTTGAACCGTGATTCCGTGGATCAGGACTGCGATTCGCGGGGAACGGTCGATGACCGTGGATCAGGACTGCGATTCGCGGGGAACGGTCGATGATGGGGCGGCGAGAGCGCGGACAAGGTCAATTCTTCTACGCGTTCGATCTCGACAAGGTGGTGCCGGCGGATCATTTGGTCAGACAGATCGACGGCGTTCTCGATGTGGATTGGGTGCACAAGGAGCTTGCGCCTTACTACTCGCACACTGGTCGCCCCTCGATCGATCCGGTGCTGATGATCCGGATGCTGATTGTGGGCTACGTGTTTGCGATCCGCTCGGAGCGGCGGCTGTGCTCTGAGGTGCAGGTCAATCTGGCATATCGGTAATTTTGCAAGCTCGGCATCGAGGATGGGATACCCGACCATTCGGTGTTCAGCCGTGCCCGGCATGAGCGCTTTCGCCAGAGCGACGCGTTACGCCGGGTATTCGAGGGCGTGGTGGAGAAATGCATTGCGGCTGGCGCTTACCGGCTTTAGTCTCGGCTTCGAGCGCACCATCGCCTATGTCACCCGCGAAGTATTGAAGGTACGCTCGTCAGGTCAGGCGAAAAGCCGGCCGGCTGCCCGGAATCCCGACGGCGGCGAATGCTTCAACAATCGTCCTGTTATCGGCTCCGGCAATTAACAAAAGCGTCAGCAGGAGCCTCGCCTTAAGTCCGTCCAGAATGCCGGCGTGGATGAGCCCGCGCTTGAGCAGATCGGTTTCTGATCCTACGAATCCGTAGGTATTGTGAAGCACTTCGCCGGCACCGGTCCGCGACGTGAGCACGACCGGCATTTTTTGCGTCAGCGCACCGAGTATCTCGGCCGTCGTGCGCGGGACATGGCCGCCACCTGTGGCTTCGACAACAAGCCCTCTATAACCGAACGATTCGATCACCGTGAGCAGGCGGCCGTCATCGCCGAGCGTCATCTTCACGAGCGCGACCGGCGGCACGGCATCGAGCGCGCCCCGTATCGCGATATGATGGCGGACCACCGGACGCAGCGCGATGCGCAAGCGGCCCTCGCTGATCCAGCCGATCGGTCCCGTCTGCGCCGAGCGAAACGTTGCCGGATTGCTGGTGTGGGACTTGTGCACGAACAGCGGCAGGTGAACTTCGTCGTTGAAGACAACCAGACAGCCAAGACCCCGCGCGAGCGGGCTAGACGCAACCACGGAAGCGGCAAGCAGATTCGCCGGTCCGTCGGCGCCGGGAAGGTCGGGATGGCGCATGGCCCCGGTGAGCGCGACCGCTTCCTCGCGGTCCCAGAGCAAATCGAGGACGAAGGAGGTCTCCTCCAGCGTGTTGGTCCCCTGGGTCACGACGGCTCCGGTAATCCCATCGGCCACGGCGCCGCCGAGCCTTTCGGCGAGCGCGATGACGTCGGCCACGGTTAGGTCCGAGGACGCTACCTGGCGAAAGCGGACCGTTTCAATGTCCGCAACTTCCGCAAGCCGCGGCACCGCGGCCACGAGTTGCTCGGCAGTCAGACGCGGGAACGCGGCGCCGTCGGCGCCGCGCGTTGACGCTATTGTTCCCCCCATGGAAAAGACCGCAATCCTGGGACGGGCAGACATTTTTGACCTCACGCGCGGCGGCAACGACGGGGCGCGCCTTGCGCACGCCCCTGCAGGGCGGTCGCCATACGCTTGAGCGTATCACCTTGCCTTGAATGGCTGTCGCCGCCGGAAATCTTGGGCGATTTCCTCCATGGTCATCCAGCGGATCCCGGCATGGGAATTCAAATGCCCGATGAGCCGCTCCAGCATCAAGAGTACCTGCGGCCTGCCGGAGACATCTGGGTGGATCGTGAAGGCAAATACCGCATAGTCCATTTCCCGATACACCCAATCGAACTCGTCGCGCCACATCTCTTCGATGTCGCGCGGGTTGACGAAGCCATGGCTGTTCGGCGCCTTCTTGATGAACATCATGGGCGGCAAATCGTCGACGTACCAGTTGGCGCCGATCTCCACGAGATCGACTTCCTTGCCGTGCTTCATCGGCCGCATCCACTCGGAGGCTTTCTTGGAATAATCGATCTTGGTCCAGGAATCTCCAACGCGAGCGTAGAACGGCGCGAAATCGTTGTAGCCCTGGCTGTGGTCGTAGCGGAAGCCGTTTTTCAGTAAGAGCTCGGCGGTATTGGCGGACATTTCCCACCACGGCGCAACATAACCACGCGGCTTCTTCCCCGAGTATTTCTCGATCAACTCGATCGATTTCTTCAGGACATCCTCTTCCTGCTGACGGGTCATGGCCACCGGATTCTCGTGCGAATAGCCATGCGCGCCGATCTCATGGCCAGCGGCTGCGATCATCTTCGTTTGTTCCGGGAAGGTCTCGATCGAGTGGCCCGGTATGAACCAGCTCGCCTTGATTTTGTACTTGTCAAACAGTTTCAACAGGCGCGGCGTGCCGATTTCACCAGCGAAGACGCCGCGCTGAATGTCAGACGGCGAATCTTCGCCGCCATAGGAGCCGAGCCAGCCGGCAACGGCATCAATATCCACGCCGAACGCGCACTGAATCTCTTTGGCCATTTCCAATCCCCTTGTCTCTGTATTGAGCGTATCCGGTGGCGGGCAAGTCTCGTCCCGGGGCGGGCTTTGCCGCACCGCATCAAACGGCGATCGCTTCCAGGACCTGACCCGGCCGGATGTGGCGGGCGCCCAGGAGCGCGATCCCGGAAAGGATGCACGGAACCGCACCGCCAAGCAAGGCGGCCATGCCGAGGGTGAGTCCGATCGATTGCTGGCCGGTCAATAGCGCGGCACCGATGATCGCGCCGATCGGTTCCGACACGCGACAATTTGGTCCCCTGGACCCGATCTCAAAGCTTGTGTGGCGGCGTTGTTCGGGCCGAGGTGGACGGACTAGAGCTTCGTTAGTATGTTGAAAAACAATGTGCGCGCTATGCGGTGTTCTTGGCGGTGAAGGCGACTGGGCAGAGGCGTCCGGCATTGCCATCCCGGCCGCGTCCTTAACCCGCCGCGCGCAGCGGCAGGAACGCGTGCGCCTAGCCAATTTCGTACTGCGGCAATTCGGTCTAGTTCTCGCCGACTGGCAGGGCGCCAAATATCAGGTCGCGAGCCGCACCGGGCGGACCGAGCTGGTGGACAACCTGGCGCAGGTCTGGCAGGCGGCGGAGCGCATTCTGGGAAGATCCTGTGATCCGCTCGACCCTGCGCTGATCGCACGGATCGAACAGAGCGAACGCACGGGCTAGAACGAACGTGGCAGAACAATCGAGCACCATCCCCCTCAATGTGATCACCGGCTTCCTCGGTAGCGGCAAAACGACGCTGTTGCAGCGTCTGCTCGCGGCGCCCCAGCTTTCGGATACCGTTGTGCTGGTGAACGAATTCGGCGAAGTGGGCCTCGATCACCATCTGCTGCGACGGCTCGACGACGAAATCGTGCTGCTGCAGAGCGGCTGTCTGTGCTGCACCATCCGCGGAGATCTCAGCGCTGCCATACTCGACCTCTACTCCAAACGCGAGCGCGGCGAGATTCTTCCGTTTCGCCGCCTTGTCATCGAGACTACGGGCCTCGCCGATCCCGTGCCGATTCTTGCTACGGTGATGGCGGAGCCAGTACTGCGCTACCATTTTCGTCTCGGCAATGTGATCACGACAGTCGACGCGGTGAACGGACTGTCGCATCTGGAGCGCCAGCCGGAATCGACCAAGCAGGCCGCCGTTGCCGATCGCCTCGTCATTACCAAGACAGACATTGCCGACGAGAACTGTGTCGACGAACTGCGCCGCAGGCTCAATCGGCTCAACCCCGCCGCGGCACAACTCGAAAATTCGCCGCGCACTGCAGTCGACCCGGACTTGCTCCTGACCCGCGATCTTTATGATGTTGAGGGCAAGGCCGAGGAAGTTCGCCGCTGGCTCGCCATTGAAACCGCTAAGGGAGGCGCTGGCGCGGCGCATCATCACGTCGATGTCAACCGGCACGACGAGCGCATTCATTCCTTCTGTCTTCGCTTCGCACAGCCGCTGAACTGGACCGCCTTCGGCATCTGGCTGACCATGCTGCTGCATTCCCACGGCGCCGACATTTTGCGGGTGAAGGGCATGCTCAATGTCGGCACGGGCTCCGGGCCGGTGGTCGTCCATGGCGTGCAGCATCTCGTCCATCCGCCCGATCATCTGCCGCAATGGCCGGATGACGACCGCTCTTCCCGCATCGTCTTCATCGTCAGGGATCTGTCGCACGACCTGATCGAACGCTCGCTCGCCGCCTTCATCCGCCTCGGCGCTCCGCCGCTGGTGGAGGCGTGAGGGGCGCAGCAGACACACGCCCTGCCATCCATTACCCTGCCGGCTAAGAAGGCGGCGCGCTACACCGACGGCCTGTGGATCGGGAAGTTCCTCAAGACCTGCACCTACCAGAAGGTTATGGCCGACGAGGCAACGACCAAGGTCGGCGCTTTCGCATCGCTTCTCTGCCTGCTCGAAGGCTTCGTCGCCGGGCCCGAAGGAAAAACTCAGTGGCAGGTCACTGCGGAATAGGTCAGCCCCATAGCCCTTTTGTTCCCGCCTACGAGCGGCTAAGTAGCGCTTCGGGAGCAGTGAGTAGGCAGCGTCTGGTTGAGGGATGTCTGCGACGGCACAAATGCGAAGTGGTGCGATGTCCGCTTCTACGCCGCTGTTGGGGTAATAGCGAACATGACGCAGACATCGCCTAATGACCGTTGATGACCCACAAGCTACATCGCAGAGCCGAATAACTACACGTTGTTCGGTCAATGCTGGCGTCAGGCCCAACACAGCCCGGCGAGACTCGCACGTTGCCTTGAGTATGGAATATCCCTATCGCCCCCACGGACTACGCGTAGGCTGATTGACCACGCAAAATAACGACGCATACTAACTCCACTCGAGATCACAAGCCTTTTGCTGCAGCGGGGGATTGTCTCAAAATTCACTTGATCCCATGGAAATTCATGTTGTCTGATCTGGTGTTCTGGCTGGGACTCGCTGTGGAGTTGGCGCTGACCGCCGGAATTGTCGTTACCGCGTCGGTGGTCACCGAGCGCGCAGGGCCGTTGATCGGCGCCCTCGTGATGACTTTGCCGGTGACCGTGTGGCCCGCCTACCTATTCCTCGCGCTGGATCACGACAAGGCTTTCCTTGCAGAAAGCGCGGTCGGTGGGCTTGCCGTCAACTCCGTGAACGGCATCTTCATGGTCGTCTATGCCGCGCTGGCGCGGAGGCGCAGCCTCGCTATCAGCCTGCTCGTGGCGTTGGCGTGTTGGATTATCCTCGCGGCAGCGGCGCGCACCGTCTCCTGGAGTATGCTGCCTGCCATCGTTGTCAATCTCGTCGTCTTCCCGATTTGCCTCTGGGTTGGCAGCGGTTTTAGCGAGGTCGTCATGCCGACTACGGTGCGAAAGTGGTACGACGTGCCATTGCGCACGCTGCTGGTCTGTTTATTAATGGCCACGATACTCCTCATCAGCAATTTAGTGGGGCCGCTCGCCACCGGATTCGTCGCTGTCTTTCCGATCTCGACGACAAGCACCATGCTCATCCTGCACCAAAGGATTGGTGGACCCGTAACTGCCGCAGTGGTCGCGAACGGCATCTGGGGATTGGTCGGGTTAAGCATTGGCCTCAGCGCCTTGCATTATTCCATTCTGCCGACAGGCCCCGTGCTGGCGCTCACGCTGGCGCTGGCAATCCCCGTGACATGGAACCTGTTGGTCTGGACTGCACGGACGCGCATGCCGGGCGCACGCTGGAAACGACGCGTTTGACTCCGGACCGGACCGGCAGCGACCGCGCGGCCGCGGGTAAATGAGTTTGCGCGATATTGATACGAGACTATTATTGGCGACACTGTATTGATGATGATCACGCGGCTCCGTGCCGGGTGCAATGGCCGCAAAAATGCCAACGAGCAGCACCATTAGTTGAAGCCCGCTTGCTATACGACATCGAGGCTCCCATGCGCGAAGAAACCGATCGGCAAATCGATAATGCCCGCGCCCGCGTCACTCGTCATCGACTGGCGCCCGGGACGCACACTGGTTTTCATCGTCATGAATTTGACTACGTCGTCGTCCCCGTCACCCCCGGGCGTATACGGATCTTGGAAGGAGGCGAGGAACGAAATTCCGACCTCTCCCCGAGAGTCGCATATTTTCCGGCCGGCCGGCGTTGAACACGACGTCTTCAACGGTGGCGATCAGGAATTGATCTTCGTCGAAATCGAGCTGGTGCGCTGATCGTTCGGTTGCGGCGGCGCACGCGTGCCTCAACCGGATGCGATGAAACCTCCGGCCCAGTCCTCAGATCAGCTCGGCGTCAGCATAAATCCGCTGGTCGCCTGAGCCACCGGCACCCTCGAGCAGGCGAACGTGCGCGGGTAACCAACGCGCCAGAACGTCGTCGCCGATCTCGACCGGCGCGCGAAGAAAATCGACATCCGACACATTCGCTACGAATTCTTCCGGCTGCGCAAGGTCGATCGTCACCTTGGCATAAGAGCCCTGATACTCGATCGAGTGAACCTTGCCGCGAACTACATTCGCTTCGCCCGGGTCGGCGACATTGCCCGCGGTTTTGGCGACCTCGACCCGATCCCGCCGGATCGATAAGTAGAGCTGTGATCCCGTCTCTGGTCTCGCATTGCCGACCGGGGCAGTCAGCCGGGCACCACCGGCATCCCTCAGGGTCGCTATTCCATCGCTCACGCTCTCGACTTTGCCCGACAACACGTTCTGGCCGCCGATGAAGCGAGCCACGTAGGCGGTGCGCGGGGTGTTGTAGATCTTGTCCGGCGAACTGGACTGCTCGATGCGGCCCTGATCCATCACAACCAGCATGTCGGCGACCGCAATCGCTTCGAGCTGGGTGTGCGTCACGTGCACGAAGGTGATGCCGAGCTGCTTTTGCATGCGCCGCAACTCGCCGCGCATGCGCAAGCGCAAATACTCGTCCAGCGCCGAGAGCGGCTCGTCCAGCAGCAACACGCGCGGGTTGGTGATCAATGCGCGCGCCAGCGCCACGCGTTGTTGCTGACCGCCTGACAATTGCGCCGGCAAGCGATCGGCAAAATGATCGAGCCTGACCTTGGTCAGCAATTCGCGGGCCTGCTGTTGCCGCTCTTCGCGATCGAGGCCGCGCATTTTCAACGAGAATGCCACGTTGTCGAGCACGCTCAGATGTGGAAACAGCGCGTAGGCCTGGAACATCATGGCCGTGCCCCGCCGTAGCGGCGATTGTCCGGCGACCGATTCGCCACCGATGCGGATGTCGCCCTGGCTCGGCGTTTCGTGTCCGGCGATCATGCGCAGGATCGTCGTCTTGCCGCAGCCGCTCGGTCCGAGCAGGCAGCAATAGGCGCCATGGGGAATGCGCAAGCTCACATTGTCGACCGCTACCATGTCGCCGAAGCGCTTGGTGACGGCAACGAGCTCGATATCGCCTTTTCTGGTATCTGATGCCATTCAACCCACCGTAGAACTCTCGTCCAAGCTGCTGACGCGCCGCAGGCGGCGGCGCTCGATCAAGGCGATTGACGTCAATGCCAGACCGATGACGATGAACGATATGACCGTAGTCACTGTGCCGACCGCAAACAGCGCCGGTGAGGTCACATCGGTCGTCATCGCCCAGATCTCGAGTGGGAGCGTATTGCTGCTTCCCGACGTGAGAACCGTTCGCGGGAATTCATCGTAGGATAGCGTGAAGCCGAACAGGGCGACGCCGATGATGCCTGGCAGCACGATGGGCAGCGTCACGTGCCGCAGCCGCTGCCAGTTGCTGGCGCCAAGGTCGCTCGCGGCCTCCTCGTAAGCGCGATTGAAGCGGCCGAGCACCGCGAACATGATCAACAGGCCGTAGGGAAGGGTCCAGGTCAATTGCGCGCCTAGCGCCGAACCATACCAGGTCGGCGTCACGCCGAGCATCTGGAAAACAAGGCCAATGCCGAGGCTGACGAACAGCCCCGGCATTATCAGGCTGGCGATTGCCATGTAAAATACCAGACCGGCGCCGGCGAACCGCCGGCGGAAGGCGAGACCCGCCATCACCGAAAGCACGACGGTGAGCACCGTGACCATGGCAGCAAGACCAATGGAGCGCCGGAACGCGCCAGCGATATCGCCGGTCCGCTCCTGCTTGATCAGCGCGTCGAACCAGTGCAGCGACACCCCTTGCAAGGGAAACGTCAAGCCGCCGTTGGGCCCTTGGAAGGACAAGACATAGATGACGATCATCGGCCCGTAGAGGAAAAGGACAAACAGGGTGAAGAACGCCGCCAGCGCATAAAACGTCCAAGGCCGGGACTGGTCTGCCGTGCTGTGCATCGTCATCCCATCTTCAACCGGTCAATTCCCGGCGCACGTCGACCAGGCGCAAGATCGCCGACACCATCAGGGCCACGATCACGACCAGCACGACGGCGCTCGCCGCGGCAGGCGGATATTGCAGGCTCGCGATCTCGGTCGCCAGCGCGGAGACCACCGTCGCGCTCTGCCCGCCGCTCATGATCTTGACGACGAAGAAGTCGCCCATCACCAACGTAATGACGAAGATCGAGCCCAACGCGATTCCCGTCTTCGACAGCGGCAGCACGACTTCCCAAATCACGCGCCAGCGGCTGGCGCCGGCGTCGTGCGCGGCCTCGATGAGACCGGGATCGATCCTGGCCATCGAATTGAAGATCGGCACGATCATGAACAACGTATTGAGATGGACGTAGGCGACGATCACGGCAAAATCCGAGAACAGCAGGAAGGATAGCGGCTGATCGATGATCCCAAGCTCCTCGAGGCCGGTGTTGAACACGCCGTTGCGGCCGAGGAAGGGAATCCACGAAATCATCCGGATGATGTTCGATGTCCAGAACGGTACGGTGCAAAGCAGGAACAAACCCATCTTCAAGGTCAAGCTTCTGACATGGAAGACCAGGAAGTACGCCACCGTGAAACCGATGATGAGCGTGACTGCCCAGACGATCACCACATATTTGATCGCGGTGACGTATAGCCGCAATGTGAGGCTCGACTGGAACAGTTCGACGTAATTGTCGAAAATGAATGCCGGAACGATCTGCCAGCGCTCATAGTCGAAGAAGCTGACCGCGGCGACGATCAGCATCGGTATTCCGAAGAAGACCAGAAGGACGACGGTGAGCGGCGCCACTTGCAGCCACGACACGGTCTGCTGATTGATTTTCATCGTTGCGGCTGTGGTGTCTTGGCGTGAAGGAGCAGCGAGGCGGAAAACCGCCCCGCTGCAAACGACGTCGTCACGCGGAAACGAACTCGTTCCACTTGCGGACCATGTAACGGTCCTCGTCCATGATGGTATTCCAGCAGGCGATATTGCCCATACGCTGCCAGAAGCTGCCGCCGTCCCGCGTACCGCCCGCCTTCTCCATGAGGTGGCCGTACGGATCCTTGATATCGGCCTTAGCGGGCTTGCCCTCGTACCAGAAATCCCACTCGTCGGCGGTCATAAACTGCTTGGCGTTTTCGGGCACCGAGCTGTAGTAACCCTGCTTGGCGATGAACCCGCCCTGCCAGCCGGAGTTGTACCAGTTGAGGTATTCGAACGCGGCATCGAGCTTGAGGCCGCTCAAATGGGCCATCGGCGCCACGCAACTCCCCCAGCCGCGATAGCCCTCTTTCAGCGGAACGTAGAAGCAGTTGATGTTGCGCGAGCGCACCGCGGTCACCGCCGGCGACCACATCGATTGCAGCACCACCTCGCCAGAGGCCATGAGATTGACCGACTCGTCGAAAGTCGACCAGAACGCGCGAAATTGTCCGGCCTTCTTGGCCTCGATGAGGATGGCGATCGTCTTGTCGATCTCGGCCTTGGTCATGTTGCCCTTGTCGGCGTACTTCACGTCACCGCGTGACTCGATGGCCATCGCGGCGTCCATGATGCCAATCGAGGGTACGGCGACGATAGCCGTCTTGCCCTTGAACTCCGGATTCAAGAGCTCGCTCCAATGCTCGATCGGACGCTTGATGAGGTCGGGACGGATGCCGAGCGTGTCGGCATTGTACACGGTCGGGATGGCGCTCAGCAGCTCCGTTGGCCCCTTGGCGAATGTCTTCGAATCCTTGGATTCGAGATACTGCACCTTGTACGGCAAGGTGCCTTGGGCCGAGACCTTGCGTCCATCGGGGTACTCGCCCTTGGTGAAGATCGGTACGGTCTTATCCCACCATTTGTACTTCTTCGCTGGGATCGGCTGCACAATGTTGCGGCCGACCATGTAATACTGGGCAAAGAATTCGGTATCGGCGATATCGATGGTTTTCGGCTCGTTGACCAAACGGTTCATCAGAGCATCATGGTCGGCGGTCTGCATCTCCACCTGGAAGCCGAGATCCTTCGAGGCCTGCCGGCCGATGTCGATGATCGCCGAGTAAGACCCGCCGACCTGGACCAGCTTGACGTCTTTGATATTTTGCGCCCAGATCGTCGGAAATCCTTTCACAAGTCCCGATCCGATGGCCACACCCGCGCCAGTTGCCGCTCCCTTGAGCAGCCGCCGACGGGTAATGTGATTATTTCCTTTGCTACGGTTCCTGATCATGTCCGCTACCTTTCTGGCTAGCCAGCCAAATTCCGTTCACTTGTCGACGTGACATGCAAAAGGAGCGCCAGATTGAGCACCGCGACACCGACGCCCCGCGTTGCGCGATTCCAGTCTTTTCGACCCTGGGGACCATATCCATCACTGCTGTCGCGCGGCAAACAACCTTCCATTCGTGGCTTCCTGGAGTCAAGCTACTAAGCGGCTTGGGAGCTCTGCGCTGGGCCGACCGGATTGGCAACTTGGAATTGCGTCAGCGCGGGCTATCGCCGCAGCGAAGCTTGAGGCTGCAGCATGTCAGGGGGACAAAATGACAACGACGCTCATCAAGAATGGCCACATAGTGACCGCGGTGGACGACTACGAGGCGGACATCCTGGTGAATGACGGCCGCATCCGTACCATCGGCCTGGACGTGTCGGTCGGTCCGGATGTTGCCGTCCATGACGCCGCGGGACTGTTGGTGCTGCCGGGCGGGGTCGATGTGCACACGCATCTCGATTGGGAGTTTGGCACATCGCGCACCGTCGACACATTTGCCACAGGAACCAAGGCCGCGGCGTTTGGCGGCACCACGACGGTGATCGATTTCTGCAACCAGAACCGCGGCGAGAGCCCGCTCGTCGGGCTCGAGGACTGGCACCGGCGCCGGACCAACGCCTGCGTCGATGTCGGGGCACACATGATCCTGCTCGACGTCAACGCGCAGAGCCTCGCCGACATGAAGACGTTGATCGATCGCGAGGGAGTGAGCAGCTTCAAGCTGTTCATGGCCTATCCCGGCGTGCTCATGGTCGACGACGGGGCGCTGTTCAAGGCGATGCGGATTGCGGGCGCCAACAACGCCATGATATGCGTGCATGCGGAGAATGGACCGGTCATTCAGGTGTTGACCGAAGAGGCCGTCGCGGCCGGGCACACTTCGCCGAAGTACCACATGTTGACGCGCCCTTCGCTGATGGAGGGCGAAGCCACCCATCGCGCCATCCGTCTCTCCGAACTGGCGGAGGTGCCGCTCTACGTGGTCCATCTCTCGGCCGGCGAGGCGCTTGCTGCCGTCACCGAAGCCCGCGACCGCGGCATTCCGGTTCATGCCGAAACCTGCCCGCACTATTTGTTCCTCACGAACGAGGAATATGACCGGCCGGGATTCGACGCCGCGAAGTTCGTGATGACGCCGCCGCTGCGCGATTCTCATCACCAGCGGCAATTGTGGCGGGGATTGCGCACCGATGACCTGCAGGTCGTGTCGACCGATCATTGCCCATTCTGCTTCAACGAACAGCCGTACGGCATCAAATATTCGAAGCAGCAGGGCCGCGCCGGCTTCAGCAAGATCCCTAACGGCGCGCCTGGCATCGAGACCCGCTTGCCGTTGATCTACGACGGCGGCGTCGGTAAGCACGGCATGTCGCTCAATCGCTTCGTCGAAATCACGGCGACCATGCCGGCGAAACTGTTCGGCCTGTTTCCGAGGAAGGGCACCATCGCCGTCGGATCGGACGCCGATATCGTGGTGTTCGACCCCGGCGAGACTTGGACCATCCGCGCGGCCGAGCATCACAGCCGTATCGACTATAGCCTTTTCGAGGGCCGGTCGGTTACCGGGCGGGTCAAGAAGGTGTTTTCGCGCGGAGAACTGATTGTCGATGGCCAGCGGTGGCTCGGCCGCGAGGGACGAGGCGAGTTCTTACGGCGCGGCCGTTCCGGCGCGTCTTGACGATCAGCGGTCTCTGCGGCAGGCCCTCGGGCGTGTTTGCCGCGACGGTTTGCCGGTCGTGATCACCTCGCGTTGCCCGATCGGCCGCGTCAGCCCCGTCTATGGCGGAGCCAGCGGCGGCGGGCGCGACCTCGAAGATGCCGGAGCTGTCTTCGCCGGCGATCTTAAAGGGCCGAAGGCGCGACTGCTCGTGATCGCTGCGCTCGAGATACAGCGACGCGCGACCGTGTTCGCGAGGTGTTCAACACCGTCGGTCCCTAATCGATCCGCCAATCAAAATGACCCCCAGCGGCTGTAAGGTACGGGAGTAGGATCGGTTAGGCGCCAGAAAAGGAGCTTGCCATGATGGCACCCTTCAAGATTGTTGGGATCGATCACGTCGTGCTGCGGGCGGCCGACCCGGCGGCACTGGAACGGTTCTACCTCGATGTGCTCGGCCTGAGCTTGGAAATGCGGCAGGGTAAACTGGCACAGCTTCGAGCCGGCCACGCGCTCATCGACATCGTGCCCGCCGACGATGCCGGGCCGGCAGGCAGTCTATCGAGCAACAACGGAGCCAACCTCGATCACTTCTGCCTACGAATTGAACCGTTCGACGTAGCGGCAATCGCCAAACATTTGGCGGAGCAAGGCATCACATTCGGTCCGGAGACTTTGCGCTATGGTGCCGAGGGCAAAGGCCCGTCGATCTACCTGCAAGACCTGGAAGGCAACGGTATTGAACTCAAGGGACCGGCCGTCAGTGGTAGCGGTCCGGAGTGACTCTACGATTTGGCCTTAATTTCCGCGCGGCAATATGCAATGGCGCGATCAGGACAAGCGGGATGAGGCCCGCGATCTTCTCGTTTCAGTCCAGCTGGTTCACCAAAGGCCTAGGCAGCCTCGATCTGAAAAAGGCCAAGACTGTTCTCGGCGGGTTGGCCTCCTGACCGCGCCGCTAGCCTCGTGAGGCCGGTGGGGGCGGACGACGACTTCTGTCATGTCGGACATTCGCGAACGGACAAATCGGCCTGAATGGATCCTCCCCGAGGACGGGTCTACCTGGATCGCATAGTTTGTCGGCGACGCAAGGTTCGCGTCGAGCTCGCACGAAGAGGATGGCCATGCTGGTCGGCGTGCCGAAAGAGACCAAGGACAACGAATATCGCGTCGGCCTAGTGCCTTCGACCGTGCGTGAACTGACCGATAAGGGCCATCAGGTCGTGGTCGAAGCGGGTGCCGGATCGGGGGCCGGCCTGCCGGATGGCGATTACGAGGCCGCCGGAGCCGAGATCGTGCCTGATGCCGATTGCGTCTATGGCCGTGCCGAGCTGATCGTGAAGGTGAAAGAGCCGCTGGCGGCGGAGCGCAAGAAGCTGCGCCAGGGCCAGGTATTGTTCGCGTATCTGCATCTCGCGCCTGACCGTGAACAGACCGAGGATCTGATGAAAGCCGGCGTCAGCGCGATCGCTTATGAGACGGTGACCGGCCCTCAGGACACGCTACCTTTGCTCACGCCGATGTCCGAGGTCGCCGGCCGGATGGCGCCGCATGTGGGTGCGCGATGCCTCGAGAAGGAGAACGGCGGGCGTGGGGTGTTGCTCGCCGGCGTGCCGGGAGTTTCCCC
>JBEKJZ010000080.1:0-19939 GCA_050010955.1 Xanthobacteraceae bacterium | reverse complement strand
CGCGAACACGAAGCCGGCGCGGCCGAGGCGGACGAAATGCGCGGGAGCGGAAATCACAAACGCCAGCCGGAATGCAGCGCCACGATGCCGCCGGTCATGAGTCGATAGGAGACGCGGGCAAAGCCCGCCGTGCGCAGCATGTCGGCGAATGGCTGCGGCTTGGGAAAGCGGCGGATCGATTCCACCAGATAGCGATAAGATTCGGCGTCGCCGGCGACGACGCGGCCGAGCTCCGGAATGACATTGAACGAATAGGCGTCGTAGAGTGTATCGAGACCGGGGACATTCACGGCGGAGAATTCGAGGCAGAGAAAACGTCCGCCGATCTTGAGCGCGCGGAACGCTTCGGCCAGCGCCCGATCGATGCGCGGCACGTTGCGGATGCCGAAGGCGATGGTCGCGGCGTCAAAGCTGCGGTCCTTGAACGGCAGCGCCTCGGCATTGGCTTCGGTGAACGTCACGGCGTCGGCGTGGGAACGCGCGGCGGCGCGCCCGCGCCCGACGGAGAGCATGTCCGGATTGATATCGCAGACGGTGGCGCGGGTATCCTTGCCACCGGCTTCGATCACCCGCAACGCCACGTCACCGGTGCCGCCGGCGATGTCAAGGAGCGCAAATGGCCGGCTCTTGGGCGGATTCACCGCCGTCACCAGCGCATCCTTCCAGGCCCGGTGCAGCCCGAACGACATCAGGTCGTTCATCAGGTCGTAGCGCTGCGCCACGCTGTGAAATACGTCGTCGACCAGCGCTTGCTTATCGGCAAGCGGCACTTGGCGCGAGCCGAAATGGGCGGATTCTGCCATCGCTTCTTCTTCCTATCAGCTAAACCATAGCGCGGCGGCGGCGGCGGCGCTATGTCTGCCGAAATTAACCATGCGGCGGCCGCAACGGCCGATTGAGCAATGCCCGAACTCCCGGAAGTCGAGACGGTGCGCCGCGGTCTTGCGCCAGTGATGGAGGGCGCACGCTTCGCCAAGGTCGAGGTGCACCGCGGCGATCTGCGTTGGCCGCTGCCGCAGGATTTCGCGCAACGCCTCAAAGGCCGGACCGTGACCTCCGTCGGCCGGCGGGCGAAATATCTTCTCGTCGATCTATCGTCCGGCGACGCGTTGCTGATGCATCTGGGCATGTCCGGTTCGTTCCACGTTTTCCGCGGCGGCGGCGGCAAAGCGCTCGGCCGCTACCACCACGAACGGGCGCGGCACGCGATCCACGATCACGTCGTCTTTCATATGTCCTCCGGCGCCATTGTGACCTTCAACGACCCGCGCCGCTTCGGCTCAATGAAGATCGTGCCGCGCCGAGAGCTCGACGCCGAGCCGCTCCTGAAAAACCTCGGCCCCGAGCCGCTCGGCAACGCCTTCGACGCGGCGATGCTGGCGAGCGCCTGTAAAGGCAAGAAGACGAGTCTGAAGGCGGCGCTGTCCGACCAGCGCGTCGTGGCCGGTCTCGGCAACATCTATGTCTGCGAGGCGCTGTATCGCGCGCGGCTGTCGCCCAAACGCATGGCCTCGACCATCGCCACGCCGACCGGCGCGCCGAACGAGCGCGCCGAACGCCTGGTCGAGCGCATCAAGGCGGTGCTCAACGACGCCATAAAAGCCGGCGGCTCGTCGCTGCGCGATCACAAGCTGACCGATGGCGAACTCGGCATGTTCCAGCTTCACTTCCGCGTCTACGACCGCGAAAGCGAAAAATGCCCAACGCCCGGCTGCCGCGGGATGGTCAAGCGCATCGTGCAGAATGGGCGCTCGACGTTTTATTGTCCGGTGTGCCAGAAGTGAATTCGTAACGCAGCTCATTCCGCGGCATCGACGCGCCGCAGCAGGCCCGCTTGCTTCATCTCATCGTGGAGCGCAATCGGGTCCCAGTCGTAGCCGTTCGGCCAGGTCAGGGCGCCGTCCTCGATAAAGACGCGGGCGAAATAGGCCCGGTCCTTTAACGGCTCTGCCATCGGTCCGGTTTTGTCGGAGATGAATTGGAAATCGCGAACCCCGGTAGTTCCATCGGAGAATTCGATTTCGAGCTTGAAGCCGCCGAGACGGCGGATGCCAATGACGTCGATCATCATTCGAGGCCTTCGATCCACTCCAGTCGTCCGTCGGTGCGCGCCGCAACCCAGTTTTTCATAAGCGCTTCGCGCCGCAAGATTGTCCATTCCTTCACCAGTCGCGTCACGGTCGGGGGCAGCCGACCATCGATGACCTGTCCGTCTTCGATCCTGACGCGTGCCCGGAACTGCTGATAGCGTACATGAAAATGCGGCGGATCGTGGTCATTAAAGAACATCCGTACCGCAATTCCAAGAAAGTAGGCGATCGTGGGCAATGGTCCACCTGTTCGGAATCGCAGTTACGAAACATATCATACAGAATTGTCACTGTACCGATGACACCTTGACGTCCATCCCCATTTCCGCATCGTGCAGAATGGACGCTCGACGTTTTATTGTCCGGCATGCCAAAAGTGATGCCAGGCAAGGCAGCGCCGGGGGCGGCTATGAACTACGAGACCATCATCGTCGAGACGCGCGGCAAGGTCGGACTGATCCGGCTCAATCGTCCGCAGGCGCTGAACGCACTCAACAGCGCGCTGGAGCGCGAGTTGGAGGCGGCCCTCGACGCGTTCGCGGCCGACGCCGCTATCGGCTGCATGGTGATTACCGGCTCGGACAAAGCGTTCGCCGCCGGCGCCGACATCAGGGAGATGGCGGACAAATCGTTCGCCGAGGCGTTCCTGGGCGAGTTTGTGTCAAGCTGGGACCGCGTCGCGCATATGCGCAAGCCGGTCATCGCCGCGGTCGCCGGCTTCGCGCTCGGCGGCGGCTGCGAGCTCGCCATGCAGTGCGATCTGATCATCGCCGCCGACAATGCCAAATTCGGCCAGCCCGAGATCAAGCTCGGCGTCATCCCCGGCATCGGCGGCACGCAGCGCTTGACCCACGCCGTCGGCAAAGCGAAGGCGATGGACCTCATCCTCACCGGCCGCATGATGGACGCGCAGGAAGCGGAGCGCTCGGGCCTCGTGGCCCGCATCGTGCCGCTGGCGAATCTGGTCGAGGAGGCCGTCAAAATCGCCGAAACGATCGCGTCGATGTCGCTGCCCTCGGTGCTGGCGGCGAAGGAGGCGGTCAACCGCGCCTTCGAGACGTCGCTCGCCGAGGGCGTGCGCTTCGAACGCCGGATGTTTCATTCGCTGTTCGCGACCGCCGATCAGAAGGAAGGCATGGCGGCCTTCATCGCCAAGCGGCCGCCGAAGTTCAAGAATAAATAACGCTTCCTCTCTTGCGTCATGCGCGGGTTTGACCCGCGCATCTATGCAGCATTTGGCTTGCATGAAACCCAATTGGATTGCCGGGTCGAGAGCTCGGCAATGACACGTCGTTACTTCCTCACGCAGATCACCCGCAGCACTGATTGCTCCACGGCGGTCGCGCCGGTCGCGGCGGTCGCAGGCGAAATGTGATGCTCCTGCAAGAAAGCGCGGACGGTCTCGGCCGACACCAAGGTTGCGGCCGGGGCGGCGCCGCCGCTGCCGGCGACGACGGGCGGGTTGAGGTTCACCATGCCGGCAAAGCGGTCGCGCGCGTCGAGCGCTGCAGCCCCGGACAATCCAGGCTTCGGCGCCGGCGCGATGCCCTGCGCGGTGAGGCTGGCCGTAGCGCGCGTCACCGCGCCGCTGCCCGCCTGAGCCAGCGGATCGGCGACGCCGACGAGCGTGAGCTCGTTGCCTTGCGCGCTGTCGCCGCTGTCGGCGCCAAGCGCCGCGGGGGTGAGATTGCGCGCGCCATAAAGGCGGATGAGCGCGAGATTGCTCGCCGAGTCCGCGGCGACGCGCTCGGCATGCCCAAGACCGGGCACGGTGATCGCCTGGCATTCGTCGGTGAGGCGCGCCGGCGCGAGCAGATCGCCGTCGCTCGTCACCACGATCGCGGTGCCGTATTCGACCGTGCGCCGCAGTCCCGGCAGCGGCGCAGCATTGGGATCCGGGAATCCGGCAAACGAACTGGCGATCGCGGCCGCGACGCGGCCCATGATGCCTTCGGTGGCCTGATCGTAGAGGATGCTGACGCCGCGCACTTCGCCGCCACGCGCGTCGGCGCGGACGACAAAGTTCTTCAGTCCCTGAACGCCGACGATAACGAAACTGTCGGGCTTGAGCGCGCTCGAAGTGACTTGCCGGTGTGACGCCTTTTTCTCCTCCTCGAACAGCGCCGGCAACGCCGCCTCGGTCAAGCGAAAGGTCTCAATCTGAATCTGTCCCTGCGCCGACGTCCAGCGGCTGCCGGTGCGGGAAACGCCGACGCGCGGCACGAGTTTTTCGGGCAGGCCAAGACGCGCGCCGCTCCCCGCATCCTCGATCAACCGCCAGCCGACGGCCTCCGCCGGAAAATTCACGGCCGCCGGCGAATCGCGGTCCAGCATGGCGAGACTACCGCTGTCTTTGTTCTCATTCCTTTTCTGGGTCGCTTTGCCGCCCCTGCGGTGGGCTGCCGATTGTTTCAGCGCGGTCCGGTGTGCGACGCCCCGCGCCGCCATGGTCGCGGTCGCCTTGCGCACATGGGTGACCTTGGCGAGCGCCGGCGCCGGCGCCCACGCCGCGCCCGCCGCGACGAGGCCGCCAATGATGATCGCCACCCTCACATGCATGATCGCAGCCGCCGTCGACCGCCGAGCGTAGCAGAACCGCACACCAACGCCAATTGCAGCGACGAAAACGCCGCGCATCCAAATACCGGCGAAACCTTGCGGTGGCCGCGGGTTCCATTCAAGCTTATGTTGACGTCATGCTGAATGCCGACGAACTCGAACGCTATGCCCGCCATATCGTGCTGCAAGAAGTGGGCGGGCCGGGACAGGCCGCGCTCGGCAAGGCGCGGGTGCTGGTGATCGGCGCCGGCGGGCTCGGCGCGCCGGTTATTCTCTACTTGGCCGCGGCCGGGGTCGGCACGCTTGGCGTGATCGACGACGATGTGGTCTCGCTGTCGAACCTGCAGCGCCAGGTGATCCATGCCACGCCGGATGTGGGCAAGCCGAAGGTCGAGACCGCAGCGGCCATGATCGGCCGCCTTAACCCCCACGTCGCCGTGGAGCAGCACAGGGTCAGGTTGACGGCGGCGAACGCGCTCGCCCTGATCGGCGGCTACGACATCATCGCCGACGGCTCGGACAATTTCGCCACCCGCTATCTCGTTTCCGACGCCTGCTATCTTGCCAAGAAGCCGCTGGTGACGGCGGCGCTCGGTCCGTTCGACGGCACGCTCACCACCATCCGTGCCCACGAGCGCGGCACCGACGGCAAGCCGAACCCGACCTATCGGTGCCTGTTTCCGGAGCCGCCACCGCCCGGCACGGTGCCGGCCTGCGCCGAGGCCGGGATTCTCGGCGCGCTTGCCGGCGTCGTCGGCTCGATGGCGGCGCTCGAAGTGATCCGCGAGATCGTCGGCTTTGGCGAGGGCTTGGTCGGCCGCCTCGTCATGATCGACGCGCGCGCGATGCGGTTCGAGACCTTGCGCTACGCCTGGGACCCGGCGAACCCGCTGTCCGGCGAACACCCGACCATCCACGATCTATCGATGCACGCGTAGCGCTCGCTCTTCTTCACCTCTCCCCGCCGAACTCGGGTGTTCCCGAGTTCGGCAATATTAAGTGACCGAAGTCGGAAACATCCGACTTCGGGCGCGGGGGGAGGTGACGAAAGGAATGCGGCGGATTTATTTGCTCCAGGTCGCCAGGATGGTCGAGCCTTTGAGCACCGACCATTTGTTGTCACCGGCGACGACCACCGTGAAGCAATTTTCCTTGGCGCCTTTCCAGGTGGTGCAGAAGCCGTCCTTCGACAGCTTCCAGGTACCCTCGCCTTTGTGACCGGTGCCGATCGGCACGCGCTTCATCTTGCCGTCCGCCGCGAACGTCATCTTGAATTTGACGTTGGAGGGCGTCGCGGCGGTAAACGGCTGACCGTTGAAAAACGTCGCCTGAATATCGCTCGGCGAAAGTCTTGCCGCGGGTGCAGCAAAAACCGACGTGGCGAGAAGAAGGCCTAGCGCGCCGCCCGCGACGACGCCGGCAATCCTTGTACGCATCGCGCGCCTCCAATGCTCGTGATTCGAGAGAGTGTGATGATAAGCAATTTCCACGACTATGCCGATACGCTCATTCACCTTGCCTGCCCATGATAGACACTGTTCGGCCGCATGTCGGTGGCGGAAGCGACGCGGTTCTCATCATCGCTCGCCTCTATGCCAACCGGAACAGGGTGTAGAACGACAACGCGCAAGCACCGAGCCAGCCTACGGCGCAGCCGGCGAACATCACTTGGCTCACCCACCGCGCCGGGGGCCGCAATGCGATGATGAGGCAACCAACAACAAAACATTCAGTGAAAGCTCGAAAATATGACTGAGGCCCTATCAACGGGCCGTCTGCAAGCAGCATCGTCATAAGCAACATGACCGGCAACCAACCGGCTGCAAGCACCCCGAAACTGGAGGCGCGGAGAATGGCGCTTAAACGAACTGATACGAGAGCGCAGAAAGCCGCTAGAAGCCCCAAGCTGCCAAGCTCAAAGCCGCGAAGAGCGAGATTGTTGCCATAGTGGCCCGTGCCCAATAGCGTCCCTCGTAGCTTTTCCACAATGCCAAGGAATGGCCAGGTGACATCAGATTTCACCGCTGCCGCAAGCGGCGACTGGCCCCAATAGTCAAGCAGCGCTTCACGCCAGATCACGAATGGAATTAGTGCGAGGCCGACAATGATCGTGCGGCGCCATCCGTCAGTCCAAGAAAGAAGACGGACAGCGCGAACTCCTTCAAAGCACGCAACGCCCGCCAAGAAAAGTCCACTAATCTCACGCGTTAGCGCCGCCAACGCCCCGAGGGCGGCGTATGCAAACAAGCGCTCGGAAAAATAAGCATCAAGCGCAGCCAAAAGCAGCGCGGCAGCAACAATTTCCGTAGTGTCGTGTGTTAGTGAAATTATAAGGCCGGGCCACAAGACCATGGCAAGTGGGGTGAGGGTCGGAAGACATAGTCGGGCGGTCAACCTCACGGCAAGAAAAGCAATCGCGCCGATCCCGAACAGGTTCACCAGAAATAAGCTGGCCGGCACAAAGGCGGCTTGGCCAAAAGCGACACCCCAAGCAAGCAAAGGATATAATATCCGTTGCGTGCGATACGGAGGGTCGTCAATCTGGATACCATTTGCCCGTTTCAGCTCAAACGGGGACAGAGCCATCCGGTAATAGAATTGCCCATCAAATCCGTCCGAATCGGCTTTCACGATTATCGGCGAGGGCAATCGGGCCGGATCGACAAACCTATCCCCGGCCACAATGAACACCGAGGTGTCGAAGCCATGGCGCACCAGGATAGGCAGCACCGCTAGAAAATAGCAAATCACGACCACAAGCGGGAACGCGCCGGGAGTGTGCATCAACTTCTGCAGAGAGGCGCGCACGGCTAGCATTGATCAACGGTTTCTGTCAGCGGACCGGACAGGCCTTCGCTGTTGCGCCGAAGAGAATTATTCACCTTGCCTGCCCATGATAGACGCTGTTCGGCCGCATGTCAGTGGCGGAAGCGACGCGGTTCGACATGTTGAAGAAGCTGGCAACGGCGGCGATGTCCCAGATATCGCGGTCGGTAAAGCCGGCGCGACACAAGCCTTCGCGATCCTCCTCCTCGATCAGCCACGGCTCGACGGTCAGCTTGACGGCAAAGTCGAGCATGGCGCGCTCGCGCGCCGACAGCCGCGCGGCGCGGTAGTTCATCGCCATGAGTTCGCCGAGCGGCGGGTCGCCGGACAGCTGACGCACCGCGGCGCCATGGGCGACCAGGCAGTAATAGCACTCGTTGTGCGAAGATACCGCGACCGCGATCATCTCGCGCTCGAGCTTGCTCAGGCCCGACGGCGCCAGCATCAGGTCGTTGTACATGGCGACGAAGGCGGCGAGCTTCGCCGGGTCGAAGGCATAGGCCTTCAGCACATTGGGCACGAAGCCGAGCTTTTCCTCGCATTTGGCGAAATAGGCGGCCATTTCCGGGGAAAGCGGCGCCGCCGGCAGGTTGAGCGCGGTGATCTTGGTATCATCGTCTGCCGCCGCGCCGGTGCGAGGCTCGGGCGCGCGGCTGGCGGAGGCTTTGCTGTTGGGTTTTACCATGGTCTGGCTGTCCTTGCTGTCATGCCGCTGTCAGGCGGCAGACGATAGAGTGATTGCATAAATGTTGAATGGCGCATTTGCGCGTCGGGCGAGTACTATCGCATTGTACCGCGCCGACTGCCGGGAGGGGAAATTATGAACATCCAAGGTATTCCCCGCAGCGAAAACGCTGACAGCGCCAGCCAGGCGCTGCTCGAAGCGGCAGCCGCCCTCCTTGCCGAGCGACGGCGCGACATTCCGCCGGATTTTCTTCGCGAGATGTTCGGGCACGCGGTGCCCGACGATCTCGAGCGCTACCAGCCTGCAGAGCTCGCCGGCATCGCCGAGCAGTCCTGGTCGTTTCTGCTGGAGCGTAAGCCCGGCACGCCCAAAATAGCCCTCGCGCCGGCCCGCGCCGCGCCGGCCGTAGCGGTGCTCGAAATCCTCAACGACAACATGCCGTTCCTCGTCGATTCGGTTGTCGGCGAGCTCAACGAGCGCGGTGCCGACATTCGCCTCTTGGTCCATCCGGTGTTCGCGGTCGAGCGTAACGAAGCCGGAAACCTCATCGTCTTTAACGGCATGCACAAAAGCGCCGGCGCCCGCGAGAGCTTCATTCACATTCATATCGAGGGCATGGAGGATGCGGCGCGCCGGGCGGACATCGTGCACGCGCTCGAAGAGGTTCTCGCCGACGTCCGCGTCTGCGTGCAGGACTGGCGGTCCATGCTGGCGCGCGTCAACGAGGTCGCCGCTGAGCTGAAAGCCAATCCGCCGCCGCTTCCCGCCGATGAGATTGCCGAAGCGATCGAGTTTCTCCAATGGGTAGCGGCGGACAATTTCACCCTGCTCGGTGGGCGCGATTACGCCATTACCGACAGTGAAGCTGCGCTCGAACCGGAGTTCGAGACCGGCCTCGGCCTATTGCGATCGCCCGACATGCGGCTGCTTCGGCGCGGCAATCAGCTGGTGACCATCACGCCCGAAATCCGCGAATTCCTCAAAGAGCCGAAGCTCATCATCATGACCAAGGCCGCGGCGCGCTCGCGCGTGCATCGGCGCGTTCCCCTGGATTACATCGGCGTCAAGTACTTCGACCATAAGGGCAGCGTCGTCGGCGAATGCGTGTTCTGCGGGCTGTTGACCTCCACCGCGTACACGCGTTCGGTGCACGCCATTCCCTATCTGCGGCGCAAGGTCGACCACGTTATCAACCGCGCCGGCTTTGATCCGGGCAGCCATTCCGGCAAGGCCCTGGTCAACGTACTGGAGCACTACCCGCGCGACGAATTGTTCCAGATCGACGAAGAGACGCTCTATCACTTCGCGCTGGCGATCTTACATTTGGACGAACGTCCACGCGTGCGGGTACTGCCGCGGCGCGACCGCTTCGACCGCTTCGTCTCGGTCCTCGTCTACATTCCGCGCGAGCGCTACGACAGCCAGATCAGGGCGAGGATCGGCGATTATCTCGCCGCCGCCTTCAAAGGGCGCGTGCGCGCCTTTTATCCGTTTTTCCCGGAAGGTCCGCTGGTGCGCGTCCATTTCATCATCGGGCGCTACGAAGGCGAGACGCCCGTCGTCGATCGCGCCACTCTCGATCGCGCGGTCGAAGCCATCGTCAGGACCTGGGTCGACGGCCTGTATGACGCGCTCTTCGCTGCCCCCGACCCGACGACCGGGCGTGCTTTGTTCGCCCGCTACGACGACGCGTTTCCGATCGACTACCGGGAGGTCTACCCGCCGGCGGCAGCGGTAACCGATATCCGCGTCATTGAGGCGCTGACCGCCGAGCGCCCGCTGGGCGTCGAGCTTTACCGCAGCTCAGCCGCCGAACCGGCGAGCGCCGGGCTCAAGGTCTTGAGCCACAGCCGCCCGATTTCGCTCTCCGAGCGCGTGCCGGTGCTGGAGAACCTGGGTTTCCGCGTCGTCGACGAGCGCACCTACCACATCCAGCCGCGTGACGCGGCCGACGTCTGGTTCCATGACATGACGCTGGAAAGCGCATGGGGCCAGCCGTTCGAATTCTCCGCGCTCAAGGAGCGGATCGAGGCGTGCTTCCTCGCGGTGATGGGCGGGGGCGCGGAAAACGACGGCTATAACGCGCTGGTGCTCGCGACCGGGCTCGTTTGGCGCGAGGTCGCGCTGATCCGCGCGCTGTCACGCTTTCTGCGGCAGGTCCGGGTGCCCTACTCGCAGGATTACATGTGGGCGACGCTGCGCAAGCATGCCGCCATCGCAGCGCAGATCGTGACCTTGTTCCATACCCGGTTCGATCCGCATCTCGATGTGCCGCCGGATGAACGCGCGGCGCGCGAGCTCCACATCGCCTCCTCGATCGAAACCGCATTGCAGGCGGTCGACAGCCTCGACGAGGACCGCATCCTTCGCCGCTTCGTCAACGCCGTCCAAGCCGCGATCCGCACCAATTTTTATCGCCCCGACCGCGGCGGACAGGATCTTATTGCGGTGAAGTTTGCCAGTCGCAAGCTCGACGATATGCCGCTGCCGCGGCCGCTTTACGAGATCTTCGTGTATTCGCCGCGGGTCGAGGGCGTGCATCTGCGCTTCGGCAAGGTGGCGCGCGGCGGCATCCGCTGGTCCGACCGGCCGCAGGATTTCCGCACCGAAATCCTCGGCCTGGTCAAGGCGCAGAACGTCAAGAACGCGGTGATCGTGCCGGTCGGCGCCAAAGGCGGTTTCGTCCCCAAGCATCTGCCGAGAGGCGGTTCGCGCGAAGCCATTGCCGCCGAGGGGACCGCCGCCTACAAGCTCTTCATCTCGACGCTGCTCGACATCACCGACAACATCGGAACCGGAACGGCGGGCGTCATCCCGCCGGCCGACGTGGTGCGCCACGACGGCGACGATCCCTATCTGGTGGTCGCCGCCGACAAGGGTACGGCGACCTTCTCCGACATCGCCAACGACATCGCCATCGCGCACGACTTCTGGCTGGGCGACGCCTTCGCCTCCGGCGGCTCGGCCGGCTTCGACCACAAGAAAATGGGCATCACCGCCCGCGGCGCCTGGGAATCGGTCAAGCGCCATTTCCGCGAGATGAACGTCGACATCGCAACGACGCCGTTTACCGTGGTCGGCGTCGGCGACATGTCGGGCGACGTGTTCGGCAACGGCATGCTGCGCGAGAAAACAATCAGGCTCGTCGCCGCATTCGATCACCGCGACATTTTCATCGATCCCGACCCGGATGGGGAACGGTCGTTTGCCGAACGCCGGCGGCTATTCAATCTGCCGCGATCGAGCTGGCAGGATTTCGACAAGACGGTCATCTCCAAGGGCGGCGGTGTTTTTCCGCGCAGCGCCAAGGAGATCAGGCTGTCGCCGGAGGCGCAGAAGCTGTTCGGTGTCGGCGAACGGCTGACGCCGCAGGAGCTGATCCGCACCGTCCTCAAGGCCCAGGTCGATCTATTGTTTTTCGGCGGCATCGGCACCTATGTCCGCGCCGCCGACGAAAGCGACGAGGCGGCCGGCGATCGCGCCAACGATGCCGTTCGCGTCAACGGCAAGGATCTGCGCTGCAAGGTGATCGGCGAGGGCGCCAATCTCGGCATGACCCAACGCGGCCGCATCGAGGCAGCTCTGCGCGGGGTACGGCTCAACACCGACGCGATCGACAATTCGGCCGGCGTGAACACCTCCGACATGGAGGTCAATATCAAGATCGCGCTGAGCATTCCGCTCCGCGACGGCCGCGTCACGATGGACGGGCGGAACGCGCTGCTCGTCGAAATGACCGATGACGTCGCCGGCCTGGTGCTGCGCAATAATTACCTGCAGACGCTCGCGCTGTCGCTCGCCGAACGCCGCGGTATGGGGGATTTCGGCTTCCTGCAGCGGCTCATTCAGACGCTGGAAGCGCGCGGGCTGCTCGACCGCGCAGTCGAGTATCTGGCCGACGACATGCAGCTCGCCGAGCGCCGCCGCCGTTCGCAGCCGTTCACGCGGCCGGAACTGTCGGTACTGCTCGCCTACGCCAAGTTGACGCTGTACGAGGACCTGCTCGAATCCGCGGTGCCGGACGATCCCTATCTTGCCCGCGAACTCGGCCGTTATTTTCCGAAAGCCATCGCCGAGCGTTTTCCCGACGCGCTGCGAAACCATCGCCTGCACCGCGAAATCGTCGCCACCCAGCTCGCCAATTCCATGATCAACCGCGGCGGGCCTTCGCTGATCGTTCGCATTGCCGACCAGACCGGCGCCGCGCCCGCGGCCATCGCATCGGCCTTTGCCGCCGTGCGCGACAGCTATGGCATGACCGCGCTCAACGCCGCGATCGACGGCCTCGATAACCGGATTCCGGGCAAACTGCAGCTCGAACTCTACGCGGCGGTGCAGGACCTCCTGCTCGACCGCATCATCTGGTTCCTGCGCCATGTCGATCTGACCAAGGGCCTTGCCGACGTGGTGACGCACTATCGCGACGGCATCGCCGTGGTTGCTACCGCCCTGGACGGGGCGTTATCGGAAGAGGCGTTACGCGCGCTGGCGGCGCGTCGCCAAGAGCTGATCGAAGCGGGCGTGCCCGATGAGCTTGCCGGGCGGATCGGCGATCTCGGCCCGCTCAACGCCGCGCCCGACATCGTGCTGGTCGCCGACCGCACCGGCAAGGCCGTCGGCGAAGTCGCGGCCACCTATTTCGCCGCCGGCACGTTCTTTCGCCTCGACCGCATCGCCAGCGCGGCGAGCAACATCCCGATCGCCGATTATTTCGACCGGCTGGCGCTTGATCGCGCGCGCGATTCGATCGGCGACGCCGAGCGCCGTTTGACCGCGGCCATGATCGGCAATGGCGTCGTTGGCGCCGGCGCGGTCGAAGCCTGGATCGCGCCGCGCAAGGCCGAGGTCGAGCGCATCCGTGGCGCGATCGACGAGATCGCCAGTTCCGGCCTCACCTTATCGAAGCTGGCCGTGGCTGCGAGCCTACTCGGAGATCTGGTGAAGCATTAGCGCTTGATCCACAAGATGACTGGCCCGGACGTGATCCGGGAGGGCGTCGGTTTTGCGGAAAGATCATGCGCCCTCAAATCCTTAGAGCGCAGATCGGGCCTTGCCATAAAGCAGATCCGGCCTTGCCATAAAGCAGATCGGGCTTTGCCACAAAAAAGAACCCCAAGCAGCGTACATGCTTGGGGTTCTTGAGTGGTTGCCTCAAACTTAGGCTTCTTCAGCCGGACGGCAGGGTGTCGGGGGATGGGGGTAGCCGCCCGGTTTGCTTATATACGGAAAATAGGCGTGCGCGCCAAAGATGCAATGCGGATCACGCGTTAGTGTTATCGGCTGCGGCAAAACGCCCATCCCAAGTTACCGCGAGCGGCCGAGGCATGCTGATGCGATGCAACGAGAGGGGTGCCGTAGGGCACTCGTCGCCGCGCCGGCATCGTAGTGCAATGCAATTGAATTAAACTGCGTTTCGCCGACCCAAGGCCTTCAGGGCAAAACGCTGCGCGCGTTGCGCCGCTTGTCGGTCTTGGGCTACGATCGACGCGCTGCAGGTGCTGCCGTTTGCCCAGATGATCCCGGTCGTCGTGAGGTTCACGATCATCATGATGGCTTTTTCGTTTGCTGCAGGCTGCGGTGAGATTACGCGATGAATGCGATCCACGCGTTCCAGCCGATCTACGCGATCGCCGGATTCGCCGTCGGCATGCTGGTGGGGATGACCGGGGTCGGCGGCGGCTCCCTGATGACGCCGGTCCTCATTTTGTTGTTCGGCATTCACCCGGCAACCGCCGTTGGAACGGACCTGCTCTACGCCGCGGTGACGAAGACGGCCGGCAGCGTGGTGCACGGCTTCAACCGCACCGTCGATTGGGCCGTGGTGGGGCGATTGGCGGCCGGCAGCGTGCCGATGACCGTCTTGACGATCGTCGCCTTGAGTTACGTCGACATCAACGGCGCGGCGGCCCGGGAACTGATCGCAGGCGTGCTGACCGTTGCGCTGTTCGTCACCGCCCTGACGTTGATCTTTCGTGACAAGATCGTAGGCCGCTATGCGGCGCGGATCGGCAGTCTCGCGCCGAAACGGATCGCCGCCATCACCGTCGGCGTTGGCGCGGTTCTTGGCGTACTGGTGTCGTTCTCATCGGTCGGCGCCGGCGCCATCGGCGTCACGGCCCTTATTCTGCTCTACCCGAAGCTGCCGACGGCGCGCATTGTCGGTTCGGACATCGCGCACGCCGTTCCGCTCACGCTGGTCGCCGGCATCGGACACTGGTTCCTCGGTTCGATCAATCTGGATGTTTTGGCATCCCTGCTGTTGGGATCGGTGCCGGGGATCGTGCTCGGCAGCTATGCCGCTGCCCGGATCCCGGAATTTGCGCTCCGCATCGTGCTCGCGGCGGCTTTGGTCGTCGTGGCGACCAAGCTGTCTTTGGGGTTTTTTCCCTCATCGACCAACGTCATCGCGCAAACCATTGCTCCCCGTTGACCCGGCTTCGGTTCAAGTCGGCCCGGGGCTGCCGTTAGACATGCCGTAGCGATGCAGATCGCTGCCATGGACCTCAAGCCACACCTTGGCCCGTTCGTGCTCCGGACAGAGGCGGCGGACCATTCGCCAAAACCTGGCGGAATGATTCATCTCGATCAGATGGGCTACCTCGTGCGCGGCGAGATAATTGAGCACGTAGCTCGGCGCCAGGATCAGCCGCCAGGAATATGACAGCACGCCCGTTGTCGAGCAGGACCCCCAGCGGCTCGCCTGGTCGCGCACGGAGACCCGCTTGATCGTGACGCCGAGAGTGGCGGCAAATTGCAGGCTCGCGACCTCGAGTTCGCGCTTTGCCTCGCGCCGCAGGAAATCGCCGATGCGGCGATCGACGTGCGGCGCCTCACCGGCGACGCACAACAGCCGCTCGCCGGCGCTACCGGTCTCGATCCAGACGGTGCCGCGCGCGCCGCGGCGATGCGCGATGCGGTGCGGCACTCCGCGCAACGGCACCTCGATCCCCTCGGCAAACCGCACCGCTTCCGGCAACCGGCCCAGTCGCGTGGCGATCCAGCCGCCATGCTTCTGCGCGAACTCGCGCGCTTCCTTTAATGTGCCGCGCGGCGGAATGGTGAGAACCACTTCGCGGGTCGCGGCCTGAATGCGCAAGGTGTAGCGACGCGCCTGCCGGTGCCGCCGAACCCGCACGAGATAGATCGATCTGTCGAAGAAGACCTCGATCGCCTGAGGCTCACTCGGGCGGCGATAGAGCAGCGCGCGGTACGGCATTGGTCACCCCGAACCCAGCCCCCAATGCCGATACTGCCATATCCGGCGGCCGACGCAGCCTCTTTGTGGCGAGTCCGGCAGCATACTACATCTTGCGGCTGCAGCAGATAGAAGGTGCCAGCGCGTGTAAATAAACAGATGAATTTGGCTTCAGATTATTGGTGAATAGCCGGGGGAGAAGTTCACGCCGGATGCCAATTCTCGGAGATGCTGACTCATCTTGGCATCACGGCCAGACCACGCGGCGCACAGGCAACTATCTGAAACTAAACAATGATTTTGCGTACGATCACTGCACCGTTGCTCGGCTCGAAGAGTCAGCATCTCCGAGAATTGGTATTAGGACCCCCGAAGCGGCGGATTGCGCCTTTGTACCAGATAAAGCGGGCATTCACCGCGATCGTTGATCGATGCGGGTCCGGCCAAAGTCGCCGGCCGCGGCGGCGTGTGCGCCGTCCGGAGGCGTACCGCCATTGTGCGCCAAGCGTATGGCCGCGCCGTTGCGCTGGATGCGCCCGCTTTGACTCATCGACAACACGAAATCGGCGATGCGCGGAGCGATCTCGGAACGAAAGCGCGAGCCATTGAAGACGCCATAATGTCCGACGCCATGCTGCAGCCAGTGCGCTTTCCGGTCGGCGGGTATGTTGACGCACAACCGATGCGCCGCTTCCGTCTGGCCGACGCCGGAAATGTCGTCGTGCTCGCCTTCGATGGTGAGCAAGGCGACCCGCTTGATACGGCTCGGGTCGACCGGCCGGCCGCGATGCGTCATCTCGCCGAGCGGCAGCGCGTGCCGCACGAAAACGGTGTCGACAGTCTGCAGGTAGTACTCGGCGGCAAGGTCCATGACCGCCAGGTATTCGTCATAGAATTCCCGGTGCTTCTGTGCCGAGTCGCCGTCGCCGCGCACGAGATGCTGGAACAGCTCCCGGTGCGCCTCGATGTGCCGGTCAAGATTCATGCTGACGAAGCCGTTGAGCTGCAGGAAGCCCGGATAGACGTCGCGCATGAAGCCCGGATTGGGAAACGGCACTTTGGTGATGACATTGCGGCGGAACCAATCGATGCCGCGGCGTTCGGCCAGCGTATTGACGACGGTCGGGTTGATCCGGGTGTCGATCGGTCCGCCCATCAACACCATGGAAACCGGCACATATGGATCCTCGTCCGCCTCCATCAGCGCGGCGGCAGCCATGACGGGCACCGCTGGCTGGCATACCGCAACCACATGGGTCTCGCCGCCGAGCGCATGCAGCATTGAGATCACGTAGTCGATGTAATCGTCGAGATCGAAGCTGCCCTCCGACATCGGCACCATGCGCGCATCGTGCCAGTCGGTGACATAGACGTCGTGATTGTGGAGAAACGCCTCGACCGTACCGCGCAGCAGCGTCGCGTAATGGCCGGACATCGGCGCCACGATCAGCAGTCGCGGCTGCGGCCGGCGCGGCCGGTGCTCGAATACGCGTTCGAAGTGAATAAGGCGGCAGAACGGTCGTTCCCATACGGTCGAGATATGCACCGGTACGTGCTGACCGCTGACCGATGTCGAGGAGATCCGCCATTCCGGCCTGCCATAGCGACGGGTCGAGCGCTCGAATACCTCGCAGGCCGCCGCAATCGATTTTCCGAAAGTCGTGTAGTACAGCGGATTGGCCGGGTTCTTGAAGAACAATCGCGTGGCGTCTGCCCATGCCCGCGACGGATTGAGGGCCACATGGCTCATCTCGTAGAACCAATACAACGGCGTCGACAGCAATAAGCCGCTGCCGGGCACGCTGGGCGCGCCGCCGAATTCTCCGATGGCCATAGATGATCCCTACCCGGCTTGCTGCAGTGCAGCATTAGCATTGTGACGCTGGAGTGTCATGCCGTCAATATAAAAGCAATTCTCCCATTCGTTACCTATGAGACCCAACGATTTCCCGCCGCGTCGGTGGCGGATGTTGCGGCTATTCGCCCGTCTGCATCAAGGAGCCGTGGCGGCGGGCGCTCTGTAACAGCTTGAGGAAGCCGAACGACCCACCGGCAAAGAACAGGACGTTGAGCCCCAGCGCATCGATCATCAGGTTGGGGTGAAAGGTGTGGTCGATCAGGAGCGCGCGCATCCCCTCGAACACGTAGGTCGGCGGTAATACCCATGCCAAAGGCTGCAGCCAGACCGGCAGCGTCGTCACCGGGTAGTAGACGCAGGTCAGCGGCATGAACAGGAACATGATCGACCACGCGAAATTCTCCGCGCCGAGGCCGTTGCGCAGCACCAGGCCGGACACGAAAATTCCAACCGCCCAGCTGGTCAGCATCAGGTTGATGAAGAACGCCACCAGCGCCAAGCCGAGCCCGTAAAGATTGAAACCGAAGAAGAGAAACGCCAGCAGCGTGACCGGGATCACGCCGATCAACAGCCGCACCATGCTCATCACCATCAGCGCGATGATGAACTCGAACGGCCGCAGCGGGCTCATCATCAAATTACCGATGTTGCGCGACCACATCTCCTCGAGAAACGAGATCGAGAAACCGAGCTGGCCGCGGAACAGGATGTCCCAGAGCAAGACTGCGCCGATCAGGGTGCCGGCGGCACGCGCAAAAAAACCGGCATTCTGCACCACGTAAAACTGCAGAAAGCCCCAGGTGATCATCTGCACCATCGGCCAGTAGACGAGTTCGACCAGCCGCGGCCAGGACGAGCGCAGGAGGTACCAATACCGCAGCATCATCGCCGCGACGCGCCGCGGCGAGAAGGCGAACGCGCTCTCGACGCGTGTGGTCATTGCGCCGCCTCGCGTGCTTCGCCGCCGCCGCGCGCCACGTCGAGAAACACCTCCTCCAGCGTGCGACGGCCGTAGCGCGCCAGCAACCGGGCCGGCGTGTCGTCGTCCTCGATGCGGCCGCGCTTCATGATGATGACGCGCTCGCACAGCCGTTCGACCTCGGCCATGTTGTGCGAGGCCAGCAGCACCGTGGCGTGGCGGTCGCGCCGGTAACGGTCGAGGTGGCCTCGCACCCAATCGGCGGTATCGGGATCGAGCGAAGCCGTGGGCTCGTCGAGCAGCAGCAAGTCCGGGGCGTTGATCAGTGACTTCGCCAGCGATACCCGGGTCTTCTGCCCGGCCGAAAGCTTGCCGGTCGGGCGGTCGAGCAGATCGGTCAGGTCGAGCGCCCCGGCGAGTTCGGCGATACGGTCGGTAAGGTCGGCCACGCCATAGAGCATGCCGAACACCGTCAGATTTTGCCGGACCGTGAGCCGCATCGGCATCTCGACATAGGGGCTCTCGAAATTCATCCGCTGCAGGACGCGATAGCGCTGCCGCGGCATCTCGGCGCCCAGCACCGTGACGCGGCCGGAGGTCGGGGTGGTCAGCCCCATGATCATGGCAATCGTGGTGGTCTTGCCGGCACCGTTGCCGCCGAGAAGCCCGGTGATCGAGCCGCGCGCGATCGAAAACGACACGGCATCGACCGCCCGCACGTTCTTGTAGAGCTTGACGAGGCGCTCGACGTCTATGGCGGGTGAGGCGGGCATGACCGGCGAGATGTGGCGTGCGCCGCCGATCGAGGCAAGAGGAGAGGCGCGCAGCGCGGCCGGGAACAGCGGCCGCGCTACTGGCCAGGATCCTCGGTCCGCCCGCGGTCGGCCCGCAGCGCGTCGGGATGCGGCATGGCGATGACGTTATAGCCGGAATCGACGAAATGGATTTCGCCGGTGACGCCGGTCGAGAGGTCGGAAAGAAGATAAAGTCCCGCGCCGCCGAGGTCGTCGAGCGTCACGCCGCGGTTCAGCGGCGAGTGCCGCTGCTGAAAGGCAAACATGTAGCGCGCGTCGCCGATGCCGGCGCCGGCGAGCGTGCGGATCGGCCCGGCCGAGATCGCATTGACCCGGATCGCCCGCGGACCGTAGTCCACGGCGAGATAGCGCACCGACGATTCGAGTGCCGCCTTGGCCGGACCCATGGCATTATAGTTCGGCATCGCCCGCTCGCCGCCGTTATAGGTGAGCGTCAGCATGGCGCCGCCGTTCGGCATCAAGGCGGCGGCGCACTTCGCCGCTTCGGTGAAGGCGAAGCAGGAGATCAACATGGTGCGCAGAAAATTTTCGCGCGTGGTATCGGCATAGCGGCCGGTCAGCTGCGTCTTATCGGAAAAGGCGATGGCATGGACGAGGAAATCGAGCGTGCCCCAGGTCCGCCCGATCTCGGCGAACACGGCATCGACCGAGCCGATGTCCTCGACGTCGCACGGCAGCACCAGATCGGCATTGACGGATGCCGCTAGCGGCTTGATGCGTTTAGCGAGCGCGTCGCCCTGGTAGGTGAAGGCAAGGCCGGCGCCGTGCGCGGCCAATGTCCGGGCAATGCCCCAGGCGATCGAGTGGTCGTTGGCCACCCCCATGATCAAACCGCGCTTGCCGTGCATCAGTCCCGGCATGCGTCAGGCGTCCAGCCGCTTGAACACGACGGAGGCGTTGGTGCCACCGAAGCCGAAGGAATTCGACAGCACGCAGCCGAGCGTCACGCCGTCGCGGCGTTCGCGCACGATCGGCATGTCGGCAAAGGCCGG
>JBEKJZ010000079.1:0-28165 GCA_050010955.1 Xanthobacteraceae bacterium | reverse complement strand
AGCGACTTGCCGACCGGCTTGCCTTGCGCCGCCAGGAACGTGTTGGCCATGCCGCCGCCGATGATCAGCGTCTCGACCTTGCTCAGGAGGTTGCCGAGGAGCTCGAGCTTGGTGGAAATCTTGGCGCCACCGACGATCGCGGCCACCGGCCGCTGCGGCGCGTGCAGCGCTTTCTCCAGCGCCTCGAGCTCGGCTTGCATGGCGCGCCCGGCATAGGCCGGCAGCTTATGCGCCAGGCCTTCGGTCGATGCGTTCGCCCGGTGTGCGACCGAGAATCCATCGTTCACATAGATGTCGCCGAGGCGCGCCAGCGCGGCGACGAAATCGGGATCGTTCGCCGCTTCGCCGTCGTGGAAGCGGGTATTCTCCAGGCAGAGAATGTCGCCGGGCTGCATGACGGCCACGGCCTGCTCCGCGACCTCGCCGATGCAGTCCTCGGCGAAGGCGATCGGCCGGCCGATGACGCGCGCGGCGGCGGCGGCGACCGGCTTGAGCGAGTCCTTGGCATCGCGCTTTTTCGGGCGGCCGAAATGCGAGAGCAGAATCACTTTCCCGCCTTTGTCGGCAATCTCGGTGATGGTCGGCGCCACCGCTTTGATGCGAGACGCATCCGTCACCTCGCCGTTCTGCATCGGCACGTTGAGGTCGACGCGCACGAGCACGCGTTTGCCGTTGACGTCGGCGTCGTCGAGGGTGCGGAAGGCTTTCATGAACGCGCTAACAACGAAAACGGACGCAAGAGCCAAATCAGGAGAGCTTGCCCATCGCCACCGCGGTGTCGATCATGCGATTGGAGAAGCCCCATTCGTTGTCGTACCACGCCATCACCCGCACCAGGGTGCCGTCGATCACCTTGGTCTGGTCCATGTGAAAGACGGCCGAATGCGGATCGTGGTTGAAGTCGGTGGAGACATTGGGCGCGTCGGTGTAGCCGAGGATGCCCTTGAGCTGCTGCTCCGCGGCGCGCTTGACCGCGGCGTTGATCTCGTCCTTCGACGTCGCGCGCTTGGCGACGAACTTGAAGTCGACGACCGAGACATTCGGCGTCGGCACCCGCAGCGCCACGCCGTCGAGCCTGCCGGCGAGCTCCGGCAATACCAGGCCGACCGCCTTCGCCGCGCCGGTCGAGGTCGGGATGATGTTGAGCGCCGCGGCGCGCGCCCGGTACAGATCCTTGTGCACCTGATCGAGGGTGGGCTGGTCGTTGGTATAGGCGTGCACCGTGGTCATAAAACCCTTGTCGATGCCGACGGTATCGTTGAGCACCTTGACCACCGGCGCCAGGCAATTGGTGGTGCACGAGGCATTGGAGACGATCGTGTTCGCCTTGGTCAGCTTGTCGTGGTTGACGCCATAGACCACGGTGAGGTCGACGCCCTCGGCCGGCGCCGAGATCAGGACGCGCTTGGCGCCGGCTTGCAGATGCGCCGACGCCTTGTCCTTGGAGGCGAAGATGCCGGTGCATTCGAGCGCGACATCGATGCCGAGCTCACCCCACGGCAATTGCGTCGGGTCCTTGAGCGCCGTGACCTTGATCGGGCCGTTGCCGCAATTGATGGTGTCGCCCTTGACCGTGACATCGCCGGGGAAGCGGCCATGCACTGAATCGTAGCGCAACAGGTGCGCGTTGGTTTCGACCGGGGCGAGATCGTTGATGGCGAGGACTTCCATTTCGTTCTCGCGTCCCGCCTCGACGACGGCGCGCAAGATGTTGCGGCCGATGCGGCCGAATCCGTTGATGGCGACGCGAACTGACATTCCCGGCCTCCTACGAACGCTCTAAAGACGCTGCAAAGCCGCCTCGGCGACCTTTTCCGGCGCCAATCCAAAATGCTGGTAAAGCTCCTTGTACGGCGCGCTGGCGCCGAAACCGGTCATGCCGACAAAAGCTCCGGCCGTGCCGATGATGGCGTCCCAGCCCTGGCGGATGCCGGCTTCGACCGCGACATTGACTTTGGCCTTGCCGATGATCGCCGCGCGCTCCGCCTCCGGCGCGGCGAAAAACAATTCGAAGCACGGCACCGAAACGACCCGCGCCGGAATGTTGCGCACGGCCAGCAGTTTCTGCGCCGCGACCGCGATCGACACTTCCGATCCGGTGGCGAACAGCGACACGGCCGCAGCGCCGTCTGCCGCCGCGATCAGCTCATAGGCGCCGCCCGCGCAGCGATTGCCCACATCGAAGCCTTGGCGCTGTTGCGGCACGTTCTGCCGCGTCAATGCGAGCACGCTCGGTCCGTGGGTCTGCAGCGCCAGCTGCCAGCATTCGATCGTCTCCACCGCATCGCATGGCCGGAATACTTTGAGGCTGGGAATGGCGCGCAAGGCGGCGAGATGCTCGACCGGCTGGTGCGTCGGGCCATCCTCGCCGAGCCCGATCGAGTCATGCGTCATCACATGGATGACGCGCTGGCCCATCAGCGCGGCGAGCCGGATGGCCGGCCGGCAATAATCGGAGAATACCAGGAAGGTGCCGGAATAGGGAATGATGCCGCCGTGCAGGGCCATGCCGTTCATGGCTGCTGCCATGCCGTGCTCGCGCACGCCGTAATGAATGAAACGGCCGGAATAGTCCGCCGCGCTCATCGCCTTCATCGCTTTGGTGCGCGTGTTGTTAGAGCCGGTCAGATCGGCCGAGCCGCCGACCATTTCCGGCAGCGCCGTGGTCAAGGCTTCGAGCGCGAATTCGGAGGCGGCGCGGGTGGCGATCTCCTTCGGAGCCGCCGCGAGGTTTTCTTTCACCTCGCGCACCACTGCCTTGAGCTTCTCCACAGCGAGTTCGCCGCTGATGCGGCGCTCGAACTCGGCGCGCTTTTGCGGTTCGAGCGCGGCGAGACGGCTTTGCCAGGCGAGCCGGCTGGTGCGGCCGCGCTCGCCGGCGGCGCGCCACTGCGCGAGAATCGCCGGCGGAATCTCGAAGGCCGGCGCACTCCAGCCGAGTTCCTTGCGCGCCGCCGCGATCTCGTCGGCGCCGAGCGCCGCGCCGTGGCTCTTCTCGGTGCCGCCCTTGGTCGGCGCGCCGAAGCCGATGGTGGTGCGGCAGGCGATCAACGACGGCCGCTCGGATTTTTTGGCCGCTTCAATTGCAGCGGCGATCGCCGCGGGATCGTGGCCGTCGATGCGGGTCGCCGCCCAGCCGGCGGCCTCGAAGCGCTGCACCTGATCGACGGAGTCGGTGAGCGCCAGCGGGCCGTCGATCGAGATACCGTTGTCGTCGAACAGCACGATGAGCTTTTTCAGCTTCAGGTGCCCGGCGAGCGCGATCGCCTCCTGGCTGATGCCCTCCATCAGGTCGCCGTCGGACGCGAGCACGTAGGTCGTATGATCGACGAGATCGCCGCCGAACAGCGCCGCCAGATGGCGCTCGGCGATCGCCATGCCGACGGCGTTGGCCAGCCCCTGGCCGAGCGGTCCGGTCGTGGTCTCGACGCCGGGGGTGTGGCCGTATTCGGGATGGCCGGGCGTGAGCGAGCCGAGCTGGCGGAAGCGCTTGATCTCGCCGATCGTCATCGCCTCGTAGCCGGTGAGATAGAGCAGCGCGTAGATGAGCATCGAGCCATGGCCGGCCGAGAGCACGAAGCGGTCGCGGTCGGGCCAGGCCGGATCGGCCGGGTCGAATTTGAGGTAGCGCGAGAACAGCACGGTGACGATGTCGGCCGCGCCCATTGGCAATCCCGGATGGCCGGACTTCGCTTGCTCGACGGCGTCCATGGCCAGCGCACGGATGGCGTTCGCCATGCGGTCGTGTTCCGCGCGCGCGGCCGGAGCTGCATTGGGAAAACGTGCAGCCTGGGCGAGGTTTGCGCTCGCCGTGGGAAGACGGTCCGGCATCGTCATGAAACGGCCAAGCGCGGCACGAGTGCGAGCGGCCGCGGTCACGGGAACAGGCGGCGCACAGATAGCATGCAAGAGCTTGAAGTCAAATGCGCGGCCGGCCGCTCCGACGGCGTCATGCACAGGCTGTTGGGCGTGTCGCTTTAGGCGTTGACGCTCTAGCTCGATGCGACGTAAGCTTCCGTGCATAAATAATTGCCGGCGCACAATTTTCACCTATGGTGCGACGGCGCGGCTGGCCCCAGCGGATGGCCAAATGAGCGAAAGCGATTCGATCGAGATCGCAAGCCGGCGGCTGATGCTGGCGCTCGACGCGCTGGAGGCTGTGGTCGAGCAGCGCAGCGAGACCGATCGCAGCGAGGAAGCGCTGGCGACGCAGATCCAGGCGCTCAGCACCGATCGCGCCCGGCTTGCCAGCGAGCTCGATCACGCGGTGGCGCGCTCGCGCGGCTTGGAAGCCGCCAACCGGGAGGTCGCGCGGCGGATTGCGCAATCGATCGAAACGATCCGCGGCATGCTGGCGCAAGACGAGTGAAAAACCATCGCGGGGTGAGCCGCGGACGGGGCGAGGCTAGCCAAGGCAGGGTGAGGAATGTCCCAAGTCAGCGTCACCATCAACGGGCGGCAATTCCGCATGGCCTGCGAGGACGGCCAGGAGGACCACCTCATGGAACTCGCCCGCGAGCTCGACGTGCGGATCGAAAGCCTGCGCGCCAAATTCGGCGAGATCGGCGACAACCGGCTCACCGTGATGGCGGCGCTCACCGTCGCCGACGAACTCGCCGAGATGGGCAAACGCCTCAAGCGCCTCGAGGAGGAGATGGCGGCGGCGCAGGAGGCGCGCGTCGCCGCCGCCGATCGCACCCAGAGCGCGCAGGCCGCGGTCGCCACGGCGCTCACCGCCGCCGCCGAGCGCATCGAAAGCGTCACCAGGAAACTCCATCAGACCATCGGCGGCAGCAGCATCGCGCTGGGGTGATTCACCTCTCCCCGTGCACGGGGAGAGCATAGGCGTCCTTCGGACGCCGTTTTTGAACTTAAGAGACGCCGATGCGAAGCATCGGCTATGGCGCGAAGCGCGGCGGGTGAGGGGGCCTCTCCGCGATTCTGAGCGCCTCAAACCTGAGCGCCCAGCAACGCCCCCTCATCCCGACCTTCTCCCCGCAACGCGGGGAGAAGGAGCCGCTAGCGGCGAACGCGAGATCAAGTGGCGTTGCCCGTCGCCGCGCATTACATTGCCGGTGCGGGGCTGCGGGGTGCGTAGGAGACAATTCCCCGGGGCCTTACGATCCTGACGGGAGCTGTCCCTGGCCGGACCCCTGGGTTCGGTCACATGGCGCCCACCTACTTATGTAGGTTCCCGGGATCAGCGCTCTTACGGCCAGCGCGGCTCCGCACTTCTTTCGTCTTGGCCGGGCTTGTCCCGGCCATTTACGTTTTTAGGTTGGCGGCAGCAAGGCGTGGATGCCTGGCACAGGGCTTACACTTGGCCCAGCCAAAGGCCGGACCCGAGTGCTGAGCATGGCGGTGATGTCCGATCCGATTCAAACCGAGAAGGAGCAGCTGCGCCGCCAGGCGATGGCGCGGCGTGACGCATTGCCGCCGGACGCGCGACAGGCGGCGGCAGAAGCGATCGCCGCGCGACAATTTCCGCTGGCGATTACGCCGGGCATGATCGTCTCCGGCTTCATGCCGCTCAAAAGCGAGATCAACCCGCTGCCGCTGATGCGCAAACTCGCAGGGCAGGGGGCGCGGCTGGCGCTCCCAGTGGTCGCCGGCCGCGGCCGACCGCTGATCATGCGCGAATGGGTTTTCGGCGAGCCGCTTATCGCCGGCGTCTGGGGCATCCGCGAGCCGAAGCCCGAGGCGGCTGAGGTGGATCCCAATATCCTTTTGGTGCCGCTTCTCGCCTTCGACCGCGCCGGCCACCGCATCGGTTATGGCGCCGGCTATTACGATCTCACGCTCGCGCAACTGCGCGCCCGCAATCCGGTTATCGCGGTGGGGCTCGCCTTTGCCGCCCAGGAGGTTGCTGCCGTGCCCGCCACGCCCCGCGACGCGCGGCTTGGTCTTGTGCTAACCGAGCGCGAAGTTCTGGATTTGCGAGGCAGCTGAGTATGCGCATTTTGTTCGTCGGCGATGTCGTCGGCCGCAGCGGGCGGACCGTCGTCACCGAGCGCTTGCCCGGTCTCGTCCGCGACTGGAAGCTCGATTTCGTCGTGGTCAATGGCGAGAACGCCGCCGGCGGCTTCGGTATCACCGAGGCGATCTACCGCGAATTGATCGATGCCGGCGCCGACGCCATCACGCTCGGCAATCATGCCTGGGACCAGAAGGAGGCGCTGGTGTTCATCGAGCGCGCGCCGCGCCTCATTCGGCCGCTCAACTATCCCGCCGGCACGCCGGGCCGCGGCGCGACCCTTTGCGACGCCAGGAACGGCGCGCGCGTCCTCGTCGTCAATGCCATGGGCCGCATCTTCATGGATCCACTCGACGATCCCTTCGCCGCGGTCGACCGCGAATTGACCGCCTGCCCGCTGCGGCAGGGTGCCGATGTTATCGTCGTCGACATGCACGCCGAGACCACCAGCGAGAAGCAGTCGATGGGTCATTTCTGCGACGGCCGCGCCAGCCTGGTCGCCGGCACCCATACGCATGCGCCCACGGCCGATCTGCGCGTCCTGCCCGGCGGCACCGCGTTCATGAGCGATGTCGGCATGACCGGCGACTACAATTCGGTGATCGGCATGACCAAGGACGAGCCGCTGCAGCGCTTCACCCGGCGCATTTCCTCCTCGCGCTTCGAGGCGGCTTCGGGCCCGGCGACGCTCTGCGCCGTCGCCGTCGAGACCGACCCGGCAACCGGCCTGGCGGCGCGCGTCGGCGCGGTGCGGCTGGGCGGCTGTCTCGACCAGGCGGCGCCCGCCTTCTGGGCGTAGGTTTCCGCCGCCCTCACTTTATTTTCGCGCGACGCCACCCTATAAATTCTTTCGATATCAATTCATTGCCACGGCGCGGGCGCGAGAGGGCGCAGCCGCGCGGTTTGCTGCGGAAACGGGGCATTGAAAACGGAAGACGAGCCATGGCCGGACATTCGCAGTTCAAGAACATCATGCACCGCAAGGGGCGGCAGGACGCCGCGAAATCCAAGCTGTTCGGCAAGCTCGCGCGCGAAATCACCGTCTCCGCCAAGCTCGGCCTGCCCGATCCGACGATGAATCCTCGCCTGCGCGCCGCCATCATTGCCGCCCGAGCGGAAAACATGCCGAAGGACAATATCGAGCGCGCCATCAAGAAAGCGTCGGGCGGCGATGCCGCGAACTACGAGGAAATCCGCTACGAGGGCTATGGGCCGGGCGGCGTCGCGGTGATCGTCGAAGTTCTCACCGACAACCGCAATCGCACCGCCGGCGAGGTGCGCTCGACCTTCACTAAGTCAGGCGGCAACCTGGCCGAGACCGGCGCGGTCTCCTTCATGTTCGATCATGTCGGCGTCATCGAATACGACGCCAAAGCGGCGAGCGCCGAGGCCATGTTCGAAGCGGCGCTGGAAGCCGGCGCCGACGACGTCGTCTCCAGCGACAACGGCCATGAAATCTATGCCGCGCAAGACCGCTTCGGCGCAGTCGCCAAGGCGCTGGAATTAAAGTTCGGCGAGCCGCGCAAGGCGTCGCTGGTGTGGCGGCCGCAAAACACCGTGGCGATCGACGACGAGCAGGGCGAAAAGCTGCTCCGGCTCATCGAGAACCTCAACGATCACGACGACGTGCAGAACGTCTACGCCAATTTCGAGATTTCCGACGCCCTGGTGGAGCGGATGAGCGCGTAGCCTCGGCTTTCAGCTGATTGCGAACAAGGCGAGCGCGGCGACGGCGACCACAAGGCCGCCCCGCTTCCTCCAATTGAGGCTTTCGTGAAAAAGCGCCGCGCCGATCAGCGCGGTGAAGACGAAACTCATCTGCGCCACAGGGACGAGCACGCTGGCCGGTCCGACCGCGAGCCCATGCATCAGCGCCAAGAAGGCGCCGGCCAGCGCCAGCGCCGCCAGGCTGGAATAGCGCCAGGCGCCTGGCGTGATGCGAAGGCGCCGCTGCAACAAGCGCAAGATGGTCGCCAGCGACATGAATACCCAAGCCTGCGTGGAAACCATCGTCTCCGGCAGAGCTCCGTGTTGCAGCCCGACTTTGTAGAAAAGATTGGTCAAGGCCATCGCCGCCATCGCGATCAGCACGCGGACGAGTGAGGTTATGTTCGCTTGACCGCGCTTCGCGCCGGGCTCGGCAAGCAGCAGCCACACCGCGAGGAGCGCGCAAACCAGCGCCGCCGCTTTCGCCCAGGTCAGCGTTTCGCCCAAAAGCAGGATCGCTAACGCCGCGGTAATGGTGAAATTGAGCCGAAAAATCGGCGCGTTGGTAGAGACTGCACCGGTCTGCAAGCTCGCGGCGAAATTGAACATCGCGACGAACAGGAACAGTCCCGCCAGCGAACCCCACAGCGCCGACAGGTGGAGATCGAGTGTCCCGGTGAACCACGCATAAAGCGTGACGCCGGGACAAAACACCCAGCCTTGCAGCATGACGAATTCGCCGGCCTCGATGCCGGCGGCGGAGCCGCGCTTATAGATAAGATCGCTGACGCCGAAACAGACCATGGCGACGAGCGCGAAGCCGAGACCGGGGGTCATAGAAATAAGTTTCGAGGAGGTGGGTGGATCGAAATGCGCGGAAGGAAATGGGCGTGCGTCACGCCACTGAGCTGTGCCGCTCGGCGTGGCGCAACACAAGCTCAACTTGTTCTCGTGTCACCCCGGGGAACCATTCCAGGAATTCGTCGATCCGGGCGCCATCTTCGAGATTCTCGAATAGAGCCCTCACTGGCACGCGGCTGTATTTAAATAGCCATTCGCCGCCGCCCTTGCCAGGCATGCGCTCGACCGCCGGGCATTTGCTCCAGTCCAGCATGATAGGGATTCCAAGTGGACGAGTATCCTTTCGCAAGCTAAGCGCTTTCCGGGGGGCCGCGGCGGGTTTATCACGAAGGCGAGATGACGCGCCCGATTCGCATTCTGGGGATCGATCCGGGGCTCCGCCGCACCGGCTGGGGCGTGGTCGAGATTGCCGGCAACGGCTTAAGCTTTCTCGGCTGCGGCTCGGTGACGACCAGCGACCGCGACGCGCTGGCGGCGCGGCTTCTGGCCATCCACGACGGGCTGATGCGCATCCTCGAGGAATTCAAGCCCGACGAGGCGGCGGTCGAGGCGACCTTCGTCAACAAGGATGCCAACGCCACGTTAAAACTCGGCCAGGCGCGCGGCATTGCCATGGTGGTGCCAGCGCGCGCCGGCGTCCCGGTTGCTGAGTACGCGCCGAACCTGGTGAAGAAGAGCATCGTCGGCGCCGGTCACGGCGACAAGGCGCAAATCCGCATGATGATCGGCGTCTTGCTGCCGAAGGCGGAGCCGTCTTCCGATGACGCCGCCGACGCGCTGGCCATCGCGGTGACGCACGCCCACCATCGGCAGAGTGTCATTCTCAAGGTGGCGGCCCGATGATCGGCAAGCTCAAGGGCGTGATCGACTCCTACGGCGAGGATGCCGTCATCCTCGATGTCAATGGCGTCGGCTATCTGGTGCATTGCTCGGCGCGCACGCTGCAGGAATTGCCGCGCGTCGGCGAGCCGGCGACGCTGGCGATCGAGACGCATGTGCGCGAGGATCAGATCCGCCTGTTCGGCTTCACCACCGACGTCGAACGCGAATGGTTCCGCTTGTTGCAGACCGTGCAAGGCGTCGGCACCAAGGTGGCGCTCGCCGTGCTTGGCACGCTGAAACCCGCCGATCTCGCCGCAGCCATCGCGATGCGCGACAAGGCGATGGTCGCGCGCACCCCGGGCGTCGGGCCGAAAGTCGCCGAGCGCATCGTCACTGAATTGAAGGACAAGGCGCCGGCCTATACCGATGTCGATCCGGCGCTGGTGCGGCTTTCCAGCGCGCTTGACGAGAAGCGCGCGCCGCAGCCGGTCACCGACGCGGTTTCCGCGCTGATCAATCTCGGCTACGCGCAGCCGCAGGCCGCCGCCGCCATCGCCGCGGCGACGCGCAGTGCCGGCGACGGCGCGGAGGTCAAGACGCTTATTCGCCTGGGGCTGAAGGAGCTGGCGAAGTGAAACGGCCGGGCAAGCTCAGCAAGGCGGATCGCGAATTGATCGCGGCGGCGACCGCGGCGATCAAGGAACGCTATCGTTATGACTGGCAGGAGGTTGGCGCGGCTTTGCGCACGCGCGCGGGAAAACTTTACACCGGCATCAATCTCGACGCTTATCTCGGCCGCATGGCGGTCTGCGCCGAAGCGGTCGCGCTCGGCCGCGCCTTCGTCGACCTCGGCGATACCGGCATCGACACCATCGTCGCGGTTCGCCATCCCGACCCGGACGAGAAAGATCAGTCCATTGCGGTGGTATCGCCATGCGGGGCGTGCCGCGAACTCATTTTCGACTACGATCCGAAAGCGCGCGTGATCGTGCCGAATGGGGCCTCGCCGGCGGTGGTGCCGATCGGCGAACTCCTGCCCAACAAATACAGCCGGGGGCCGCAGCGGTGACAACGAGCCCCGGACGCAAATTGGTGACGCCCGAACGCCGCGAGGAAGATACGGGGGAAGCGACGCTGCGTCCGCAGCGGCTTTCCGAGTTCATCGGTCAGGAGCAGGCGCGCAAGAATCTCGGGGTGTTCATCGAGGCGGCGCGGGGACGGCGCGAGGCGCTCGATCACGTGCTGTTCGTCGGCCCGCCGGGGCTCGGCAAGACGACCCTGGCGCAGATCGTGGCGCGCGAGCTCGGCGTCAATTTTCGCGCCACGTCGGGCCCGGTGATCGCCAAGGCCGGCGATCTCGCGGCGCTGCTCACCAACCTTGAAGAGCGCGACGTGCTCTTCATCGACGAGATCCACCGGCTTAATCCGGCGGTCGAGGAAATCCTCTACCCGGCGATGGAGGATTTTCAGCTCGATCTGATCATCGGCGCCGGACCCGCGGCGCGCTCGGTGAAGATCGATCTCGCCAAGTTCACGCTCATCGGCGCCACCACCCGCGCCGGGCTCCTGACCAATCCGTTGCGCGACCGCTTCGGCATTCCGGTGCGGCTGAACTTTTATGCCGAGGCGGAGCTCGAGCAGATCGTCAACCGCGGCGCGCGCGTGCTCGGCATTGTGGTTACCGCGGACGGCGCTAACGAGATCGCGCGCCGCGCCCGCGGCACGCCGCGCATCGCCGGGCGGCTCCTTCGCCGGCTGCGCGATTTTGCTGCTGTCGCCGGCGCCCAAGCGATCGACCGCGCCGTCGCCGACAAGGCGCTCGCCGCGCTCGAAGTTGACGCCGCCGGCCTCGACGCCATGGACCGGCGCTATCTCACGACCATCGCGGCGAACTACGGCGGCGGCCCGGTCGGCGTCGAGACGCTCGCCGCCGCTTTGTCGGAGCCGCGCGACGCCATCGAGGACATCATCGAGCCCTATCTGATCCAGTGCGGCTTCCTGCAGCGCACCCCGCGCGGCCGGCTGATCACCGGGCATGCCTTCCGCCACCTCGGCCTGCCGGAGCCGGCGCGCGGCCCGGCGCAGTTCGGGCTGTTCGGGGCCGACGAGGAAGCCTAACCCGATCGATGCAAGTCATTTCAAATCGCGCCGCGTCAAAGGCTTGGCGAAAATCGTAACGCCGGTGACGCTGCCGGTCGCCTCGGAGACGATGATCTCGACCTTCACCAGCATCGACTTGTTCTTGGCATAGCCGCCGTACCAGCCCTCGGTGCCGCGAAATCCCTCGATATCGGCGAGCGCAAGCGCGGCCGGATCGTCGAACCACACGAGCTGCGGTTCGGCCGACTGGAGTGCCGTCTTTACGCCGTCGGCGATTTTTTTGGCTTTTTCCCGCGACCGCGAGGCTTGGGAATCGCAGCGGTATTCATAACGCGAGCCTTCGCCGCGCTTGTTGATGTAGCAATAGTCGATCAAACCCGCGATCGCTTGCGTGCCTTCCCACACCGGATCGCCGCGCGGGTCGAGTGCCGGCTTGCCCTTGATTTTTGCAAAATTGCCCGATCGGGCGTCGAGGATCTTTTTGATCGAGCTGCAGGCCTCGTCGGAACAGTCCGCGCGTGCCGGCACCGAGACCAGAAGCGCAAACAAAGCAACCACGAACCGCAGCTTCATGCCCATCCCCAAGCGCCGTCGCGGCGCACGACTATATAGCGTCCGCGTCGATGGCGGCGACAACAATCTGGCTTGGCAACCGGCGCTGACGTTGCCCAGCGCGTGTGATACAGGCGTCGCCAGAACATTCTCGTCTGGAGCAGGTATGGCAGAAACACTATCCGGCGGCTGTCATTGCGGCCGCGTGCGCTTTCGCGTCACGGCCGATCTTTCGCGCGTCACCGAATGCAATTGCTCGATCTGCACCAAGAAGGGCTTTTTGCATCTGATCGTGGCGCGCAACGCCTTCGAGCTTCTCAGCGGCGCCGATGCACTGACGACCTATCGGTTCAACACCGGCACGGCGCAGCACACGTTCTGCGCGACCTGCGGCATCCACGCCTTCTATATCCCACGCTCCGATCCCGATAAGATCGACGTCAACGTCCGCTGCCTCGATGGTGTCGATCTCGCGACGATCAAGCCGCTTCTGTTTGATGGCAAGAACTGGGAGCACGCGATGACGGAGCGGGTGCCGTGGAGATGACGTCATGACCCGCATTCCGCTCGACGGCGAAATTCGCGACGGCCGCCATTGGCTGGTCGTGCGCGTCTATTACGAGGACACCGACTTCACCGGCATTGTCTATCACGCCAATTATCTGCGCTACATGGAGCGCGGCCGCACCAATTATCTGCGTCTCATCGGCGCCGACCACCGGGCGCTGTTCGAGGCGACCGAAAAGGAGGCGCCGGGATTTGCCTTCGTGGTGCGCTCCATGACCATCGACTTCCTCAAGCCGGCACGCATGGACGATGTGCTCGAGATCGTCACCGAGCCGGAGGAAGTGAAGGGTGCCTCCGGCATTCTGCGCCAGCGGGTCATGCGCGGCGACGAACTTCTGGTCGAGGCCCGCGTGCGCTTTGCCTTCATCAGCGGCGGCCGCGCCCGCCCGATCCCGAAACCGCTGCGCATCGCCATGAAAGCCGACCAGGATCTTCTGGCGCCGGGGGCGGACCAAGCTGACGGCAAATAATGGTGGGGCGTGGGTGCCTCGGCGCGCCGGATAAACGCCTTCAACGGCAGCGAGATTCTCGTGTCGACGGATCGGCCGGCTTAATGTAAGAGCTATTTACATGATCTGGTCGAAGGAAGACAAGGAAAGCCCGCGCGGCTACCACCACGGCAATCTGAAAGAGGCGCTGCTGCGCGCGGCGCTCGAGCTGATCGCGCAGAAGGGACCGGCCGGCTTCACCTTTGCCGAGGCGGCGCGTTGGGCGGGGGTGAGCCCGGCGGCGCCTTATCGGCATTTTCGCGATCGCGATGAGCTTCTGGCCAGCGTCGCACTGCGCGGATTCGAGAAATTCGAGGCTGTGTTGGCGCGGGCGTGGGACGACGGCCGTCCGGAGGTGTTCGTGGCGCTCGACAGGCTTGGCAAAGCCTATCTCGCATTCGCGCGCACCGAACCCGCCTACTATTCGGCGATGTTCGAAGCCGGTATTCCGCTCGCGACCAATCCCGAATTACGCGAGGCCGGCGAACGCGCTTTCGCGGTGCTGCGGGGCGCCGCCGAAAAGCTTTGCGTTCAGATTCCGCTTCGCACCAGGCCTCCGGCGTTGATGGTCGCCTTGCATATTTGGGCGATGTCGCATGGCGTTGCCTCTTTATTTGGTCGCGGTGATGCGGCACGGCGCACCTTGCCGATGTCGCCCGAAGAGCTGCTGGAAGCCCAGGTGCTGGTTTATCTGCGCGGCCTCGGGGTACCGGGCGCCGCCCGACCGGGCTGACGCCACGCGGTCTTCACGAAATCGAGAAGCTCTTGACAGCCTCAAAAGGCGATGTAAATGTTATTTACATTCACACAGGGAGGCCCTCATGGTCCTCGTTGAAAAGCTCGACGAACTCGGCAAGCCGGCCTGGATTGCGCTCGCGATCCTCGGCTTCATGGCCTGGTGGCCGCTGGGGCTGGCAACTTTGGCCTTTTTCATTGGGAGCGGAAGAATGGGATGCTGGCATCATCACAGCAGCGGCCAGTGGCAAAACCACACGAGCCGTTGGCAATGGAAGATGGAACGCATGCAGGAGAAGATGGACCGCATGCGCGCCAAGATGGAGGGGCGCAGCGGCGGCCCAGGTTGGGGCTCGGCGCCGTCGAGCGGCAACCGCGCCTTTGACGATTACCGCAGCGAGACGCTGCAGCGGCTAGAAGAAGAGCAGCGCGAGTTCAAGGAATTTCTCGAGCGCCTGCGTTTCGCCAAGGATCGAGCGGAGTTCGATCAGTTCATGAGCGAACGCCGCGACCGCCCGCCGAGTGAAGGCCCGCAATCGCAGCCGCAGCCGCAGAGCTGAATAGTCTCGCTCGGCATCGGTGGTCTTAGAGCGCGTCCAGGAAAAGTGGAAACCGGTTTTCCGTCCGGACGCGCGATAAAACAAGAACGTAGAGCGGGATGACGATTCGAAGATAAGTCATCCCGCTCTAGTTTAAGCGATTTCAAGTCAACCCGCGGCGGCGGAAGGGGTCGATGGCGCAGCGCTACGACGTCATCGTGATCGGCGCCGGTCTCGGCGGGCTTACGGCGGCGGCGCTTATCGCCCGCTCCGGCCGCAAGACGCTTGTCGTCGAGCGCAACACATCGGTCGGTGGCGCGGCTTCGACCTACAGACTCGGCGATCTGGTGGTTGAAGCCTCTCTCCACGAAACCAGTGACCCTCTGGATCCAATCGATCCCAAGCACGCGGTCCTCGCCCGTATCGGCGTCCTCGACGCCGTCGAGTGGGTGCCGACGGGCCCGATCTACGAAGTTCGGGGAGGACCGGTGGGACAACCATTCGTTCTGCCGGAAAATTTTCCGGCGGCCCGCACCGCTTTGGCCGAGCGCTTCCCGCCCGCCAGACCGGGCGTCACGGCAGTGCTCGGCGACATGGAACGCCTCGCGGTCGGCCTCGGGCTGCTGAGCCGGGGTCGGGACGCGTTCCGCAACCCGCGAGATGGTTTCGGCGCACTCTTCAAACTGGCGCCGATGGTCCGCGACTGGCGTCGTTCCGTCACCCAGGTCTTCGATCGTGCGTTCGGCAGCGACGAGGCGGTCAAATGTGCGTTGGCCGCAAATCTTCCCTATTGGCACGATGACCCCGATACGATGTGGTGGATATTGTTCGCCGTCGCGCAGGGCGGATATCTGGCCTCCGGCGGTCGCTACGTCCGCTACGGCTCGGCGCGGCTCAGCAATGCTCTCGCCGACGCGACAAGGCAGGCCGGCGGCGAGATCATAATGGGCCGCCAGGTGACCGAAATCCGCCTCGACACTGGCGGGCGCCCGTCCGGCGTCGTCCATGCCGGCCGGAGCGGCGAAGAGCCGGCGGAGGCTCGGGCGCCAATCATTGTCGCCAATGCCGCTCCCGCCGTGCTTGCCGCCATGCTGCCGGCAGCGGCGCGCGAGCGGTTCTGGTTGGATTATGCCGGGCGTCGCCTGTCGATCTCGTTGTTCTCGGCAACGTTCGGCCTGTCGGCGCGACCGGCGACCCTTGGCTTCCGCAGCTATTCGACGTTGCTGCTGCCACGTTGGATGAAGTCCCTGCGCAGCGCAGACCTGCTCGCCGCAGCGCCGGGGCAGGAGCAGCCGCTGCTGACAATCGTTGACTATTCCGCCATCGATTCCGGGCTGGGCGGTCCGCCTTATCCGGTATCAGTGGTCGGCGTCGATCGGCTGGCGAACTGGTCGGGGCTCGACAAAGAAACCTCAGATACGAAGCGTGGCCAATGGCGGCAGGCGCTCATCGACGCGATCGATCGCGAATTTCCGGGCTTCGCCTCGCATGTCGTCGCCTCGGTGTTCAACACCGCGCTCTCGATGCGCAACTACCTGAATGCGCCCGAGGGCGCGATCTACGGTTTTGCCCCGTCGCCGCCGACCACCCCGATCTGGCGCGGCACCGGCCGCTCGGCGAAGACGCCGATTCCCGGCTTGTATCTCGCCTCTTCCTACGCGGGCAGCGGCGGCTTTACCGGGGCGATCCTCGCGGGTGGCACCGCGGCCGATCTGATCCTCTGACTTGATCAGTGCCGGCGGACATTAGCCTGGCGTTAACGGCGCATTAAGGACAACGGGGCTTCGTTAGGCACGAACGACCGGCGGCGCGCCCTAGTTTGGACAAGTTTGGCGATGATTTCGGTCCCGCCGGTGGCGGGTCCGGCTCGGGGTCCTCGCGAAATTTCGGGTCTGGTCGGCGCGCGCAATGCGGCTGGCCCCTGTGTTCGTTCCAGGCGCTAGCGCGCCGCTCCGGTCATGGCCCCGGTCGGATCGCCGAAAGGATGCGCCCATGAATCCTGCCGACATCGTGCCGTCGGCCTTGCCGTTGACATCCTCCGACCTCTCGCTGTTCCACCTGTTCTGGCAGGCCCATTGGCTGGTCAAGACGGTGATGGTCGGGCTGATTGTCTGCTCGGTCTGGGTCTGGGCCATTGCCATCGACAAGACGATGCTGTTCGCGCGCTTCCGCAAGGCCGCCGACCGCTTCGAACAGGCCTTCTGGTCGGGCCAGTCCCTGGAGGAACTTTATACCTCGCTCGCCGCCAAGCCGGGGCATTCGACCGGCGCGCTGTTCGTTGCCGCCATGCGCGAATGGAAGAGGAGCTTCGAGGGCCATGCCCGCTCCGTCGCCGGGCTGCAGATGCGCATCGAAAAGGTGATGGATGTCGCCATCGCGCGCGAGGTCGAACATATGGAACGCCGGCTTCTCGTCTTGGCCACGGTCGGCTCGGCCGGCCCGTTCATCGGCCTGTTCGGCACGATTTGGGGCATTATGACCTCTTTCCAGTCCATCGCGGCGTCGAAGAACACCTCGCTGGCGGTGGTCGCGCCCGGCATCGCCGAGGCTTTGTTCGCGACCGCGATTGGCCTTGTTGCCGCCATTCCGGCGACGATTTTCTACAATAAGTTCATCACCGAGGTGAACCGGCAGGCGCAGCGCCTGGAAGGCTTCGCCGACGAATTCTCGGCGATTCTGTCGCGGCAGATCGACGAGCGCGGGTGAGGGGGCGGATATGGCGGCCAGCGTGGTCAGTGCGGCATCCGCAGGCCGGCACAGGCGCCGTCGCCGTGCGGTGATGAGCGAGATCAACGTGACGCCGTTCGTCGACGTCATGCTGGTGCTGCTGATCGTCTTCATGGTGTCGGCGCCGTTGATGACGCTGTCGATCACGGTCGACCTGCCGAACGCGCGTGCCGGCACCGTCAACAACGCCGACAAGGAACCGCTGATCTTGACGCTCAAAAGAAGCGGCGGCACCTGCACCAGTCAGGCCGACATCTATCTCGGACAAAGCCCGATCGCGCTGCCGGAGATCGAGGCCAAGTTGCGGGCGATCAAGGCGGCCAACGGCCAGACCGCCAATGTGATGGTCAATGCCGACAAGGATGTCTGTTATAATGAGGTGATGCGGATATTGGGCAGACTGCGTGACGCCGGCTTGGGCGCCGCGCTCAATGTCGTGCCCGAGAAGGTGGGGGAATAGGGTTGCGATCCGATTGGATCATATCGGGGTGCGCCCACGCCGCGGTTCTCGTCTTCGGACTGGTCACTCTGGCCAGCTCGAAGCCGAACGAGGACCTGTCGACTTTCATGCCGATTGCGATCGCCACCGGCGGCGATGTTTCGCAAGCGCCGCCCGGTCAGCAAAACGCGCCGAAGGCCGAGAAACCGAAGCCGCTGGCCGACAATGCCGGCGAACTGAAACAGGTCAAGCAGCTCGCCCCCAAGGTTGCGGACAAGCCGGAGATCACCACGGACGCCGCTGCCGAGCCCAAGCCGAAGGCCGAAACGAAAGCCGAACCGAAGCCGACCGAGAAGGCCGAGAAGCCGAAGCCGGCGGACCTCAAGCCCGATCAGATCGGGGAAAAATTGAAAAAGGAAGAGGCGAAGAAATCGAAACCGGAAAAGAAAGAGCCGCAATCCAAGCCCGATCAGATCGCGGAGGAATTGCGGAAGGACGAGGCCAAAAAGCCGTCTCCTAAATTCGACGCCAATCAGGTCGCGGCTCTGCTCGACAAGCGCGAGCCGCGGCGGCAGCTGGCCACCGCCGAAACGCCCAACAGCGCGCCGTCGCTCGGGGCGGCGAACGGACGCGCGGCGCAATTGTCGCAGAGCGAGCTTGACGCCTTGCGGGCGCGCTTGAGCCAGTGCTGGAGTCCGCCGCCGGGGGTCGACGTCTCGTCCGATCTCTTTGTGGTCCTGCATGTTCTGTTCAAGGCCGACGGTTCGCTTGCGTCCGAGCCCGCAGTGGTTGAAAGCTCGACCTCGGCCTTAGGGCCCGCTCTTGCCGACAGTGCCAAGCGCGCGCTGCTGCTGTGCCAGCCGTTCACCATGCTTAAGCCCGAGCACTACGATCAGTGGAAAGACATTGAAGTCAAATTCGACCCGCATGAATTGCTCGGTGGTTGACCGGCGAATTCAAGATTTGGCGAATTCAACAATCATGATGCCTTCGCACCGGCCTGATTTTTCCATGACCCGCCGACGCGTGCTGACGCTGGGCGCGCTGGCCGGCGGGCTGACCCTGTCGGCCCGTCACGCCGCCGCCGTCGTCCGCCTCGACGTGACCCAGGGCAACTTCCAGCCGCTGCCGATTGCCATCTCCGATTTCATGGGCGGAGCCACGACCGACAACGACACCGCGCTGGGCGTGACCCAGATTATCACCGCGGACCTCAGGCGCAGCGGCCTGTTCGCGCCGATCGACCCCGCCGCCTTCCTCGAGAAAATCACCAGCGTTGACGCCGTGCCGCACTTTCCCGATTGGCGCACCATCAACGCGCAAGCGCTTGCCACCGGACGCGTCACCCGCCAGAGCGACGGGCGTTTGAAGGCCGAGTTCCGGCTCTGGGACGTGCTCGCCGGCCAGCAACTCGCCGGCCAGCAATATTTCACCACGCCCGACAATTGGCGTCGCATCGCCCACATCATCTCGGACGCCATCTACGAACGGCTCACCGGCGAGAAGGGTTATTTCGACACCCGCGTCGTGTTCGTCGACGAAACCGGGCCGCCGGAACGCCGCGTCAAGCGGCTCGCCATCATGGACCAGGACGGCGCCAACGTGCGTTATCTCACGCGCGGCGAAGATCTGGTGTTGACACCGCGCTTCTCGCCGTCGACGCAGGAGATCACCTACATGGCCTATGGCCAGGGCGATCCGCGCGTCTATCTGCTCAACATCGAGACCGGCCAGCGCGAGATCGTCGGCAACTTTCCCGGCATGAGCTTCGCGCCGCGGTTCTCGCCGGACGGACAGCGCGTCGTCATGAGTCTGCAGGAGGGCTCCAACTCGAACATCTTCGTCATGGACTTGCGCTCCAAGGCGATGACCCGACTGACCGATACGCCGGCGATCGATACCGCACCCTCCTATTCGCCTGACGGCGCCCAGATTTGCTTCGAGTCCGACCGCGGCGGCCATCCGCAAATCTACGTCATGGCGGCATCCGGCGGGTCGGCGCAGCGCATCAGCTTCGGCGAAGGCACTCATTCGACGCCGGTGTGGTCGCCGCGCGGCGACTACATCGCCTTCACCCGGCAGGCCGAGGGCAAATTCGGGATCGGCGTGATGAAACCGGACGGCTCGGGCGAGCGCATCCTCACCGAAGGCTTCCACAACGAGGGACCGACCTTCGCGCCCAATGGCCGGGTCATCATGTTTTTCCGCGATCCGGGCGGCAGCGCCGGACCGTCGCTGTTCACCATCGATATCTCCGGACGCAACGAACTCAAGGTTCCGACGCCGAGCTTCGCGTCCGATCCCGCCTGGTCGCCGCTCTTGTCATAATTGCACGGCGGCCCCACACCGTTGCCGCATTCACCTCGCATGCATCAAGGTTGACGGAACCTTCGCTTAACGAAGGCGCTGCTAGATCGCTCCAGGGACCAACCATGTCCGGCCACGACGGAACAATGGAGGCACCGGAATGAAAGTGGTGAGCATCGTGCGCGGCATCAAATTCGCAGCCCTCGTCATGGGGGCGCTGGCCATCGCGGCTTGCGCCAAGCAGCAGCCCGACCAGACGGCAATGGCCGGCGCCGCGACGCCCGGCAGCCAGCAGGATTTCGTGGTCAATGTCGGCGACCGCGTGTTCTTCGACACCGATTCGTCGGAGCTTTCCCCGCAGGCGCGGGCGACGCTCGACAAGCAGGCGCAGTGGCTCAACAATTACAACCGCTACGCCTTCACCATCGAAGGCCATGCCGACGAGCGCGGCACCCGTGAATACAACATTGCGCTCGGTGCCCGCCGCGCCCAGACGGTGCGCGAATATCTCGTCTCGCGCGGCGTCCAGGCTCAGCGCATGCGCACCATCTCCTACGGCAAGGAACGGCCTGTCGCGGTGTGCAACGACATCTCCTGCTGGTCACAGAACCGCCGCGCGGTGACGGTGCTCAATCAGAGCTCGTAGTCATTGCCATTGCGAGCCTGAGCGAAGCGAACGGCAAAGCGATCCGGGCGTTACGTCCGGATCGCTTCGGCCCTGCGGGGCCTCGCCATAACGCTGGAAGGTGGCCAATTGCCGTGGGCATGGTTTGGCCCAAAAGCCTCGTTGCATATGTGGCCGGCAGTCACAATTTGGACGCAGGCCGAACTATGGTAAGGACGACCCGCATACCACCCCAATGTCGCCGGCGATGAACCGATCCGCCCTCCTGTTCGTGGCTCTTCTCGCGTGCGCGCTTGGCGCCGACGCCGCCCGCGCACAAGAATCGGATGCGGATTTGGTGACGCGCATCAACCGCCTCGAGGCCGTGATCCGGCAGCTCACCGGCAATATCGAGCAATTGCAGTATCGCAATCAGCAGCTGGAGCAGCAGCTGCAGCGTCTGCAGGCCGACGCTCAGCCTCACGGCGATGGGGTGCGGCCGCAATCCTCGGTGCCGCAGCGGCCGACCGCTCAATATTCGCCGCCCCCATATTCGTCGCCGGCGGGCGCATCGCCGCCCGTGGTGGCTGCCGCTCCACCTGTCGCGCAAATTGAATCGCCGCCACCGGCAAACCGCCGCGGCGACGCCTTCGACCCGGCGCTCAATCCCAACGCACCGGGTGCACCGCGGCCAATGGGCGCCACGACGGCCGCAACCGAGCCGCCGCCACCGATCCCCGACGCGCCCGCTCCCGGTCCCCGGCAGCTTGGTGCGCCGCTCGACCTCTCGACGCTCAATCGGCCGCAAGGCGGTGCGGCGCCGACCGGCGATCTGCCGGCTCCGCCGCCCAGTAATCCGAGCGCGACCGGCGCCCTGCAGGCAACGCTGCCGCCCGGCAGCACGCCACGGGACGAATACGACCTCGGCTATGGCTACGTTCTGCATAAGGACTATGCGCTCGCCGCCAACACGTTCCGCAACTTCCTGCGCCAATATCCGAGCGACCGCTTGGCGCCGGAAGCCCAATACTGGCTCGGCGAAAGTCTGTTCCAACAGCAGCAATATCGCGACGCCGCCGAATCGTTCCTCGCCGTGTCGACCAAGTACGAGGCGACCGCTCGGGCGCCCGAGGCATTGTTGCGGCTTGGCCAGTCGCTCGCGGCTTTGGGCGAGAAGGAAGCGGCCTGCGCCTCGCTGGGGGAGGTCCTACGCAAATATCCGCACGCCTCACCGAGCGTAAAGCAGAGCGTGGAGCGGGAACAAAAGCGTGGCCATTGCTGAGAAAGCGGTTGGCGACGAAGAAGCGCGTGCGCTGTTCGGTGGTCTTGAAAATCTGCGCGGGCTTCTCCTCGCCGTTTCCGGCGGCTCCGATTCGACGGCGCTGCTCGCGCTTGCCGCACGCTGGGCAAAACGGCTGAAACGTCCGCCAAAACTCACCGCGATCACCATCGACCACGGCCTGCGGCCGGAATCCGCCGGCGAGGCAGCCGCGGTGAAGCGGCTGGCGCGCCGGCTCGGCGTGACTCATCGCACGCTGCGCTGGCGCGGCGACAAGCCGAAATCCGGCCTGCAGGAGGCGGCCCGCATCGCCCGCTACCGGTTGCTCGCCCAAGCCGCCGCGCGCGCCGGCTGCGAGCACGTGCTGACGGCGCACACGCTCGACGATCAGGCGGAAACCGTGCTGTTTCGTCTTGCCCGTGGCAGCGGACTGACCGGGCTTGCCGGCATGGCGCAGGCGTCAGTTCTTCCGGTCGGGGCGGAGACGGCGATTTTTCTGGTGCGGCCGCTGCTTCACGTTTCCAAGGCGCGGCTGGTCGCGACGCTGAAAGCCGCCGGGATCGATCACAGCGAGGATCCGACCAATCGCGATCCGCGCTATGCCCGCGCGCGGCTGCGCACCTTGATGCCGGCGCTGGCGCGTGAAGGGCTCGATGCGAAGAGCCTGGCGCGTTTGGCGGCGCGCATGCGACGCGCCGAAGCGACCATCGAATTCGCGGTCGCCGCCGCGCGCGCGGCATTGACGCCGGAGCCGTGGCGCGAGCGCGGGCCCATCGTCTTCGAAGCAGTCCGATACAACGACTTGCCCGCCGAGGTGGCGCTGCGGCTGCTGAGCCGCGCGATCGCCCACGCGGGCAACGAGGGACCGGTCGAGCTTGGCAAGCTCGAATTGCTGTGGGAGGCGCTGCGGCAGGCGCGCGCGCCGCTGCGCCGGACTCTGGCCGGTGCGCTCGTCACGTTGACCGGCGATCGGCTGACGGTCGAGCGCGCGCCCCCCCGCCGCCACCGCGCCTTCCCCACAAACGGCAACCGCCGCTTTACGAAATGACAGTACAATAAACAGCTTGCCCGTGGCCCGGCTTCCCTTGGCAGGGGATCAACCGGCCCCTACATTGCCAGGATACGGGACGTGAAGCCGCCACGATTCGCGGGCACGAGTTAGCCGTCGGCCACCGGCGGAACGCCGGTCAAGGACACGCGATGAACGCCAATCTGCGCAATTTCGCCCTCTGGGTCATCATCGTCCTGCTGTTGCTGGCGCTGTTCACGCTGTTTCAAAACCCGGGCCAGCACACCACCGCGCAAGACGTTTCCTTCTCGCAATTGCTCAATGAGGTCGATCAGGGCCGCGTGCGCGATGTGCTGATCCAAGGGCCGGAAATCCACGGTACCTTTACCGACGGCCGCAGCTTCCAGACTTATGCGCCGAGCGACCCGTCGCTGGTGCAACGGCTTTACAACAAGGGCGTTTCGATCACGGCGCGGCCGCAGACCGAGAACGTGCCCTGGTTCGTGTCGCTGTTGATCTCCTGGCTGCCGTTCGTGGCGCTGATCGGCGTGTGGATTTTCCTCTCGCGACAGATGCAGGGCGCCGGCGGCAAGGCGCTCGGCTTCGGCAAGAGCCGCGCCAAGCTTTTGACCGAGGCGCATGGCCGCGTCACCTTCGAGGACGTGGCCGGCGTCGACGAAGCCAAGCTCGATTTGCAGGAGATCGTCGAATTCCTGCGCGATCCCGGCAAATTCCAGCGGCTCGGCGGCCGCATCCCGCGCGGCTTGCTCTTGGTCGGCCCGCCCGGCACCGGCAAGACGCTGTTGGCGCGCGCCATCGCCGGCGAGGCCAACGTGCCGTTCTTCACCATTTCCGGCTCCGACTTCGTCGAGATGTTCGTCGGCGTTGGCGCCAGCCGCGTGCGCGACATGTTCGAGCAGGCGAAGAAGAACGCACCCTGCATCATCTTCATCGACGAGATCGACGCGGTCGGCCGCCATCGCGGCGCCGGCCTGGGCGGCGGCAACGATGAGCGCGAGCAGACGCTGAACCAGCTGCTCGTCGAGATGGACGGCTTCGAGGCCAACGAGGGAATCATTCTGATCGCCGCCACCAACCGGCCGGACGTGCTCGATCCGGCGCTGTTACGCCCCGGCCGTTTCGACCGCCAGGTGGTCGTGCCCAATCCGGACGTGGTCGGCCGCGAGCAGATCCTCAAAGTGCACGTGCGCAAGGTGCCGCTGGCGCCGGACGTCAATCTGCGCACCATCGCCCGCGGCACCCCCGGCTTCTCCGGCGCCGATCTCATGAACCTGGTCAACGAGGCAGCGCTGATGGCGGCCCGGCGCAACAAGCGCATGGTGACGCAGGTCGAGTTCGAGGACGCCAAAGACAAGGTGATGATGGGCGCCGAGCGCAAGTCGCTGGTGATGACGGAGGAGGAGAAGCTCCTTACCGCCTATCACGAAGGCGGCCACGCCATCGTCGCGCTCAACGTCAAGGCGACCGATCCGGTGCACAAGGCGACGATCATTCCGCGCGGCCGCGCGCTCGGCATGGTCATGCAATTGCCGGAGCGCGACAAGCTGTCGATGAGCCTCGAGCAGATGACCTCGCGGCTTGCCATCATGATGGGCGGCCGCGTCGCCGAGGAGTTGGTGTTCGGCCGCGAACGGGTGACCTCGGGCGCCGCCTCCGACATCGAGCAGGCGACCAAGCTCGCGCGCCTCATGGTGACGCGCTGGGGCCTGTCCGACGCGCTCGGCACCGTCGCCTATGGCGAAAATCAGGAAGAGGTGTTCCTCGGTTACTCGGTGTCGCGGCAGCAGAACATCTCGGAAGCGACGGTGCAGAAGATCGACGCCGAGATCAGGCGGCTGGTCGAGGCCGGCTATCAGGAGGCGGAGCAGATTCTCACCGACAAGCGCGCCGATCTGGAAACACTGGCCAAGGGTCTGCTCGAATTCGAGACCATGACCGGCGATGAGATCAAGGACCTGCTCATGGGCAAGCGGCCGAACCGCGAATCGGTGATCGAGCCTTCGACGCCGCGAACCTCGACGGTGCCGACGGCCGGCGCCGGCCGCAACCGGCCCCGTCCCGAGCCCGGGTCGATGGAGCCGCAGCCGCAGGCTTAAGAGTCACGACGGGGGGGCCGATGCGGCCGATTGCGATCGCAAGCGTTGTGCTGGCCCTCGCAGCGGGGCCGGCCGCGGCGCAGACGGCGGGCCAGCCGCTGGTCACGGTCAAGCCGAATGCCGCGTCGACCAAACCGCCCAATCCCGCCAAACCGCCTCACGTGGCCAAGCCCGCGTCGACACCGGAAGGCCGTTCCGCCGCGGCGCTGGCACTGTCCGCCGAGCCCGTGTTTGACGAAGGCACCTATCAGCGCCTCAAAGAGGCGCTGCTCAGCTATTCGGCCATTCAAGTGCGCGGCGGTTGGCCTAGTCTCGCTGCCGACCCGCAGCTCGTGCCGGGAGGCAGCGGGCCGAGCGTCGCCTCGCTGCGCCGGCGTCTCGCCATCACCGAAGATCTGTCCGCGCAACAGGAGGCCGGCGACAGCTACGACGCCGCCGTCGGCGAAGCCGTCAAGCGCTTCCAATTGCGCCACGGGCTCGAGCCGACCGGCAGCGTCAACGCGCCGACACTGCGCGCGCTCAATGTCCCGGTCGCCGTCCGCATCAAGCAGCTCGAAGCTTCGCTCGAGCGTCTGCTCGGCATGGATTTCATCTTCGCCGAGCGCTATGTCGTGGTGAATATTCCGGCCGCCTTCGTCGAGGCGGTCGCCCACGACAAGGTCGAGCGGCGCTATCGCGTCATCGTCGGCAAGGTCGACAAGCCGTCGCCGACGCTCACCGCCTACATCACCGCGATCAATCTCAATCCGACCTGGACCGTGCCGCTTTCCATCACCAAAAAAGAAATCTTCGCCCGCATGCGAAAGGACCCAAGCTATATCAGCCGCATGCACATGCGCATCCTCGGCCCGCACGACGAAGAGATCAGCCCGCAAGCAGTCGACTGGTCGTCCGACCGTTCGCCCAACTTCACCGTCCGGCAGGACTCCGGCAACTACAACGCGCTCGGCAATCTCAAGATCGATATGCCCAATCCCTATTCGGTGTACATGCACGACACCGATGCGCGCAGGCTTTTCGCCAACGACTACCGCTTCGACTCGCACGGCTGCACGCGGGTCGACAATGTGCGTGATCTCGCCAGCTGGATCCTCGAGGACGGCCCCCCGGGCTGGAATCGCGCCGCCGTCGACGCGGGGATCGCGACCGGCGTGCTCAAGGTGATCAATCTGCCGCGGCGCATGCCGGTGGCCTGGGTCTATCTCACCGGCTGGATGACCCGCGACGGCGCGATCAACTTCCGCGACGACGTCTATAAGCACGACGAGGAACTCGACCGCGAAGCGCTCGGCGACGCCGCGGCCGGCGGCTTCGTCGCGCCGCTGCCGCAGAACGTGAAGCAATCGTCCAATCTCGACAGCCGCTGATGCGGCTTGGTTACGAGCGGACGGGTCCGCCCGTGGACAATCGACAAGGAGTCGCGATGTCCAAGTCATTTTCGCTCAAGTCTGTCTGCCTCTCATCGCTCCTGTTTGCCGGCCTCGTCGTGACGCCCGTGCACGCGGCCGACGAGCCTGACCTGATCTTCAAGCGTTCGACGGTGTTCAAATTCCTCACGCCGAACGACAAGCTCGCCACCTATGGCATCGACGATCCCGAGGTCGAAGGCGTCGCCTGCCATTTTACCGTTCCCGAGCGCGGCGGCGTGAAGGGCTGGATCGGCGTCGCCGAGCAGGTGTCGGACATTTCGCTTGCCTGCCGGCAAATCGGCCCGATCCGATTCAAGGCGAAGTTCGCGCAAGGCGAGGACATGTTCCGCCAGCGCCGCTCGATGTTCTTCAAGAAGATGCAGATCGTGCGCGGCTGCGATGGGAAGCGCAACGTCCTGGTCTACATGGTCTATACCGACCGCCTCATCGAAGGCTCGCCGAAGAATTCCACCTCGTCGGTACCGATCATGCCTTGGGGAGCAAACGACCAGATCCAGAAGTGCGAGGACTTCGTCGAGAAGTAGCGGCGGAAGCAATGCCGTTGCAAAATCGGGTGAGCCCCTTCGGGGACCTGTTTGCTTCGCCGGCGCGCGGGCTGTTCATGGGCAACCGCGGCGGGCGATTTCATACCGATGTGAAGACGTTGACGGCGCGACGCTGGGCGTCGCGGCAATGGATCTGCTGCGTGCTCGACTTCAAGGGCCGTCGACGCGATGTCTGGGGCCGTTTCTACACCGAGCTGTTTTTTGTTGATGAGCCGACCGCGCTTGCGGCCGGGCATCGGCCTTGCTTCGAGTGCCGCCGCAGCGATGCGCAGGCCTTTGCCGAGACATGGCGAGAGGTGCGCAAGCACGGCACGCGGCCTTCCGCCGGCGAGATGGACGCGGTGCTGCACGGCGAACGCCTCCAGGGTCGCGGCAAACGCCTGCACCGGCGCAATCTCGACGAACTGCCCGACGGCGCCTTCGTCGCGCTGGAGCAGGCGGCCTTCGCGATCCGCGGCGATGCGCTGCTGCGCTGGACGCCGGCAGGTTACGATGCCCGCACGCTGCGGCCGCGCAGCATCGCTGTCGATGTGCTCACCCCGCCGGCGATCCTTGCGGTTCTGTCCGCCGGCTACCAACCGCGCTGGCATCCGAGCGCGAAAGAATAGTTGCAAATCATTGCCTTGGTGATCGCGATCGCGCCGCTGGGGGGACGCATGACGCAATGCAGCATTATGACATTTGTTCGCGGCATTCGCCATACGAGCAGCATGCATGTCGCCGTTGGGATTTGCGGGATTCAACCAAATGTATGGATACGGGCAGTGCCGTGCGGACCGCGGGGAAGCCTAACCGCGGGGACGCGCAACGATTGCTTCGAGGCGTCTGAATATCATTCCACCGTAATAAATAACATGTTATTGTGTATTGGGTCCGCAACCAAGGACCGTAGGGAGGTATCCATGAAGCTTGTCGTGCTGGTCGCAACCGTTGCGTTTTCCGTCGTGGCTTCGCTGGGCGGGACAGTCGCCGCCATGGCACAATCGGATTGCAAGACCTTGGTGAAGGCGTCGCCGTTCGGTCCGGATGACGAGACCGGGGCGACCAATCGGGTCACCCCGGCGGTCACCAAGGCAGCCGCCGCCGAAATCCAGACCGGTAAAGTCACTCCAATGGCCTTTAATCTCGTCGACGGCGTGCCGCTGTTCGGAACGAGGTTCACGAAAACCATATTGACAAGCGCGTCCCTCGTACCCGGGGCCGAGTACGGCAAGAACAAGCTCAGCTACATGGAAGACACCTACCTGAGCCAGAGCCATGTCGGTACGCATCTCGACGGCTTGGGTCATATCGGCATTAAAGACTGCTACTACAATCAGACGCCGATGGGCAAGTACGTGACGCAGAACTATATGAAGAAGCT
>JBEKJZ010000078.1:0-20709 GCA_050010955.1 Xanthobacteraceae bacterium | reverse complement strand
CGGAGCTGCTGCGCCGTGATGGTTGAAGCTTCGGAACTGTCGGTAGTGTGCTCCTTTGATTTGAATTTCCAGCTAGTTGACTAACCGCAATGCTAGCCACACGCCCACAGCCTAACCTGCCGCCCAGCACACGGTCTACCTAAAGCAACAGCTAACTGGCGTCTCGATTCCACAAGACGATCCCGCGCGCTGATCAGCGCGTCGATGTGCTCTTTCGCCATGTTTGCCTCCGGTGTTGAGAGAGCTTTTAAAGCTCGTATTGGCGCCAAAGTGTTTGCTCACGTTATAGCGGTGTGCGTCGTCTCGCCGCCACGGGGTCCCGGCTTAAGGCTTGCATGCTGGACCAGGAAGTCGGGGCCCCTTTTTCGCCTTGCCGTGCCTCGAACTGAACCATAGGCACGCAACGCATCCGGCCGCACTTGCACGTTCGCCGTATGATAAGTGTACCTTGGGTACTGAAACTGAACACATGACCGACACCGTAACCACCGCCACGCTCGCTCGGGTTTCGGTTCACGAGAGCGGCCATGCCATCGCCGCGCTGCATTTCCGACTGCCGCTTCTCGAAGTCACCATCTACGCCGATGGGTCCGGCAAAACTTCATATACCGAAAATTTCGGTTTTGCCGAAGCCGAGCGCTGGACCATCGTCACCTATGCCGGACCTGAAGCCGAGATCGACATGTTCGGCGATCACCACGGTGATCGCAGCGACCTGCGCGCCATCGACACCATGATGCAGCGGCTTCGGCTTGATTGGGACGAGAGCAGATTGGCCGAGCTACGCCGCGAAGCCCGGCACTTGGTGCAACGTGAACGCTACCGCATCCAGGTGGTCGCGGATGCATTGATCCGGCACCGCCGCTTGTCCGCCTTCGACGTGAGATGGTTGAAAGCATGCGCGGTCCCGATGGGTGCGCTCGCCTGAGCAATTACCACGCGGGCAGGGGCAGTACGAGAAGAACGATCAGAACCAAGCCGAGCAATCCAAAAATGCGAATCATGACACGCCTCCAATGCGAGGCGTGTTAAGTTCATCACGTCGATCCGGGGTGCAACGCACGTCCAAGCTCGGCGGAGGGGAAGTCCATGAGGATTGCGCTTGGAGCCACGCTGATCTTTTTGTTCTGCATCATGCCAGCGAACGCCATCACTGGCTTGGAGATGAATAAGCTTTGCAATGAGCCTAGAAACACTCCCGGTGAGGTTTCGTGTATTACTTACATGAGTGGGCTCCTCGACGGCATGTACTTGGCCGACAAGATGGCGGCTAACGGGGCTCGCTATTGCCTGCCGGGTGACGAAAATATCGACCCCGAACAGGGCGTCTTAATCGTGAAAAAACACATGCGAGAACATCCGGAACAATTGCATCAACAAGCTGGGGCTATCGCCGCGCTTGCGATCTATCTAGCCTTTCCGTGCCGCTGATCGCCCGAAGGCCGACAAGCCGTAGAAGGCACCGCCCCGCCCCAGCCTCGGCCGCTGGTGCGTCCTGCCGCCTCGCAGGTTCTCTGCTATCGTCGCTCCATGCCTGCCCCCCGCCGCCCTTCGCCTCCATGGACGAATCGAGAATCGGGCAACGCATAGGCCTTTGGTCGCCGTCCAAAGCTGATCGGATCGACGGATGCCATATGAGCGGAAAGAGATAACAACCTCAAAAAAACTGTCCGCGCTGCGGCAGATAAATGCAGCAATCGAGCACTTTCATAACGGCGAATTTGAGTGTGCTATTACACTAGCCGCAGCCGCTGAAGGCCTATTGCCTGACGGGCAATCGCCATCTCTTTTTCGAGAACTCGTGCAGCGAGCCACAGACTTGGATTTCAACCTCTTCATCAATTGGCTAAAGCACCCAGTTGCGCCCGAGAAAGTCACAATTTCTGATTTTGAAGCTGCCATGATTATCGCGCGGGCAATTAGCAAGTTCTTCGCCGTCTATTCGCAATCCACCCGGCGATTCGAGGAATTCGCCGTATGGGCTCGCGAAGCGGGGCTTATCCCGCCCGACCCAGAAAAATCAAACTGACCACTACACCACCGGACAGGCGCTCGGTTATTTCTATTTCGAGGACGAGCCCGGCCGCCGCTCGGTGGCCAAGCTGCTCACAAGGGGTGAAGCCCGGCGCATGGCGGCGAAATCGCCAAGCTGCCGGGCCCTGCTGGGCCGGAAGGCCGACCGCCTCTAGAAGGCCCCGCGCCGCCCGGGAAACCGGGTCCCGGTGCGTTTTGCCGCCGGGCTGCCCCAATCCCCCAGGACCAGGAAGAGAAAGGCGCACCGGCACGCTTCCCGCTTGCTTCCCCGAGCGAAAAGCGGGAAGCAGCGCAAACATAAACTATTGCCAATGCGGGAGAAATTAGCCACAGCCGCTGCTGATCCTATTAATGGGCCGTCAACGGCTCAGGCCGCGCTGGCCATCATCGTGATGGCGTCGCTGCCGGGATCGATCCGGCAGGCATATCCGGTGTCGACCACGCCCCTATGCCCGACATGGAAATAGGGCAGGCCGGAGCGTTCAATCCCGGGCGGGAAGGAATGGTGCGGCACCATCGGACCGCGCACCGCGAGCGTGCCGGCGTCGGTCCGAATGAGTTCGGCAACCGCAACGCCTCGCGCGCCGTCGCGCTGCGCCAGCACCGGACCGAGGCGAAGCGCACTCGGCGCGCCGTCAAGGCCGCGGCGCGAGGGAACGAGAGCGGCTTCGCCGAAGATCGTAACGTCGACCAGCGCAGCGCTCGGTTCGCGCCAGACCGGACTCAGGGCGAGCCGTTCCGGCGAGCGCCAAGCCGCGATCACGCAGGCCGTGTCGTCGCCGGCCAACGCGCCGGCCTCGGCGAGATTGAAGACCACGGGAGCGGGAAGGATCAACGCGCCGCATCGATTGTCTTGCCGCTGAGCGGCAAAAATATCCGGCTCGAACGCGTGATGCAGGACAAGCGTGCCGCCAGTTAAAAGCCAGGGCAGCAGCGTCACGCTGATGCCGGCGAAGGACGAAGGCGGCAGCGCCGAAAGGATACTCGCGCCGTGCGGCAAACGACTTTCCAGCACCACCGCAAGCCCCGCCGCGAGCAGTTCGGGATGATTGCGCGCGACCGGCACGACGCCGCCCTCGCCGACATCGAAGGTGACGGCTGCGACGTGCGCGGCGGCATTATTCTGCCGATCGATGTCGAGCGGCGGAATCGGGTCGAGCTTATCGGCGGTGAACAGATCGTCAAACGGCACCACGCCGTCCGGCAGATTGCCGCCGAAGCCGCACACGTAACGAATGGAAAATACTTCCGCCGCCACGCGCAGCGCGAGCTGGCTATGATCGAAGCTGCCGACATGGCCGCAGGTGATGAGCGCCTTGGCGCCGATGCGCCCGAGCGCCGCAATCGCGTCGGCGCGCCGCCACAACAGCGGCAGCGGCGCAGCAATCATTCCCGCGCGCAGCACGCCGAGCATGGTCAAGACATTCTCGACGATATTCGGCAATTGGATGCCGACAATGGCGTCGGTCGGCAAGCCCATGCCGCGGAGCCGGCCGGCGATCGCGTTGACCATGCGGTCGGCCCCGGCAAAGGTGAGCCGGCGTGGTGCCCCGTCGGTGAAGGTTTGCCGGTTGGGCGCGTCGGCGAGCGCCAGCGCGTCGGGCCGCCGCTCGGCGAGGCGGCGGAACACCTCCTCGATGGTGAGGCGGTTGCGCGCGTGGGGCGGCGCCGCCGCGGCGGCTGCGGAATCGCCGAGGATCATTGCAGCGCCCGTTTCGGTTGGTGCCACCAGGTTTCCGGCAGGTAGCCGGAGAGCGACGTGTACGCCGGATGCGCGACCGAGGTCCATCGCGCCACCCATTGCTCCGGCAGATAGAACAGCGGCACCACGTAACAACCGGACATGAGCACGCGATCGAGCGCGCGCACGGCGGCCATGAAATCGCCGCGCTCGCGCGCGCGCAGCATGGCGGCGATCATCGCGTCGATCGCGGCGCTGCGTACGCCCATATAGTTGCGCGAGCCCGGTTCGTCGGTGGCGGCGGAGCCCCAGTAGAAGCTCTGCTCATTGCCGGGCGACAGCGACTGCTCCCAGCGATACTCGATCATGTCGAAATCGAACGACACCCGGCGTTGATCGTACTGCACCGCGTCGACCAGCCGGACCTGCACGGCGATGCCGGCGCGCGCCAGATTGCCGGCGAAAGCGAGCGCCAGCCGCTCCTCGTCCCGGCTCGTCACCATGATCTCGAAGCTGAATGCGCGTCCGCTGCTGCGTTCACGCAACGTCGTGCCGTTGAGCGCGTAGCCGGCGGCGCTGAGCAGGGCCAGCGCTTGCCGCAGGCTTTCGCGGTCGCGGCCCGAGCCGTCGGCGCCCGGCAGCGACCAGGTGCCGTCGAGCACGTCGGCGCGCGCCGCATCGGGAAACGCCGCCAGCAGCGCGCGCTCGCGCGCGTCGGCCGGACGCCGATAGGCGGAGAGCTCCGAGCCGGGAAAGAAGCTCGCGCTGCGCCCATAAAGATCGAAGAAGAAGTTGCGGTTGACCCATTGAGCATCGAACAAGAGCGAAATCGCCTGCCGCACACGAATGTCGGAGAAGATCGGCCGCCGCGTGTTGAAAACAAACGCGGAGGTGGGCTTGGGCAGACCGTTGGCAAACGCTTCCTTGACGATGCGGCCGTCGCGCACCGCCGGAAAGTCATAGCCAGTCTGCCAGCGGCTAGGATCGGTCTCGCTACGCACGTCGTAGAGTCCGGTCTTGAAGGCTTCGAAATAGGCGTTGGCGTCGCGATAGTAATCGAAGCGCAGTTCGTCGAAATTCCACAGCCCGCGATTGATAGGAAGCGCCCGGCCCCAGTAATTGGGATCGCGCTTGAGCGCGACGCTGCGGCCCGGATCGACATCGGCGACGACGTAAGGGCCGCTGCCGACCGGTTTGGCCAATGTCGTTTCCTCGAAGGTCGCAACGTCGATCGCGTGTTTCGGCAGCACCGGCATCAGCCCGAGGATGAGCGGCAATTCGCGATCGTTGCCGCCGCCGAGATCGAAACGCACGGTGCGCGCGTCGAGGCTCTCGGCTTTGACCACCTTGGCATAGTAAGTGCGGTGGTTGGGCCGGCCGTGATCGCGCAGCAGCTGCCAGGAGAAGATGACGTCTTCGGCCGTGACCGGAACGCCGTCGGAGAAGCGCGCCGCCGGATCGAGCCTGAAGGTGACGTAGCTCCGCACATCGTCGGTCTCGACCGTGCGCGCCAGCAGACCGTAGAGCGTGAACGGCTCGTCATAGCCGCGCGCCATCAGGCTTTCGACCACGTAGCCGCGGATCGCCTGCACGGCGAGGCCCTTGACGATGAGGGGATTGAGGCTGTCGAAGGTTCCAAGCACGCCCTGCACCAGCCGGCCGCCCTTCGGCGCATCGGGATTGGCATAGGGCGGCATGGTAAAGCCGTCCGGCATTGCCGGCGCGCCGTGCATGGCGATGGCATGAGCGGCTTCCGCCGCCGCGGCGGCGGGGCCCGAAACCGCGAACGCTCCACACAAAACGGCGCAGGCTCCCAGGGCGACACAGGCGTTGCGGATGGCGTGCATCGGCGGGAATGGAACTCACGCGATTCGAAGCGGAGAATGGGCGAATGTAGCACGGCGATACCGCTACGGCTTAGCGCCGAAGGCGATCGGTCAACAACGTCTTATCACCGCGGTCGAAGCGCGCGCTTTATCCGCCGGGCCAAGTGGGCTATCTCGGGGGTCGCGGCGGCGCGTGGTGTCACGCTGTTGCCGTAATCTGCGTCGAATGACCGTGCAGTGGGGGACTACCCGCTTGGCGGGCGCGGCGAAATCGCCGGTCGATACCAGGTCGACCCGACATCCATCGCAAATCGGGTCGATTTGCGCGCGGCAGCATTAACGAGGGACTGCATCTCATGACCTATTGGACCGCGCCGACGAAGCCGGCGAGCCGGACGCTCGCTTTGGCCAAGATCATCGCCCTGACCGTGCCGTTGACGGTCGCGCTTGCGATTGCGGCCGGTCCGCCGGCATCGGCGCAAGATCAGCCGGCCCCCGCGGCACCAGCTCCGAAGGAGAAGCCGAAGCCCGCCAAAAAGCCTAAAGCGGCCCCGCCGGCAGCGCAGCAGCCGGCCCCCGCCCAACAAGTCCAGCAACCGGCACCGGGACAGGAAGGGCAGCAACCGCCGCAAGGGCAGGCCGGCCAGCAGCAGGTGCAATTGATCTTTTCGCCATGGACTAAATTCTGCCTCAAGGGCCAGCCGGGACAAGCGCCCGATCCCAATGCCAAGCAGATCTGTTTCACCGGCAAGGACGCGCGCATCGAATCCGGGATGCCGGTAGTCGCCGCCGTGCTCATCGAGCCGGAGGGCCAAGAGCGCAAGATTTTGCGCGTGACCTTGCCTTTGGGCATGCAGCTTGCTCACGGCACGCGCGTCATCATCGACCAGAACCAGCCGGTGACCGCGCCCTACGTAATCTGCTTCACCAATGGCTGCATGGCGGACTATGAGGCCAACGCCGACATGATCGGCAAAATGAAGAAGGGGCAGGGACTCGTTATCCAGGCGATCAATTCGACCGGCCAGCCGATCAGCTTAGGGATGCCGCTCACCGATTTCGCCAAGGCCTATGACGGGCCGCCAACCGATCCCAAAGTGTTCGAAGAGCAGCAGAAGAAATTGCAGGAAGAGCTGCAACGGCGCGCCGACGAAGCGCGCAAGAAGCTTGAAAACCAGCAGAACGCTCCGCAATCTTCGGTCACGCCGCCGGCGCCGCAAAACGGCAAGACGCAGTAGCCGATTGCTGAGTTCTACGCGTGCCCGCTGACCTGGGCACGCGCGCCTCGCGCGCCGCTGCCAAACCTCGTTGTTTGGACGCGCTGGCGCGGAAATACACGAAATTCATCTAATCAGTGCGTCGTCGCGTGACGCGGGCGATAGCCGCCATGGCCGTCCTGCACGAAGACCTTCGCCACCTGCGGATGCCGGACCGGCTCGCCGCTGTCATCCGGCAGGAGGTTCTGCTCGGAGACATAGGCGACGTATTCGGTCTCGTCGTTCTCGGCGAACAGATGATAGTACGGCTGATCCTTGTGCGGCCGGACTTCGGCGGGAATCGATTGGTACCATTCCTCGGTATTGCTGAAGATCGGATCGATATCGAACACGACGCCGCGGAATGGAAACAGCCGGTGCCGGACCACCTGGCCGATCTGATATTTGGCGACGCGGAGCTTGTTCATGGCCGAAATGAGATCACAGAATTGTGGCGCCCGGCAGGCCGCGCGTTGAATGTTTGTTCATAGCGCATTTCATGGCACGATTCCTGGCGCGTTTATAGCCCGTAGCGGGCGGCCATTTCCGGGTCCTTGGTGGCGACGAGCCGGGCGAGATCGACCAGCACCTTCGCCTGCTTCCAGGTGGCGTCGTCCTGCATCTTGCCGTCGATCATCACCGTACCGCTGCCGTCCGGCATGGCGGCGATGATTTTCTGGGCAAAAGCGACCTCGGCCGGGTCGGGCGAAAACACGCGCTTGGCGATCGGCACCTGGCTCGGGTGTAAGGACCAGGCGCCGACGCAACCCATCAGGAAGCTGTTGCGGAACTGCACCTCGCAGCCGGCGCTGTCGGCGATATCGCCGAACGGACCGTAAAACGGCTTGATGCCGGCGGCGGCACAGGCATCGACCATCTTCGCCATGGTGTAATGCCAGAGGTCCTGCTGATAGGCGGCGCGCGGCGCAGCGGCGGCGCTGCCGGGAGGCGCGTCGGCCAGCACCTTGTATTCGGGATGGCCGCCGCCGACGCGGGTTGTCTTCATGGCGCGGGAAGCCGCAAGGTCCGCGGGACCGAGGCTGATGCCGTGCATGCGCGGCGAAGCGGTGGCGATCGCGGCGACGTTGTTAACGCCTTCGGCGGTCTCGAGGATGGCGTGGATGAGGATCGGCTTTTTTACCGCGTGCTTGGCTTCGAGCTGGGCGAGCAGCTGATCGAGATAATGAATGTCCCATTCACCCTCGACCTTCGGCAGCATGATGACATCGAGCTTGCCGCCGACGGCGGCGACGATCTCGGTGACGTCGTCGAGCACCCATGGCGAATTGAGCGCGTTGACGCGCGTCCACAATCCGGTCGAGCCGAAATCGTTTGCCTTGGCCATGGCGATGAAGCCGGATCGCGCCGCCGCCTTGGCGTCGGCGGCGATTGCGTCCTCGAGATTGCCGAGCACCACGTCGACCTGATGAATGAGCTCGGGCACCCGCGCCCGCAGTTTTTCGAGGTGCGGCGGCACGAAGTGAATCATGCGCTCGAGCCGCACCGGCAATTCGCGCAGCGGCGCCGGCGCGCCAATGGCGAGCGGCTTGAAAAAATTACGCGGCAATTTCATGCGACGACCTCGGACTCGTTCTCGCGGCAGACCGTAGGATGAACGGCAGGACCCGCCAAGCCAATTTTGCCATCACGCGTGCCTAGTGTCCCGATTCCGAAGTTCGCAACTGCTAGCGGCACACTCTCATGCGAACTTCGGAATCAAAGAGACACTAGCAAATTTACGATTCTAGTGCGGTTTTTGGATTTGAAGTTCCTATGCTAGTTTGCGGCTGGGCTGTAGGAACTTCAAATCCACCGCACTAGGAAACGGCAAGCGTTCAGGGCAGTATGGCGATGCTGCACCGGGCGTGCGCCTCTCACATATTGAAGGGCGTCCATGAAAATCCCGAGCACATGGGATTTCAAGCGATGGTGGAACTTCATAGGGGCGGCTGGCCTGCTGCTCGCTATCGCTTCCGCGCCTGTGCAATTCGTTGCCGGTGTGTTGATGGGATTGGGGCTGCTCTCCTTCGGCGCCGGCGAATGGGGCAACCACGCCATTCGTATAAGACGAACTGACGGGAACACCGCAGAAAGCTACCCCTGGTATCCTTATTTTTTTGGTCTGTTGCTGGACGCGATTGGCATTGTACTGTTTGGCTTTGGGCTGTATCGGCTTGTGGCGTCCGAGTCGTAACACCGCTTGCTCACGGTATTATGGCCCAAACGCCACAAGAGATATCCTCATGCGTCGAAAAAGGATGATAGCCCCGCTAAGTGGGCCGTTCGAGAATGGGACGCCTGGGCGCCGAAGCATGCCAATGAGCCGAGCGCAGGCGACGGCATGATTTCTTCTATTTGCTGAAACAGCGCCCCGATCTTCTCAATTTCAGAGGGCAGCCCGGAATTGGATACCAATCTTACCTATGCAGACCCTCGGTGACTTCATCGGCCCATGCTGCCGTTGTTTCATCGCGCGCTTCCACCCATTTGGCGAGAGCTTCGCGCCAACTATCGTCTTTCGCCGCAGCGTAACGTTGCCAAGCGATCTTTTCGGCCAGTTTGGCCTCAGCAAATCTTGATGGGATTACAACGGGCATCGCACAATCTCCCATGTCCGGGGAGTGCCATCTTACTACGAAAATTCTTGTGGCGTTTGCGCCATAATACCGCCCGCTCACACCATTTCGCCGCGCATCAGCCGCGGCTGCGAAGCGGCCGGGGCGACGCCCTCGCGCATCAGCGCGCGGCGCAGCGGTCCGATACGGTCGACCAGGAACAGCGACAGCCCGCGGACACCCTGGATCGGGATGAAATCGCTCAACAGGCTGCGGTTGAGGAGGTCGATGGCGATCCTGCGGCTGGTCGCGTCGGCGCGACGCTGGGCGTCGTAGCGCGCGAGCAGGCTCGGCGATCCCACGTCTAAGTGTTGGCGGTGCGCCTCGGCCACGAGCTCGGCCAGGGTCGCGGCGTCGCGAAGTCCGAGATTGAGGCCCTGCGCCCCGATCGGCGGCACCACGTGCGCCGCTTCGCCGACGAGCGCAATGCGCGCGCGTCCGAAGGAATCCGCGGTTTCCACCGCGAGCGGAAATATGCCGCGGCCGCGCTCGACCCGTACCGCGCCGAAGATCGAATGCGCGCGGCGCTCGATCTCGGCGGAAAGCTCCGCGTCGCCGGCGGCGGCCCATTCCGCGGCGCGCTCGGGATCGAGCACCCAGACCAGACTCGACCGCCGGCCGGGCAGCGCCACGAGCGTGAACGGACCGCTCTCGGTGTGGAATTCGGTCGCCGCATCCTGATGCGGCCTGTCGTGCGCGAGATTGAGCGTGAGCGCGGTCTGCGGATAGGCGCGGCGATCCGTGCCGATGCCGGCCGCGGCGCGGCACAGCGAGCGCTGTCCGTCGGCGCCGACCACAAGCCGCACGCGCGCCGTGCCGTCATCGAGCTTGATGGTGACGCCCGCCGCATCGCTGTCGACGGCGACGGCCGCCCCGCCGACGCGGGTGATGTTCAACTGCGCCGCGCGCGTATAAAGCGCCGCGAGCAGATGCCGGTTCTCGATATTGTAGCCGAAGGCGTTGAGGCCGATGTCTGCGGCGGTGAAGGTGACCTCCGGCGCGCGCAGGAGCCGCTGCGTGTCGTCGATAATGCGGATGGTCACGAGCGGCGCGGCATGCGGCAGGCAGTCCTGCCATACGCCGAGCGTCGTCAACGCGGTGACGGAGCCGGCGAGTAGCGCGGTGGTGCGGTGATCGTTCTCCGGCTGACGGGCGATGAGCAGCGTATCGACGCCGCCCGCCGCGAGCGCGATCGCGCTCATGAGGCCGGCTGGTCCGCCGCCGACGACCGCAACTTCGGCGGTCCTATCTTCCCTCGCGCCGTCCACGAATGCCATGCGCTGTCCCGGTGAATTCGCTTTCGCAATGTATGTCGAAAGATTAGCAATAACAGACAGCTTGCGCACGTTTCCTGCATTCCGGTGTAGGCTGACAAAATGGACCCGACCGAGCCACCCGCAAAGCCGGCGCCGGCTTCCCGCATCGTGGCCGCTTTTGCGGTCCACGTTTTGACCGCTTGCGGCGCCGCCTGCGCGCTGTTGGCGCTGATGGCGGCGGTGCGTGCCGAGTGGGCGCGCATGTTCGTGTGGCTTGGGGTGGCGCTCATCATCGACGGCGTCGACGGCACCTTGGCGCGGCGGCTGCGGGTGGCAGAACTGTTGCCGCGATGGTCGGGCGAACTGCTCGATTTCGTCGTCGATTTTCCGACCTACGTGTTCGTGCCGGCCTACGCCATCGCCGCCGGCGGGCTGTTGCCGCCGGCCGCGGCGCTGCCGCTCGGCCTCATCGTCACGGTGACCGGCGCGCTCTATTTCGCCGACCGACGCATGAAGACGCCGGACAGCTATTTCCGCGGCTTCCCGGCGCTGTGGAATATCGCGGCATTTTATTTGTTCCTGCTCAAGCCGCCGCCGTGGCTTGGCGCCGCCGGGATCGCCGTGCTGGCGGCGGCGACCTTCGCCCCGATCCATTTTGTCCATCCCGTCCGCGTGCCGCGATGGCGCATGCTCAATCTGACGGCGCTGGTGCTGTGGGGCGTGCTGGCGCTGTTTGCGCTCAAGCAGAATCTCGATCCGCCCGCGTGGGCCGGCGCGGCGCTCGCGGCGATCGGCGTCTATTTCGTGATCGTCGGTCTGCTGCGCCGCTAGGGCTCGATCACCCAGTAGGTGGCCCCGCCCTTGGCGCGCGCTGCGAGACCGCGGCTCGCCGCGATGGTCTCCTGGTTGACGATTTGCTTGAAGTCCTGCATCGCCTTGGGTTCGTCAAAAACGTAGGAATGCCCGCTGAGCTTGGCGTCGTCCCTTGCACTGCGTTGGCGACCACCTATGATCGCGGACTCTCAAAAGTCAGCTGAGTACCAGGAGAAGAAGATGGTTGCGGCAGTGCGTGTTCATAAGTTCGGCGGTCCCGAGGTGTTGACCTACGAGGATGTGGCCGTTCCTCCTCCCGGACCGGGCCAGATCCGGGTCAAGCAGCATGCCATCGGCGTCAATTTTACCGACGTCTATTTTCGCATCGGCCTTTATCCCGCTCCGGGCGGCTTGCCGTTCATCGTCGGCAATGAAGCCGCCGGCGAGGTCGTCGAGATCGGCCCTGGCGTCAGCGAATTCAAGGTGGGCGATCGCGTCGCCTATGTCGCCGGCCCCGGCTGTTACACGGAGGAACGCGTGGTGCCGGCCGACCGCGCGGTGAAGCTGCCGGCGAATATCGGCTACGAGCAGGCCGCCGCCATGCTGCTCAAGGGCATGACGGTGGAATATCTCCTGCGCCGAACTTTCAAGGTCGAGAAGGGCATGAATGTGCTGATTCATGCCGCGGCCGGCGGCGTCGGACTTATTTTCTGCCAATGGGCGAACCATCTCGGCGCCAATGTCATCGGCACCGTGGGCTCCAAGGACAAGGCCGAACTGGCCAAGGCCAACGGCTGTCATCACACCATTCTCTATCGCGAGGAGAATTTCGCACAGCGCGTGAAAGAGATCACCGGCGGCAAGCTGTGCGAGGTGGTCTACGACAGCATCGGCAAGGATACATTTCCGGCTTCGCTTGACTGTATTCGTCCGCTCGGCATGTTCGTTAGCTTCGGCGCTGCCTCCGGGCCGATCGAGGCGTTCAATATCAACCTCCTCCAGTTCAAGGGCTCGTTGTATGCCACGCGGCCGACGCTCAACACCTATGCCGCCAAGCGCGAGGATTTACTGGCCATCGCCAACGACCTGTTCGCCGTCGTCGGCAGCGGGGCGGTGAAAATCCCGATCAATCAGAAATACCCGCTGCGCGATGCCGCCAAAGCGCACCGCGATCTCGAAGCGCGCGCCACCACCGGCGCCTCGATCCTGGTGCCGTGAGAACTCGCGGCAATCCATGAGGATTTGGGGCTATTGGGCCACGCTGGGCTGGGGTTTTCTCGCCTTCCTCGTGGGCCAATTCGCCGCGCTGGCGCTGTTGCTGTGGTTGCGGATCGGCGATTTGAATTCGCTGCTCGCAACCCCGTTCGACGGCGCCTCGGTGACGCTGTTCATCGTGATCGCCAATCCGATCATGATCGCCGTGATTGCGCTTGCGGTTTGGCTCGCAGGAAGCCCGCAAGCCGATTATCTGGCGCTCAGGTTGCCGCGCGCGGGCTCCCTGAAGGTGGGAATCCTCTGCCTTGTCGGCCTCATCGCGATCGGCGATGGCTTGCTCTACGTCAGCGGGCGGGCGCTGGTCTCGCCGTTTCAGTTGCAGTCCTACACCACCGCTGCCGCCGAGGGATGGCTGCCGGCGCTGCTGGCCGGGGCCGTCATCGTGGCGCCGGCGGGCGAAGAGATCTTGTTCCGCGGATTCCTGTTCCGCGGCTGGGCCCGCAGCGACCGCTGGGCCTGGCCGGCCATCGTGGCGATCTCGGTCTTATGGGCGGCGCTGCATGTTCAATACGATTGGGCCGGCGTCCTGCAGATTTTCGTCATCGGCTTATTCCTCGGCTGGATGCGCTGGCGCAGCGGCTCGACGCCGCTGACGTTCCTGCTGCACGCGCTGTTCAATCTGGAAGGGACGCTGGAAACCGCGCTGCAGGTCCGATTTTTCTCTTGAACGATCGGTGGCGCCGCGCTGCAGTACCGTCAACTCTGGCGGCGCGGCCGCGGCAAGCCGATCACCGGCTCGGTGAAGTGCCCGATGGAAGCCACCACGTCGCCGAGGGGCATGCTGCTGCCGGGGGTCTCGTTGACGATGGTCGCGAGAACGTTCAGGTCGCGCCGGAACAGCGAGTCGAGCGCGGTCAGCGTATGGCTGATGGTGCCGCGATAAGAGCCGGTCACCAGCATGAGCGGCACGCGCAGCGCCATCATGACGTCGAGGATGGTGCGGTGATCGTCGAGCGGCACCATGATGCCGCCGACGCCTTCGATCAGCAAAATGTCGCGGCGGTGCTCGATTGCGCCTTGGCAATAGGCCACGACAGCGTCGACATCGATGCTGCGGCCCTCGCGCCGCGCCGCAAGGTCCGGCGCGACTGCGGCGCGAAAGCGCCAGGGTGAAACGCGATCGACCGCCTCCGGCGAAAACGGCAGGCCGAGCGCGCCGATGAGAACGCCGGGATCGCTCGCCGCCGCCAGCGTCGCATCGTATCCGCTCACGATCGGCTTGATGGCGTCGACCGTACGGCCCATTTGCCGCAACAGCCGGATGAGCGAGGCGACGACGAAGGTCTTTCCAACGTCGGTTCCGGTGGCAGTGATAAAGATCGCGGTCACGATTCGGCGCCTCGTGCGCGGTATGAAAGCGCCGAATGTTCGGCAATACCAGAGAAAATAACCGATCCAGCCGTCGCGCAACCGCGGCGGCAGCCCCGGATCAGTAGCCGACCGCCGTGCCGTAGAGGTCGTAGGCGTCGGCGCGCTCGATCTTCACCGTGGCGATTTCGCCGACCCGCAGCGGCCGGCGGCTTTGCACGTGAACGGTGCCGTCGATCTGCGGCGCATCGCCCTTGCTGCGGCCCTTGGCGGTCGCCGGGCTTGAGCCGGCAAGTCTGACCTCATGGGTTCCGACCTCATCGATGATGACGCGCTCACGCGCGCCGATTTTGCGCTGGAGCCGCTTGCGCGAAATCTCCTGCTGGCGCTGCATCAAGCGATGATAGCGCTCCTGCTTGAGCGCCTCGGGAACGGGCGCGGCGAGATCGTTCGCCGCGGCACCGGCGACCGGTTCGTAGCGGAAGCAGCCGACGCGATCGAGTTCGGCCTCGCCGAGCCAGTCGAGCAGCAGGCAAAAATCCGCCTCAGTCTCGCCGGGGAAGCCGACGATGAAGCTCGAGCGCAGCGTCAGGCCGGGGCAAACCGCGCGCCACTGCCGGATCCGTTGCAGCGTTTTTTCCTGCGCCGCGGGTCGGCGCATGCGCTTGAGTACGGCAGGACTGGCGTGCTGGAACGGCACGTCGAGGTAGGGCAGCACCTTGCCCTCCGCCATCAGCGGGATCACCTCGTCGACATGCGGGTAGGGATAGACGTAGTGCAGCCGCACCCAGACGCCGAACTCACCGAGCGCGCGGGCCAGCTCGATGAACTTGGCCCGCACCTCGCGGCCCTTCCATGCGCTGGCGGCATATTTCAAATCGACGCCGTAGGCGGACGTATCCTGGGAAATGACCAGCAGCTCCTTGACGCCCGCCGCTACCAGCCGCTCGGCCTCGCGCAGCACGTCGGCGGCCGGCCGCGAGACCAGGTCGCCGCGCAGCCTGGGGATGATGCAGAACGTGCAGCGATTGTTGCAACCATCTGAAATCTTGAGATAAGCATAGTGCCGGGGCGTCAGCTTGATGCCCTGCGGCGGAATGAGATCGATATGCGGATCGTGCTGCGGCGGAACGGCTCGATGCACCGCGGCCAGCACGCTCTCGTATTGCTGCGGGCCGGTTACCGCCAGCACGTTCGGATGCACGGCGATGATCTTTTCCGGTTCGGCGCCCATGCAGCCGGTGACGACGACCTTGCCGTTTTCGGCGAGCGCCGCCCCGATGGCGGCCAGCGATTCCGCCTGGGCGCTGTCGAGGAAGCCGCAGGTATTGACGATAGCGAGGTCGGCGTCGGCGTGGCCGCGGCTAAGCTCGTAACCCTCCGCGCGCAGCCGCGTGACGATGCGCTCGGAATCGACCAGCGCCTTCGGGCAGCCGAGCGAGACGAAAGAGATGCGGGGAGGGCGATTCATCAAGGATCTCGAACGCTTCCTGGCGCGGCTTGCCGCCAAATTCAAGGCGCCGGCGCGGAAGTCCTACCGAAGTGGCAAGCGCGGGGGCAGTATTCAAGCTACGCGCGCAGCGATAGCTTCGAGGATAGCTTCGAGCGCCACGCTCTATTTCGCCCAATCAATGGGGAAATTGGCCAAAAATGCAGCTTCCCGACCCGCCGCTCCTCGTGGTGACCGATCGCCGGCAGGCGCGGCGGCCGCTGATGCAAATTGTCGCCGCCGCGCTTGCGGCCGGCTGCCGCTGGGTGAGCCTGCGCGAGAAGGATTTGCCGCGCGACGAGCAAATCCTGCGGGCGCGCGCTCTCGCGCGCTTGGCGCACGCGGTCGGCGCGACGCTGATGTTGCATGGCGAAGCGCCGTTGGCGAAGGCCGCCGGCGCCGACGGTGTGCATCTGCCGTCAGGCAGCGATGCCGCAGCGGCCCGCCGGCTGCTTGGTCCCGGCAAGCTCGTCGGCGTTTCCATCCACACCGTCACCGAAGCCGAGGCGATCGCCCCGGCCTTTGTCGACTACGCGCTGGCGGGCCCGGCTTTTGAGACGGCGAGCAAGCCGGGTTACGGCCCGGAGATCGGCCGCAAGGGTCTGGGCGAGATCGCGCGCGCCGCACCCGTGCCGGTGCTGGCGATCGGCGGCATCAATGCGGCGCGTGTCGGCGAACTCATCGCCGCGGGCGCAGCCGGGGTCGCGGTCATGGGCGGCGTGATGCGCGCGGCCGATCCGGCGCAAGAGGTGCAAGCCCTTATCGCTACGCTGAAGGGCTCGCTCGCGATCAGAGCGTGACCCCCTCTACCGCGCCCGATAGGTGCTGATGCCCTGCTCGGGCGCCCAGACGCCGGCCGGAAGCTTGCCTGCCTGCCAGAACACATCGATCGGCATGCCGCCGCGCGGGTGGAAATGGCCGCCGATGCGCAGCCATTTCGGTTTCAACAGCGCGACGAGTTTTTTCCCGATCGCGACGGTGCAGTCCTCGTGTAACGCGCCGTGATTGCGGAAGCTGTTGAGATAAAGCTTAAGCGATTTCGATTCCACGAGCCATGCGCGCGGCACGTAGTCGATGACGAGGGTAGCGAAATCCGGCTGGCCGGTGACCGGGCACATCACGGTGAATTCAGGAAAGGTGAAGCGGGCGACGTAGTTCGTGTCCGGATGCGGATTGCGCACACGGTCGAGCGCCGCCTGGTCGGGCGAGGCCGGGACCGGCGTGGGTCGGCCGAGGTGGAGGCGTTTCTTCGGCATGGGTGCAAAGCCGACAGGCGTCCATTGCAGTTATGTCAGAGCTCACTGCATGCCCCGCTTGCCCGGACATGACAAGCGCCTTGCCGATCCTGTAGAAGCCCCGAGCAGAAGCTAGCCGGGGGCGCGCATGACCGCGATCATCGATATCATCGGCCGGGAAATTCTCGACAGCCGCGGCAATCCGACCGTCGAGGTCGATGTCATACTGGAGGACGGCTCGCGCGGCCGCGCCGGCGTGCCATCGGGCGCTTCTACCGGAACCCACGAGGCCGTCGAGCTGCGCGATGGCGATAAAAAGCGCTATCTCGGCAAGGGCGTGCGTAAGGCTGTCGAGGCCGTCAACGGCGAGATTTTCGACGCCTTGAGCGGCATGGAAGCCGAGGGCCAGGTCAGGATCGACCAGACCATGATCGCGCTCGACGGCACCCCCAACAAGGGCCGGCTCGGCGCCAACGCCATTCTCGGCGTGTCGCTCGCCGTCGCCAAGGCGGCGGCGGCCGCGAACAAGCTGCAGCTCTACCGCTATGTCGGCGGCACCGCGGCGCGGGTCCTGCCGGTGCCGATGATGAACATCGTCAATGGCGGCGTGCACGCCGACAACCCGATCGACTTCCAGGAATTCATGATCGTGCCGCTCGGCGCCAAATCCTTCGCCGAGGCGTTGCGCGCCGGGTCGGAGATTTTTCACACCCTGCGCGCAGCGCTCAAAGCCGGCGGCTACAACACCAATGTCGGCGACGAGGGCGGCTTCGCGCCCAACCTGCCTTCGGCCGAGGCCGCGCTCGATCAAATCGTGGCGGCGATCGAGAAGGCCGGCTACCGCATCGGCGACGACGTCATGCTGGCGCTCGATCCGGCCGCGAGCGAATTCTTCCGCGACGGCGCCTACCATTACAAGGGCGAGGGCAAGACGCGCTCGATCGAACAGCAGGTCGACTACCTCGCCGCCCTGGCGCAGCGCTATCCGATCGTGTCGATCGAAGACGGCATGGCCGAGGACGATTCGGCCGGCTGGAAGCTCCTGACGCGGAAAATCGGTGCGCGCTGCCAGCTCGTCGGCGACGACAATTTCGTCACCAACGTGACGCGGATCATGGAGGGGATCAGAAATGGCATCGCCAATTCCGTCCTGATCAAAGTCAATCAGATCGGAACGCTCACCGAGACGCTGGCGGCGGTCGAAACCGCGCACAAAGCCGGCTACACCGCCGTGATGTCGCATCGCTCCGGCGAGACCGAAGATTCCACGATTGCCGACCTCGCGGTGGCGACCAATTGCGGGCAGATCAAGACCGGCTCGCTGGCGCGTGCCGACCGCACCGCGAAATACAATCAGCTGCTGCGGATCGAGGAGGAACTCGGCCCCCAGGCGGTGTACCCGGGGCGTGCTGCGTTCACGGCGCTCGGTTAGCGGTATTGGTTTTATGCCAGGCGCGCGTCGGCCATTAAGGTCGCTTTAAGCGGCGTGCTTCCATGTTGGCGGGATGGTCACCCGCAAGCGATTGCGCTCGATTCTCACCGCGCTCGGCCTCTACGTCACCGCGGCGTTGCTCATCGGCTATTTCGGCGTCAACGCGTTTAGCGGCAATCACGGACTGAAGGCCAAGCAGGATATCGACCAGCAGATCGCCTCGCTCTCGACCGAGCTCGGCCCGCTGCAAATCGAGCGCGCGCAATGGCAGCGCCGGGTCGCATTGCTCAAGTCCAGCGGGCTTGACCCCGATATGCTGGATGAACGGGCCCGGGCGCTCCTGGACTACGCGCATCCCAATGATTTGACAGTGATGTTCGATACGCCCCGGCGCCCGCCGGCTGGCGGCCCTTGACCTCTCCGGCTCCCTTGCCGAAATAATTTTGCTGGCAACGGTTTGGCGGCAGGAACCGGTCGCCGGGCGGCGACTTCCGCCATAGGCGGTTTTCGGCTATGGGATGAAACCCGCGATATTTCGAGGACGCTGATGGCCGTCGCCAAAACCAAAGACGCGGATCAAGTCGCGGAAGAGCGCAGCCCAGCCGCGGCGGCGACCCAAGCAGGCCCGATAGCGGAATTCACCAAGGAAGAGGAGTTCCAGGCGCTCCGCCAGATGCTGCTGATCCGGCGTTTCGAGGAGAAGGCCGGCCAGATGTACGGCATGGGGCTGATCGGGGGGTTCTGCCACCTCTATATCGGCCAGGAGGCGGTCGTCGTCGGCATGCAGATGGCCAAGCGCGACGCCGACCAGATGATCACCGGCTATCGCGATCACGGTCACATGCTCGCCTGCGGCATGGATCCCAAAGGCGTGATGGCGGAGCTCACCGGGCGGCGCGGCGGCTATTCCAAGGGCAAAGGCGGCTCGATGCACATGTTCTCCCGCGAGAAGAATTTCTATGGCGGGCATGGCATCGTCGGCGCCCCGGTTCCGCTCGGCACCGGCTTGGCCTTCGCCAACAAATATCGCGGTAACGACAATGTCAGCCTGACTTTTTTCGGCGACGGCGCCGCCAACCAGGGCCAGGTCTACGAGAGCTTCAACATGGCGGAGCTGTGGAAGCTTCCGGTGGTCTACGTTATCGAGAACAACCGCTACGCGATGGGCACGTCAGTGACGCGCTCGTCGGCGCAAACCGATCTTTCCAAACGTGGACTGTCCTTTAACATCCCAGGGAGAGAGGTCGACGGCATGGACGTGCGCGCGGTCAAGGCGGCTGCCGACGAGGCGATCGCCTGGTGCCGCGCCGGCAAGGGCCCGACCATCGTCGAAATGATGACCTACCGCTATCGCGGCCACTCGATGTCCGATCCGGCCAAATACCGCACCAAGGAAGAGGTGGACAAAGTCCGCACCGAACACGATCCGATCGAACAGGTGCGCGCGCGGCTTCTCGCCAAGAAATGGGCAAGCGAAGACGAGCTGAAAAAAATCGACGCGGCGGTCCGCGCCGTCGTCAATGAAGCCGCCGAATTTGCCACCAACGATCCCGAGCCCGATCCCGCGGAACTTTACACGGACGTATACCGGTGACAGCGATCATGCTTGTGCACCGGCGCCCGCGATTTCCTTGGGCGTGACGATCGACGAGTTAGCCCGCCATGCCGATTCAAGTTCTCATGCCCGCGCTCTCCCCGACCATGGAGAAGGGCAATCTTGCCAAGTGGCTCAAAAAGGAGGGCGATGCCGTCAAGTCAGGCGACGTCATCGCGGAAATCGAGACCGACAAAGCTACCATGGAGGTGGAAGCGGTCGACGAGGGCACGCTGGGAAAGATTCTGGTGCCGGAAGGCACCAATGACGTCGCGGTGAATACGCCGATCGCCATGATCCTCGCCGAGGGCGAGGACCAAGCCGCGCTCAAGGGCGGCGCGCCGCCGCAGGCCAGCGCCGACGCGACTCAGCCGGCGCCGCAACAAAAAACCGTGGAATCGGCGCCGCCCGCGGAGAAGGACGAGCCGGCAAAGAAAGCCGAAGCGCCGGCGCCGGCGAAAACCGGGACCGCCACGCCGCCGCCGGCTCAGGCGCTGCCCGAGCCCGAGGTGCCGGAAGGCACCGAGATGGTCACCATGACCATGCGCGAGGCGTTGCGCGACGCCATGGCCGAGGAAATGCGCCGCGATGCCGACGTGTTCGTCATCGGTGAGGAAGTCGCCGAATATCAAGGCGCCTACAAAGTGACGCAGGGCCTGCTGCAGGAATTCGGCGCGCGGCGCGTCATCGATACGCCGATCACCGAACACGCCTTTGCCGGTCTCGGCGTCGGCGCCGCGTTCGCTGGGCTGAAACCCATCGTCGAGTTCATGACCTGGAATTTCGCCATGCAGGCGATGGACCATCTCATCAACTCGGCGGCGAAGACGCGCTACATGACCGGCGGCCAGGCCGACGTGTCGATCGTCTTTCGCGGGCCGAACGGTCCGGCCGC
>JBEKJZ010000077.1:0-22618 GCA_050010955.1 Xanthobacteraceae bacterium | reverse complement strand
GCGCTTCTCCTTCTGATGCTTGAGGCCGTACCCACGGACCTCGTATTCACCATCAGCCTGAAGCGCAGCACCCAAATTCTTCAGCTATCCACAAGCTCGCCGGCCGATTACCCCATCTGTTCCCCGGAAACCAGACATTGCCAGCGCGTTTTATGAGGACACGGCCCAACTCGCGTGCGGCGTGGTGAAGGGCGTCAGCGTGGCAGCCGCCGATATGGCGCGTAAGCGGGCTCCCACATTTTCGCAGAGACTGCTGCGCTGAGATCCTGATCCGGAAGGGGCGCCGCCGAGCCCTCGGTTTCGGCTTGCTGGGCGACCGCGATCGCCACCTGGAACGAGATCTTTCGCAGCTCCGCGAGCGGCGGCAAGAGATTGGCGCCCGGATCGTGCTTTGCCGGCGACAGCTCGGCGATGATGCGCGCCGCAGCGAGAAACATGCCGTCCGATATACGGCGCGTCTGCACCGCGATGGCTGCGAGACCGACGCCTGGATAGACGTAGGAGTTGTTGGTTTGGTCGATCCGGAAAGGCCGACCGTCCCGCTCGATCGGCGGGAAGGGGCTGCCGGTGCCGATCACCGCGCGGCCGTCGGTCCAGGCGATGAGCTCCTGCGGGGTCGCCTCGCTCCGCTCGGTCGGATTGGAAAGCGGAAAGATCGCCGGCCGCTCTGCGTGTGCGGCCATGGCGCGGACGATGCCCTCGGAGAAGGCGCGCGGCTGCCCCGATGTGCCGATGAGGACCGTCGGATGCGCGTTGGCGGCCACGTCGGCAAGATCGATTCGATCCGGCGAGCCGAGCTTCCAGGCGGCGAGCCGGTCGCGGCTTTGTGCAAAGGGCGTCTGAAACGGCTGCAGGCCGGCCATGCCCTCGACCAACAGGCCGTCGCGGTCGACAAGATAGAACCGGCTGCGGGCCTCCGTCTCGGGCAGGCCCGCCTCGATCATGGCGCGCAATAGCAGCGCGCTGATGCCACTGCCGGCCGAACCCGCTCCCAGCACCGCGATGCGCTGCTCGGTCAGCGGCACGCCGGTGACATTGATGGCGCTGAGCACGGCACCAACGGCGATGGCAGCTGTGCCCTGAATGTCGTCGTTGTAGCTGCAGAGCTGATCGCGGTATTGCGCCAGCAGCCGGTTGGCGTTGCGGAACGCAAAATCCTCCCAGTGCAGCAGCACATGCGGCCATCGCGCGCGCACGGCGTCGACGAACGAGGCGACGAAATCGTCATAGTCCACGCCGCGCACGCGCTCGTGCCGCCAGCCGATGTAAAGAGGGTCGGCGAGAAGCTCCTCGTTGTCGGTGCCGACGTCGAGAAGAATCGGCAATGTCGTCGAGGGGTGCAGGCCGGCGCAGGCAGTGTAGAGCGACAGCTTGCCGATCGGGATGCCCATGCCGCCGGCGCCTTGATCGCCCAACCCCAGGATGCGCTCGCCGTCGCTCACCACGATGGCCTCGACGCCGTCAAAGCGCGGATTGCCGAGGATGCGGCGTATCCGGTCCTTAAGCGGAAAGCTCAGGAACACGCCGCGCGGCTTGCGAAAGAGGCGGCTGAACTGCTGACAGCCGAGACCGACCGTGGGCGTATAGACGATCGGCATCAGTTCTTCGATGTTCCGGGTCAATAGCGCGTAAAACAGGGTTTCATTGGTGTCCTGCAGGCCGCGAAGGAAAGTGTACTTCTGCAGGTCCGTGCCGAGGTTGCGCAAAGCGGCGAGCCGGCGTCCGACCTGGAGATCGAGAGTAGTCACGTATGGCGGCAGCAGGCCGTGCAGATCGAACGTATCGCGCTCGGCATCGGTGAACGCCGTGCCTTTGTTCAACAGCGGATCGTTGAGCAGCTCATAGCCGCTGAGCGCGGTCTCGATCGTTCTCGGCATTTGTGCTCACCGCGCGTTGTTCGGCATTGTCTGCGGATATCAGCCCGATGAAGGTTGCGGCGCGGCGGCGCCGCCCGCTTCGGCCTGCCGCAGGCGGGCATTGCCGAACACCACACCCTTGGCTTCGTTGCCAACCGCCGTGAGGATGACGATGGCGACGGCGACCGTGCCGGCGACCACCGCGAGCGCGAAAGCATAATTGCCGCCGTAATGCGCGGCGATGGCCGCTTGCAGCGTAGCGTTGACCGACGCAATCAGATTGCCAAGCTGATAGACAAATCCCGGGAACGTGCCGCGCGCCTCGTCGGGCGATAATTCGTTCAAATGAACCGGGACCACGCCCCAGGCGCCTTGCACCATCACTTGCATCAGAAAGGCGCCGACCGCGAGCCATACCGCGCTGGCCGCAAACGCCCAGAGCGGAAGCACGAGGAGCGAAAGCAGCGCAGCGATAATGATGATGCGCCGTCTGCCGAAGCGTTCGGACAAACTGCCAAACGATATTCCTCCGATAATGGCGCCGATGTTGTAGATGACCGCTATCAGGCCGACCTCATGCGGGCCAAAGCCGTGCTGGACCTGCAAAAAAGTCGGGTAAAGGTCCTGAGTGCCGTGGCTGAAGAAATTGAACGCGGTCATCAACAGGATCGCGTAAATGCCGAGGCGCCAGTGCGATTTCAGCACCGCCAGCGTGCTGCTGCGGGCGGTCGTCGGGGTCCAGCTCGGCGATTCCGGAACGTTGCGCCGGATATAGAAGACCAGCAGCGCCGGAAGCACGCCGATCATGAACATGCCGCGCCAGCCAATATACTGGAACAGCACACCGTAGACGATCGAGGCGAGAAAATATCCGGTCGGATAGCCGGATTGCAGCAGGCCGGAGACGAAGCCCCTGGCGTGCGGCGGGATGGATTCCATGGTCAGCGATGCGCCGACACCCCATTCGCCACCCATCGCGATGCCGTAGATGGCGCGTAACACAAGCAATGACGTGAGGCTCGGGGCGAAGCCGGAAGCAAATTCAATGCCGGAATAGAACAATACGTCGACCATCAGGGTGGGGCGGCGGCCCCAGCGGTCGGCGGCGCGTCCGAACAGGAAGGCGCCGATCGGACGCATCGCCAAGGTCAACAAGATGGCGACGGTGACCTGGGTGACGTCGGTATGGAACTCTCCGGCAATATCCTTGAGTACGAACACCATCAGGAAGAAATCGAAAGCGTCGAGCGTCCACCCCAAGAAACTGGCCGCGACCACATGCTTTTGTTCACTGGTCCAGCCGGAAAGCGCTGCAATGGCCATGGTGGTGCTCCTATTAGCGGTACGTGCTCCGATCTCACACCGGCAGAGGTGCCGCGCCAGCGGTCTCTGTTGCGGCATTCTCGCGCTTGCGGCGCGCTTCGTAGGCCTTCAAATGCGCATAGGCGATCCGCAGCAATGAGCGGTCCTGGGACGACCGCGCCGTGCTGCGGCGCAGCAGGTCGCCGACAATGTGATCGGCCTCGATCGGCCCGCCGCGCTCGATATCCCGGAGCATCGATGCGGTAATGGTGGATTGCGGCGCGGTGAGCATGCTTCGGGTGAACTTGCGGGTCGCTTCGCCGGGCGGGAACCCTTGCGCCGCCGCGATCGCGCAGCACTCGTCGAAAAGCGCGGTCGTCAGGTCGACGGCGCCGGCGGCGACGATGTCGCCGAAAGCCGCCCGCATCAGGCAGGTGATGCCGGCGGCGGCGGCGATGAACACCCACTTGTCCCACATCTCCTGCAGGATCGCGTTGCTCAGGCGCGACTCGAAGCCGGCGCCCGAAAGTGCCGCCGCGATGGCCTTACTGCGCGGCGATACGGCGCCGTCCTGCTCGCCGAATGCCATGCGATGAATGTCGTTGAGATGGCGGATGTCGCCCTCGGAGCCGAGCGTCGCCGAGATCACGCATAGCCCGCCGAGCACACGGTTGCGGCCGAAACGGGACGCGAGAACATCCAAATGGGCCATGCCGTTGAGCAACGGCAGGATCGCGGTTTGTGTTCCAACGGCCGGCGCGAAAGAATCCGCCGCGGCCAAGAGATCGTAGGCCTTGCAGCTGAGAAGGATCAGATCGAAGGGATCGCGTAGCGCATCGGCCGTGACGGTAGGCGGTGCCGGCCAGTTGACGTCGCCGAGACGGCTGCGGATCACCAGGCCGGTCTGCGCTAGCTGAGCGGCACGCTTCGGCCGCACGAGGAAGACAACATCGCGGCCTGCCGCCAGCAGCCTGCCGCCGAAATATCCGCCGATCGCCCCAGCACCGACCACCAGAATTCGCACAACCACCCCGCTGAGCGCGGCGCTACCGAACGACGCAAGCTTTCGCCGTGATAACAGCCAAGGTCATACTATACCGCTCGGCGTTACGGCGTCGAGCGAGGGGCGTCGGCCTTGTCGTTTCCGGCCGGCGGCCGTCGCGGCACCAGGGCGATATTCACGATCTCCTGCACCACTTGGCCGTGCTGGTTGAACGTGCGGGTGCGCATCTTGACCACCCCGCGGTCGGGACGCGACTTGGACGGGCGCACGTCGAGGATTTTGCTTTCGATCCGCAGCTCATCGCCGGGACGGACCGGAATCGGCCAGCGCAGCTCTTCGAAACCGACGCCGATGCTGCCGCCCGCGGGCTTCGCTTCCCGCTCGGTCAAGAGACGCATCGTCAACGCGGCGGTGAGCCAGCCGCTCGCCACCAGGCCGCCGAAAATGGAACTGCGCGCCGCCTCCTCGTCGAGATGGAAGAACTGCGGATCATATTTTTTGGCGAAGGCAATAATCTCGTCCTTGTCGACGCGGACGTGCCGCGCCGAGCTGAAAACCTGCCCGACGGCGAAATCCTCAAGAAACATCTCTGCCATTTTTCATAACTCCGGCTCATTCAGCGATGCCAAGCCGGCGCCGGGTTCGGCGTCGGCCGTGCGAAAAAGCTGCACGCTATTGCATTAAAGTCACCGCGGCGGAAAGCGTGTAATGCTCGCCGGGGCTAGTTATCGGCAAACTTTCACCCACGTGCATATTTTCTTGAAATTCTCCCAATGACATTGCTGCTCCATGCGGCAATTTTTTCCTTTGGTTTCCTGAGCGTCGGCCATCGCGGGGTGGCAAATCGAGATGACGGCAAGAAGTCCGCAGCTAAACAACAGAGGTCGTCCACGCATCGTTTTCTCCATTCATGAGAGCGGAGATGGGTGTCAGCCCAACTTCCGTCCTCGCGGCGTCCTGCGTCAGCGGCAGGCGGACAAAGGGATGCCGATCGAGGCCTTTCGTTGACCCTGCAAGCATCCGTCCTTCCAGGTGCCGCGCAAGGTTTCGTTTTCGGCCGTCAACGTCCCGGCTCCGTTCGGTTTCCCATTACGAAAATCACCCTCATACCGCAATTTTTGCAGCGTCAATACGCCGTGGCCGTTCGGCTCACCGTCTGCGAGTTCCCCTTCGTAGCGTCCGCTGGACCAGGATTGCGTACCCTTGCCGGCCTGCCGACCATCGCGCCACTCGCCTTCGTCGGTCTCGATGGGCATGCCGCCCTTCGACCATTGCACGGTCCCGCTGCCTTGCGCGCGGCCGTTGGCACAGGAGCCCGACCAGGTCACCGATTCCTCCAATTGCGGATTCGGGTTCCACACCCGGCAGCCGGATTTGTCGGCGATCCATTCCCCCGCGCGAGCCGAAGATGCTGTGACGAGCAAGCCGGCCGCCAGCGCCGCAGCCGCAATGCCGCACTGAAATGGCCGCACCAAAACGGTGCCCGTCATGACCTCACTTTTTTTCGTGCGGAAGCAGCGGAACGACGATGCCGTTGAGCAGTTCATCGCGCACCTCGATGAAGCGGTCGCGGATCTTGCCGTCGGCATCGATGACCCAGGTGATCGGCACGCCTTTCGGCGTCCCAAAGCCGTCGTCGGTGATATCCCGCGACAGAGCCGTCGGGTAGCCGACCGCGTGGGCGGCTCTGCGGGCCTTTTCCAGATCGCGCGGAAAATCGATGCTGATACCGATGATCTCCAGGCCGCGGTCGTGATAGCGCCGGTAGAACGCGCTGAGCCTCGGCATTTCCGTACGGCATGGGGCGCACCAGGTCGCCCAATAGTTCACCAGCACGACCTTGCCGCGCAGCTTGGCAAGATCGAAGGTTTGGCCGTCGGTCGTGGTGAGGACGAGCGCCGGCGCGGCTCCACTGATCTCCGGTAGAGCGCGCGCCGGACCCGATGCCGAGGCGAGCCACATTATGGCGGCGGTTGCAGCCAAGCGCGCAAGCCGCACCGATGTCGTGGCAATGACTGGCATTTGTGCGCTTCCCTGGCCGTTGATCGCTCAGAAATTGTAGCTCGACACCAGTTTGATCAAGTAGGGAGCCACCAGCTGGCCTTCGGTTCCGGCGTTGTTGGCGGCGTTGGCCCGGTAATAGACCGGAACCTCGATGTCGAAATAGACCTTGATCACCCGGTTGTTGGCTTCGTCGACCACCTTGGTGAATTCGACGCCGGGCGAGAGCATCACCCGGTCGAATCCGCTGTTGTAGGGATCGGCAGCGGTGCCGGTATCGTTATCGCGGTGCGACACGATAACCTGCGCAAGCGGCGTGATCTTATCCAGGCCGAGCACATGGTACAAATTGTTGTAGAGGATACCGGCCGCGCCATCGATCTGTCTGCCCGGAAAGTAGGTTTGTACGACGCCGGGATTGCCGTCGAAGAAACCCTGCGGATCCGCCGCTGCCTGATAGAGGAAAGGCTGCCGCAACATGATTTGGGAAAAATACTGCCAGGCGTTGTCGCCGGACAGCATGCCGCGATGGAAGGCGCCGAGCTCCAAGTCGGTGCTGCCCGACCCGATCTGGCTGTCGCGGTCAAGTCCGGGGGCGGTGAACGTGCCGGTCGGCAGCTTGAGGCCGAACATGAGACCGGTCGACATGTCCTTGAAGAAGCCGGTGTACACGCCCATGATCTCGATGTCGCCGATATCCTTGGAGTTGAACGTCGCGATGCCGTAGGCCGGATTCTGGGTGTCGGTGGTCAAGCTGCGGTTGGTGGTGGGTATCCGCACCATGACGCCCCAATCGCGATTGAAATTGTAGGCAAAGCCGACGTTGTACCACTGCGTAACGATTTCCTTGTCGGTATTGAGCGCCGCGGGAGCTCTGGAACTGCCGACATAATTCTGCGTCTGATCGCTGTCCCAGAATTCAAAGAAGACGCGGCCGCCGTGCTCTTGCTCTTGCGGCATTTCGAGGCCGCCGACGTCGAACACGCTGCAACCGCAGGCGCAGGCGTACGCCGCCGTGGTGCTCAAGCCCACAAGCGGCACAAATGCCAGCACGATCGTGGCAAGGAACGAGATGGCAGCGGCAACGCAGTGCCCGGCGCGACGGTTTCGCGACGGCACTTGTTTGGTTTCGGTAGTGGTCGACATGGTGTCTCCGATCGGATTGGCGCGCCGCGACGCAGCCGGATGACGGCGCGCGCGCAGGCGGGCGATGAGGGTGCAGCGGCGGGTGTAATCGAACATGACGCCCTCCCGGCGGTCAGAACTTGAAGTTCACGCCGGCGCGGACGAGCTGGATAACCAGGTCGGTGGAACCGTGCAGCGTATTGGTTCCACCGGCGCCGGCGATGGTCCCGAGCGCATTCGTTGTCGGAAAGCTCGCCAACAGATATTCGGCGCGGACCGTCCAATGGTCGGTCCAGGCATATTCCCAGCCCGCACCGGCAGTCCAACCGACCAGCGCGCGTGAGGCGCTCGCGGTACCGGTGCCGGGCGGAGTATTCGCGTCTACATAGCTCGTGGTGTAGCTGACGCTGGTGAAGGCCGCGCCCCCCGTGATGTAAGCGAGGTTGCGATCCGCCGCGATGCCGATCCGTGGCCGCACCGTTACCAAAAAATTGGTGGTGAGCGACTGCGCGATGGCAAACGCGTTGCCGTTGGCCAGCGTATTGGTGTTGTTGTTGAATTGCGGATCGGTGTGGAAGTAGTCGAAGTCGCCTTCGAGGCCGTAGACCAGCGTCCCGGACTGGAAGTTACAGCCGGCCTGTGCGCCGGCCAGGATGCCGTCGGCGTTCGCTCCGCCGCCGCCGCTTCCGGCGACGGTCGCCGCGTCGCCCGCTGCAAGGTAGGTTCCCGGATCGACGACGCTGCCGAAGTTCGTCCCGCTCGCGCCGCCTCCGACGTTCACGCCAAGATAACATCCGCCCCATTGATAGGCGGGTGCTTCCGGCGCCTTCATCGGCATGTCGGCGGCCAGCGCCGAGCCTGTTACGAGAGTCCCGGCCAACGCCACGCCGACGATGCCGTACTGACGTTCCCAAACCGCGCGCGGCTTTGCATCGCGAGCTAGGCTCGCAGCGCACTTGATCATGACCTATCCCCCGAATTGCCGAACTCACCCTTGGCGATGGGTGCCGGCCACGTTGACGATGACGATTGCCATTGAGCCGCGGCGGCTCAGCCATCACGCCGGTAGCGGGGGACCGCGGGGGGGTTGGCTCGGATGCCTGACCGGAAATCTGTTTCGCCAATCGGCGGTCGGCCAAATGATTTCCTTGGCATCGGGAGCGACGAAACCGAGGGAGGCGGGGTCCGGCGGCTCAACGAATGCCGGGCTGCCAAGAAAACAGCCGCAATCGCAGGCGGGGTGGTGGCCCTGCCCGCCGCTACCGGGTGTCTGATCGCCGGCGCCGCCATGGTCGCCGTTGAGGCAAATGATAGCGAGCGGATCGAAGGCCGCGGCCGACGCCGCGGTCTGGATCAGACCGAAGCTTCCGACGAGCGTCTGCAGTGCGAGCGCATAGGCGGCGATCCAACCGATCGCCCGCCGCGATTTGCTCCGCGCGCATCCGATCACGACAACCTTCCCCTGCGAAATTCATACCATGCCGCATCGACCGTGCAAAGTTCCGCTCATCGCCGTTGGTCACGCCGAAGCGCAGCCACGGCCTGTCCGTCCGCGCAAACCTCCGGCCGTCGTCTTTCCTTCGGCGCGCCATTGCGGTTATCATCGCCCACTCGACCGGAGCATGGCCATGACGATGAGGCGTACCGTTTTCGCGTGGACCGTCGTGGCGTGTACCGCCGGGCTGCTTGCCGGTATCGGCACGCCTGCGACAGCGGGGCAATATTGGCATAGCGGCCATGGCGGTCAGTGGCGCGAAATCCACCGCGCTATTTACCAGTTGGAGAACCTGATCGTGCTCTTGGAGGCAGACCCGGCGACGGATGACGGCTACAAAGCGCCGATTATCACCCGGGCCCGCGCCGACATCATGCGGTTGCGCGCGACGCTGGATCGGCCGCGCTGGCGTTGGACGACGCCGTGCTGCTACAGCCATAGACCGATTTATATTCGCTGAGCCGTGGCAGCTGCCGCGGCCTGCGCCGCGGCGTTGCGCGCAGCATCACGCCTCGCTCCCCGCAGGACGCGTGCCGAAAGCGCCCGGCAGCAGCCCCAGCAGTCGCTGCCGAGCGCGCATCGACCAGCCGCTCAATCGGTCGAGATAGAGATAGACAACGGGCGTGGTGTAAAGGGTCAGCAATTGGCTGATCAGGAGCCCGCCGACGATGGCGATGCCGAGCGGACGCCGGATTTCTCCGCCGTTGCCGAAGCTCAACGCCAGCGGGATGGCGCCGAGAATGGCGGCCGACGTCGTCATCATGATTGGGCGAAAGCGCAGCAGGCAGGCCTCGAAAATGGCGTCGTAGGGGCTCAAATCGTGCGCTCGCTTCGCCTCGATGGCAAAATCGACCATCATGATCGCGTTCTTCTTGACGATGCCGATCAGGAGAATCACGCCGATCAGCCCGATAATGTCGAATTCCGTGTGGAACAGCATCAGCGCCAGCAATGCGCCAACGCCCGCCGACGGCAGCGTCGAGAGAATGGTGATCGGATGGATGTAGCTCTCGTAGAGCACGCCAAGCAGGATATAGACCGCGGCGATGGCGGTGAGGATCAGGATCGGTTCCTTGCCGAGCGACTGCTGGAACAGCTGCGCCGTGCCGGCGAGAACGCCGCGTATCGATGAGGGCATATGGATGTGCGCGATGGCGGCATCGATTTCGGCCGATGCCTGACCAAGCGATTTACCAGGTTGCAGATTGAACGATATGGTCGAAGCAACGAACAATCCCTGATGATTGACGGACAACGGTGTGTGGCCCGGCCGGTAATGGCTGACGGCCGCCAGCGGGATCATGGTTTCCACAGCCGTGCTGACCGCTGCGCCGGCGGATGTGGGGCCGTGGCCGGTATTGGCCAGCGCGTTGGTGAAAGCACTGCGCGCGGCCAGCGCATTGGCGGACGTCGCTGCCGACGTGCTTGAGGATGTGGCCGATGTTGCGATCGCCCCACTCGTGCCGGACGCAGAGGAAGTCGTGGAAGCTGGAGAGATCGCGCTGGCCGCCGAATAGGCCGCAGGGGGCGCGGTGGTCGTGGAGAACGCAGAGAGTGGAGGAGGCGGCGGAGTTGCCGCGGTCCCATTCGCGGTCGCCGCCGTGACCACTCCCCCCGGCGCATTGGTCGTCGCAGTTCCGGGGGGTGTGGCGCCGGAGAGAGACACGTAAACGTCGCGCAGCGAATTGGGATACTGCGTGTAGCGCGGGTCGATTTCCATCACCACGTGGTACTGGTTGATGGCGCTGTAGATCACGGAGACCTGACGCTGACCGAAGGCGTCGTACAGGGTGTTATCGATTTGCAACGGGCTGATGCCGAGGCGCGCCGTGGTGTCGCGGTCGATGTCGAGATAGCTCTCCAACCCTTTCTGCTGTTGGTCGGAACTCACGTCGGTCATGATGGAACTATGCTCGAGCGCGTCGACGAGCTTGGGCGTCCACTCATAGAGGTCCTCGACATTGTCGGACTGCAGTGTGTACTGGTATTGCGCGTTGCTCTGTCTGCCGCCGGCGCGCAGGTCCTGGACGGCCGCCAGATAGAGACGTCCGCCGGGAACCTGCGCCAGCTTCGGCCGCAACCGCGCGATGACCTGATCTACGCCGACGCGTTGCGACAGCGGTTTCAGCGAGACGAAGACCGAACCGGTGTTGATCTGGGCGTAGCCGCCGCCGCTGCCGACGCCGGTATAGCCCACGACGTTCTCCACCGCGGGATCCTCGCTCACGATATTCATCATCTGCCGCAGCTTCTTGCTCATCAGCTGGAACGAGATGCTTTGATCGGCCTGCAGCGAGCCGATTAGCCGGCCGGTGTCCTGCTGCGGAAAGAAGCCCTTGGGGACGATGATGTAGAGCCACACGTTCAGGCAGATCGTGGCGATGAAGATCAGCAATACCAGGCGGCTATGCCGCAGCGCCCAGGTCAGCGTCCGCCCGTAGCCATTGCGGACCCGCTCGAAAATGTTGGGGCCGCGTTCCATCTCCTGCGCCGTCCGTGTCCGCAGCAACAGCGCGCACATCATCGGCGTCGTGGTCAGGGAAACCGCCAGCGATACCAGGATGGCGATCGACAGCGTCACGGTGAATTCGCGGAACAACCGGCCGAGAATGCCGCCCATCAGCAAGATCGGGATGAATACCGCGATCAAAGACAGGCTGATCGAGAGCACGGTGAAGCCGACCTCGCGCGCGCCGCGGAAGGCCGCCTGCATGTGCGGCATTCCGCCGTCGATATGCCGGGAGATGTTTTCCAGCACCACGATCGCGTCGTCGACGACGAAGCCGGTGGCGATGGTGAGCGCCATCAAAGACAAGATGTCCAGGCTGTAGCCGAGCAGGTACATGGCGCCGAAAGTGCCGGTGATCGAGATCGGCACCGCGACGCTCGGGATCAGCGTCGCCCGCAGGTTGCGCAGGAAAATGAAGACGACGATCGTCACCAGGATGACGGCCATCACCAGCGTCAGTTCGGTATCGTGCAGCGAGGTGCGGATCGTGGTCGAGCGGTCGATGGCGACGGTGACGTTCATATCCGCCGGCATCGCCGCTTCCAGATGCGGCAACTCGGCCTTCACGTTGTCGATGGTCTCGATGATGTTGGCGTTGGGCTGGCGGAACAGGATGACCAGGACCGAGAGCTGACCGTTGGACATGCCGAGGTTGCGCACGTCCTGAACCGAGTTTTGCACGTCGGCGACATCGGATAGCCGCACCGCGGCGCCGTTGCGGTAGGCGATGACGAGCGGCGCGTAATCCGCCGCCACGTTGGCCTGATCGTTGGTGTAGATCTGATAACGGCGGTTGCCGTCGTCGATCGTTCCTTTTGGGCTGTTGGCATTGGCCGAAGCGAGCGCCGCGCGCACGTCCTCGAGGCCGATGCCGTATTTGTAAAGCGCCTGCGGGTTGAGCTCGACCCGCACCGCGGGAAGCGCCGAGCCGCCGATGATGACGTTGCCGATGCCGCTCAATTGCGACAGCCGCTGCGCCAGGATGTTGCTCGCCGCGTCATACATCTGGCCTTGCGTCATCGTCTTCGAAGTCAGCGCCAGAATGAGGATCGGCGCGTCGGCCGGATTGACCTTGCGGTAGATGGGGTTGCTCGGCAGATTCGACGGCAGGTCGGCGCGAGCGGCGTTGATGGCGGCCTCGACGTCGCGCGCGGCGCCATCGATGTCGCGGCTGACATCGAATTGTAGGGTAATGCGTGCCTGCCCGATGCCACTCTGCGAGGTCATTTCGGTGACATCGGCGATCTGGCCGAGGTGGCGTTCCAGCGGCTCGGCGACGCTGGTAGATACTGTTTCAGGACTGGCGCCGGGAAGCGTCGCGGTGACGGAGATCGTCGGAAAATCCACCTGCGGCAGCGGCGACACCGGCAATTTCAGGAAGCCGAGAATGCCGGCCAGCGCTATCGCCAGCGTCAGCAACGTGGTCGCCACCGGCCGCGAGATGAAGGGCGCGGAAATATTCATTCGGCCGGCTCGCGCGGTGCAAGCGGGTTCGCCGGCCGCCGCCCGGTGAGACGCAACGCCAAGCGATCGAAGTAGAGATAAATGACCGGCGTGGTGAATAGCGTCAGCATCTGACTGAAGATCAACCCGCCGATGATGGCGATCCCAAGCGGCTGGCGCAGCTCGGAGCCGGTGCCGGTCCCCACCATCAGCGGCAGCGCGCCGAGGATCGCGGCCATCGTCGTCATCATGATTGGCCGGAAACGCAGCAGGCAGGCTTGATAAATCGCTTCACGCGGCGGCAGGCCCTCAACCCGTTCGGCATCCAGCGCGAAGTCGATCATCATGATCGCGTTCTTTTTGACGATGCCGATCAAGAGGACGATGCCGATGATGGCGATGACGTCGAGGTCGTAGTGCAGCAACATCAGCGACAGCAGGGCGCCGACACCCGCCGACGGCAAGGTCGACAGGATGGTGATCGGGTGGACGAAGCTCTCGTAGAGAACACCCAGCACGATGTACATCGCCACGACCGCGGCGATGATGAGGAACACTTCGTTGGCCAACGAGGACTGGAAGGCCGCCGCGGTGCCTTGGAATGCCGTGGTGAAGCTGATCGGCAGCCCGACCTGCTTCTCGGTCCGTTCGATGGCGTCGACCGCCTCGCCGAGCGAAACGCCCGGCGCGGTGTTGAACGAGATGGTGGTGGCGGGCAGCTGGCCGAAATGCGTGATCAACAACGGCCCGGTATGCTCCTCGACATGCACGATCGCCGACAGCGGCACCTGCCCATTCGTCGTTGACGACGATGACGGCAGGTAGATCATGGACAGACCGTCGAGCGAACGCTGCAGCGACGGGTCGACCTCCATGATCACGCGGTACTGGTTCGACTGGGTGTAGATCGTGGAAATAATACGCTGGCCGAAGGCGTCGTACAGCGCGTTATCGACGGTCGCCGGCGTGATGCCGAAGCGGGCCGCGGTGGCGCGGTCGATGACGATGTTGAGGGTGAGGCCCTCTTGCTGCAGATCGCTGGCGACGTCGGTGATCTGCGGCAACTGGCCGAGCCGCTGTACTACGCGCGGCACCCAGGTGTTGAACTCCGTAGGATTGGCGTCCTCGAGCACAAAATGATAGGGCGCCCGGCTGACCGTGGAGTCGATGGTCAGGTCCTGCACCGGCTGCATGTAGAGCGTGACGCCGATGATGCCGGACACCTCCCGCTGGATGCGCCGGATGATCTGGGTTGCGGTGAGGCTGCGCTCGTCGTGCGGCTTCAGGTTGATGAGAAAGCGGCCGGTGTTGAGCGTTTGATTGGTGCCGTCGACGCCGATGAACGAACTCAGGCTGTCGACATCGGGGTCCGTGAGGATCGCTTCGGCAAGCCGGTTCTGCAGCTTCGCCATCGCCTCGTAAGAAATGCTTTGCGGCGCCTCCGAGATGCCCTGGATCATTCCGGTATCCTGCACCGGGAAGAAACCCTTGGGGATCAGGACGTAGAGAATGATGGTGACGGCCAGCGTCAGGATGGCGACCAAGAGCGTCAGCGGCTGGCGATCCAACACCCAATTGAGCGCGCGGCCGTAAAGCGCGATGGTCGAGTTGAAGACGTGTTCGGCCTGAACATCAAAGCGGCTGCGCTCGGCCTCCGGATGATGACGGATGAGCTTGGCGCACATCATCGGCACCAGCGTCAGCGAGACCACGGCCGATATGACGATGGTGACCGCGAGCGTGATGGCGAATTCATGGAACAGGCGGCCGACGACCTCGCCCATGAACAACAGCGGTATCAGCACGGCGATCAGCGAAATCGTCAGCGAAATGATGGTGAAACCGATCTGCTGCGAGCCTCTCAGCGCGGCCTCGAGCGGATGCATGCCGCTTTCGACATAGCGGGCGATGTTCTCGATCATGACGATGGCGTCGTCGACCACGAAACCGGTGGCGATGGTCAGCGCCATGAGCGACAAATTGTCGAGGCTGAAGCCGAGCAGGTACATCGCTCCCAAGGTGCCGACCAGCGACAGCGGCACCGACAGGCTGGGAATGATGGTGCCGGGCAGCGTGCGCAAGAACAGGAAGATCACCACCACGACGAGGACGACCGCGAGGGCGAGCTCGAATTCGACGTCGGCAACCGAGGCGCGGATGGTCACGGTGCGGTCGCTGAGGACGCCGATATCGACCGCCGCCGGAAGAGTGGAGACGATGCGCGGCAGCAAGGTTTTGATCCGGTCGACCACCTCGATGATGTTGGCGCCGGGCTGCCGCTGAACGTTGAGAATGATCGCCGGCGTGGTATTCGCCCAGGCGCCGAGTTTGATGTTCTCGGCGCCGCTGACGACGTTTGCCACATCGGAGAGCCGAACCGGGTTGCCGTTGCGATAGGCAATCACGGTGTTGGCATATTGCGCAGCGTTGACGATCTGGTCGTTGGCGTTGATCGTTGTGGCCTGGGCCGGGCCGTCAAAGTTTCCCTTCGGCGTGTTGACGTTGAAGTTGCCGACCGTGGTGCGGACGTCATCGATGTTTAGGCCGTAGGCGGCAAGCGATTGCGGATTGAATTGGATGCGCACCGCGGGCCGATGGCCGCCGCTGATGCTGACAAGCCCGACGCCGTTCATTTGCGATATCTTCTGCGCCAGCCTGGTCTCGCTTAGATCCTCAAGATCGGTCAGCGACATGGTCTTCGACGTCACCGCCAGCGTCAGGATCGGCGCATCGGCCGGGTTGATCTTGGCGTAGACCGGCGGAATCGGCAGGTCGCTCGGCAGCAGATTGTTCGCGGCGTTGATGGCGGCCTGAACCTCCTGCTCGGCGACGTCGAGGCTGAGCTCGAGGCTGAACTGAAGGGTGATGATCGACGCGCCGGCGGAGCTCGCCGATGTCATCTGATTCAATCCCGGCATCTGACCGAGCTGTCGCTCGAGCGGGGCCGTGACTGACGACGTCATCACTTCCGGACTGGCGCCCGGATAGAAGGTCTGGACCTGGATCGTCGGATAGTCGACCTCAGGCAAGGTCGACAGTGGCAGAAAGGAATAGGCGACCATGCCGGACAGCATGATCGCCGCCATCAGCAACGTCGTTCCGACCGGGCGCAGAATGAAGGGTTCGGAGACGTTCATCGCATCACTTCATCGTCGCGCAAAATCTTGACCGAATTTGCGCTCGCCGCCCGGCGCGCTTGCGCGCAATTTTATTGGCCGCCGCTATTGCGCCCATTTTGCGAATGATCCCGCCGGTGAGATTGAGCGTCCGGCGCGGCAGCGCCCGTCGTCGGCGCGGGACTCGCGGGTTGGGTGGTGGTCGGCGGCGGTTCGGTCGCCGGCGCCGTAGCAGCCTGGCCGGCGGCGGCAGGGATCGTGACGCGCGCCCCGTCGCGCAAGCGGTCGGTGCCGTCGACTACGACCCGCTCGCCGGCGGACAGCCCCGACGTGACCGCGGCCATCGGACCGTCAGTCGGGCCGAGCTTGATCGGCCGCACCGACACCGTGTTGTCGGCGTTGACGACGTAGACATAGGCGCCCGGCGCGCCGCGCTGGATGGCTGCGGTCGGCACCGTGACGACGTCGTTGAGTGTCTTCACCAGCAATTGAGCGTTGACGAATTGATTGGGAAACAACGCGTAGTCGGCGTTATCGAACTGCGCGCGCACTTTGACGGTGCCGGTGGTGGTATCGATCTGGCTGTCGAGCGCGATGACACGGCCGGAGGCCAGCAACTTGACGTTCGCGCGGTCATACGCCGACACCAGGAACGTGACCCCGGCGTTGAGTTGCGGCACGATATCCGGCAGATCGTCCTCGGGAATCGGGAAGATCGCCGTAATCGGCTGCAACTGGGTCACCACCGCGATGCCGGTGCTGTTGCTGGTCTGCACGTAATTGCCCGGATCGACCAGGCGAAGGCCGACACGGCCGGTCACCGGCGAAACGATGCGGCAGTAGATGACGTTCAGCTTCTGCTGGTCGATTTGCGCCTGATCGAGCTTCACCGTGCCCTGGTATTGCTGCACGATGTAGACTTGGTCCTCATATTGTTGGCGCGCTATCGAATTCTGCTCGGCCAGTTTCTGGTAGCGCACAAGATCGACCTGGGCCTGGGCGAGCAGGCCTTGATCGTGCGCCAGCTGACCTTCGTATTGAGCTTGTTGGAGCTGGTAGGGGCGCGGGTCGATTTGCGCCAGGAAGTCGCCTTTCTTGACCGTCTGTCCTTCGGTAAACCCGATTTCCATGAGTTGACCGTCGATCTGCGTTTGCACGGTGACCGTCGCGATCGGTGTGACGGTTCCGAGCGCGTTGACGACGACACGGATATCGCCCTGACCGATCGTTGCAACGCCGACCGACTGCGGCGCCGCTTGCTGACTGCGCGCGCCGGTGGCCGGCTGCCCGGTATGGAGCGAACGGAAGATCAGATAGGCGCCGACAACCACCCCGATCAGGACGATCAGGCCAACGACAATGCGGCCTTTGCGGCCGGTCGAGCTCTCGATGACCGGCAACGGCACGGTTCGGCGAAGGTCCGGCGCCGCCTCGTCGTCGGTTCTGCGCGTTCGTTCGTCCATCGTGCGTTCGTCATCCCATTTTATCGGTATATAACGGGAACCGGCACGTCTCGCCTAATGAAAATTCGCTAATGCGGCCGCCGGCTCTGCTCACGAGCAGGTGTTGCTCTGCCGGACCGTCGAGGAAGCCGATGGGACGCTGTGTCCTGCCGTCGTCTTCGGAATTACCCAACAAATCAAGGACTTGGAGAACTTGTCGGTTGCCCGAACAAGCCACCGCCCCGATTGGGGGGTAGTTGCGGCAGCAATGAGAAGTCTTTCTCCATCTCGTTTTTCGTCGGCAGCAGCCTGGTGTCCCATCCGCCGCCCAGCGCCTCGATCAGGCTGACGCTGGCAAGAAAGAGGTTCTGCCGGGCGGTCAACTCGGCCTCCTCGTCGGCCAGCAACACTATTTCCGCCGTCACCACGGTGGTGAACGCTGCAGTTCCGGCCTGAAATTGATTCAAATACACCTTCACTGCGTCCTGTGCATCCTTGACTGCTTTCTGCTGCACTGCAAGCTGCCTCGTCAGGAGACGTACAGCAACGAGTTGATCCTCGACGCCCTGAAAGGCGGTGAGCACGGTTTGACGATAATTGGCCACGCTCTGCCAATAAATGGCGCGCGAGGAGTCGACTTGCGCGCCGCGCAGCCCGCCATCGAATATCGTTTCCGTGCCCGCCGCGCCGAGAGACCATACTTCATTGGCGACATTGAACGGCAGCGGGTGGCTGCCGATCCACTGCAATGTGCCGGACAGGCTGATGTCTGGAAAATACGCTGCCACCGCGACGCCGATCAGCGCGTTTTGCTCCTGCATGGTTCGCTCCGCCGCGGCGATGTCGGGCCGCCGCTCGAGCAATGACGAAGGAACCGCGACGGGAATTTTAGGGATAGTGCCGGCGAGCGGATGCGGCGCAATCGTGAGTTCGCCGGGCGGCCGGCCGATCAACATGGCGATGGCGTGCTCGTATTGCGCCCGCTGTACGCCCACGTTGATCTCCTGCGCTTCGGTGGTGAAAACCTGCGCCTCGGCGGTGGCCACGTCCGCGGACGTACAGCAAGTGGAGCCGGGAGGACCGTAGCCGGCGTTGAATTGATTCCGCACGATATCGAGCGTTTTTTTGTATTCCTTGACCGTACGATCGAGCAGGTCGTGCAAGGAATCCGCCGCGCGAAGGTTGAAATAAGCCGTGGCAAGCGTCGCCTGCGCGGAAAGCTTGGCATTGTCGAGATCGGCCTTGGTGGCTTGCGCGGCGGACGCGTTGCTCTCGATTTGCCGGCGCACCTTGCCCCAAACATCGATATCCCAGCCGGCGGAGAGCTGCGGGTTGTAGGTGGTTGTATATATGGCGCCGCCACCGACCGGGCCGCCAGCCTGTGCACTGGCGGCTGCCGACCCCGTTTTGGTGCGGGTGAAGCTGTAACCTCCAGTCAACGTAGGCAGCAGAGCAGCTTGCGCCTCCCTGATAACAGCGCGTGCCTGCTCATAGGCCGCTGCCGCTGCCGCGACCGTCTGGTTGGAGATTTCGACCTGCTTGATGAGGAGTGCAAGCCTGGGGTCCCGGTATAAGCCCCACCAATCGCCGCGATTGAGCGAGTCGCTGGGAGTGGCGACTTTCCAGCCTTTGAGCTCCTTGTAATGCGTCGGGGTGGGAGCTGCCTCAGGAAGATAGTCGGGCCCGACGGTGCAACCGGCAACCGCGAAGGACGCGATTAACGCGAGGCAGCAGGCCTGTGTGCGTGAAAACGCTCCGCGTCGCACCTCACCGCTTCCATTCCAACGAGCATGGGCCAACGCAACCACTGCCGAAATCCGTCGCTGTTTGCCCCGGAACAGAACGATGCGCGCCAAGTCCCGCTGCGCTCTGCCCAGCGTTACCTCAATAACTGCCCGCTTGGTGCGACCCCCAGCCCCCAGCGATCACGTTAACCATAACCATGCCCCACGCCTTGGTGAATATCAACACTGCGCCGGCGTGGCGGGGCCGATATGATCTTTTCGCGGGACGATGTGCTGTTCGGGCGACAGTTCGCGGCTGTGCCGTCGCAAGCGGCAAGGGGCCGCGCGATCGGATGTAACGGCGCGATCGGCTTTGACCGCATCGTGACACGCTAAATTGTCATGCGCCAGCGATGTGAAGAGCCTATCCTGAGAAACCATCGCTTGCGCTGTGGCGGCGTGCATATGCCGCCGCCCGGCGCCCGCGTCCGCAGGAGGTGAAAATGCCCTACACATTCACCCTGACCACGACAATTCCGGCTTCCCCGGAGGAAATCTACCAAGCATGGCTCGATAGTCTCGCCCATTCCGAGATGACTGGCGGTGCGGCGAACATGTCCGAGCAGCTCGGCGCCGAAGTGTCGGCGTGGGACGGTTATATCAGGGGCCGCAATCTCGAATTGGTGCCGGGCGCGCGCATCGTGCAGTCGTGGCGCACGAGCGAATTTGCCGACGAGCACGGCGACTCGGTGATCACGATCCTGCTTGAGGAAGCAGACGAGGGGACTTTGTTGACGCTCGAGCACAGCAATGTGCCGGACGAACAGCGGAGCTACGAAGAGGCCGGCTGGCAAGAGAACTATTTTGAGCCGATGGTGGCCTATTTTACCGGACGCAAGCAAGGAGCCGCGGAAACGTCGCCGGCGAAAGCTGCGCCCAAAACTGCGCCCAAACGTGCAACCAAGACTGCGCGCAACGCCAAGCGCGCAGCCGGCGCAAAATCAAAGCGCGCCGCGCCTCGGGCAAAGGCCTCGCCAAGCAAGCGCAAAAGCAAGGGTCGGCGGAAGACCCGCCGCGCGGCTGCCGCGGTGCCCACGCGCAAACGCGTCAAGCCGGCTAAGCGCAAGTCCGGCCGCGGCAAACGGCGCTAGCTAGAGCATGATCCGGAAAAAGCCTGCCCTCGGACTTGTTCCGAGGGTGGAAGCCGGTTTTCCGAAAAGATCTACTCCACCAAGATATTGGAGCGCCAATCGATTCAATCTGAAGCGATTGCGCTCTAGGTTCCGGCGCGCCCAAAGGGCGCGGCGCTTACCGGAACTCCGTTCGGCCTTGGGCCGCGCGCTTGCGCGTGGCCGGCACCGGCGCCGGCTGCGGCTGGCTGAACGGACCGAACAGGCGCGAGAAGAAGTTCTGCCCGCCGCCGCCGTAATAGTCTGGCATGGCGAGCGCCTCGCGGCGAACCGCGTTCTCTCTGCGCTCGACCGGAATGTCCGCAACCTTGCGTTCGCGCTCGTCGCCTTTGAGGATGGCCAGCAGGCTTTTGTCGCGGCCGTAAATATCCTCACGGAATTCGAGCTTATCTTGCTCGTCGACGAAAGCGGTCTGGTAGGTCAGGTGGACGGGGACGAAGGTCGGGAACGAGATATCCACTTCGCCGCTACCGAACATCCTGCGGATGCGGTCCTCCGTATAGCCATCATGCGGGCGCACGAGCGACAACAGCACCTCGGCATATCGCACCGGATCCTGCACCCGCATGCAGCCATGACTGAATGCCCGCCTGTCGAGTGCGAACAAATGCTTGTCCGGCGTGTCGTGCTGATACACCAGGAACTTGTTGGGGAAATTGAAGCGCAGCCGGCCGAGTGCGTTCTTGTCGCCCGGCGGCTGCGAAATGTGCACCGTTCCGTCCGGATTGGTACTGACCTTGAGCCCCATGCGCTCGAGCACCGTGGGGTCTTGCTGCAGCGCCGGAAGATATTCGTGGGCGACGATCGAGGGCGGCACATTCCAGGTCGGGTTGACCGTGATGTATTTCATCTCCGCGGTCATGATCGGCGTCGGCATCGCCGGCTTGCCGTCGACGATCTTCGTCTTCCACAGCTGCTTGCCGTCGTGCATCACCCGCAGCGTGAAATCGGGAAGATTGACCATCACATAGGTCTTGCCGAGATCATGCGGCATCCACCGCAGGCGCTCCATATTGGCGAGGATGATGTCGGTCGGCCGGTCGGGCCGGCGGCCGTTGAGCGCTTCAACCGTCGCCGCAGTGAGCGTGCCGGTGGACTTGAGCTCGTGCTCCTGCTGGAACTTCTTCACCGCCTCGGCCAGCGGCTTGTCGTAGGTGTCGCCGTCGCCGGCAACGCCGAGCCGCTCGCGTAACGGCAGCACCCGCTCGTCCTGCATGCCGATTTTGAGCGCCGGGCCATTGGCGATCGGCGACTTGCCGCCGTCGTTCTTGCCGGCGCGAAGTTCGGCGAGCTTTGCCTTGAGAGCGACGTAGGCCGGAAATTGCGGCTCGTAGCTGGCGAGCGCTTCGCCGACGTCCTTGGCTTGCGCCAGCTTCGCGAGCACTTCGGCCGGGTCCGGCGGCTTCCGGTCATAGTAGATGTCGCCGCTCACGCGCGACCAATGCACGCGACCCATCTGCGCGTGATGCGCGTAAGTGATGACCGAACTAGTCAGCTTGATCTCTGCTTCCGCAAGGGCCGCCGGATCGCTCAATGAAGCGAAATTCGGGACCGGGTAGTCGGCGGGATCGAGGCCGTCGGCGTAAACTTGGCCGAGATAGGCGATCGCCGCGTGGCTGCGTTCGTTCGCCTTGCCGTCGGTAATCCACAGCGGCGCATAGTTGCGCGCGGCATAGAACGCATCGACGGACGTTCTTTCCTTTTTGCCGGCAAGGATGCGATCGAATTTGCCGTTGGCGAGCTCGCGCAATTGTTCGACGATTGCCGCGTCGGCCTCGACGACGGGATTGGGAGTCGCCGTTGCCGCGGATTCGCTCGGCGTTGCAGCGGCCGGTGCGGCCGGTGCGGCAACCGAGGTCGTCGGAGCAGCACCCTCACCAGTCGCGGCCGGGGACTCCGGCTTCGTCGGCGGGACCTCGGTAACGGTCGGGGCTACGGGTTGCTCCGGCGTTTCGCTCGGATTCGGCGTCGACGCGGGCGGCGTCACAGCGGCTGCCGCAGGCTGATCGGTCGGTTGTTCAGGTGTCGCCGCTGGGGGTTGTACCGCAGCTGCCGCCGGCTGATCGGTCGGTTGTTCAGGTGTTGCCGTTGCGGGTGGTACGGTTGCCGCCGGCTGATCGGCCGCCTGGTCCGGTTTCGGCGTTGCCGGCGGTACCGCGTCTGCCGCGGGCTGATCGGTCGGTTGTTCGGGCTTCGCTGTTGCGGCCGGCGCGGCCGACTGGTTGGCCGAATCGGCTGGCTTGGCGGGTTGGGCGACTTGGCCTCCGAGAGCCGCCACATTTGCCATGCCCGGCGCCGGGGCAGCGTTATTGAGGTCTACCCCTGACTTCGGTTCCGCCAGCGCGCCGCTTGCGGCGGCCGATAGCATAAGAATAACGGCTGTCGAGGCGAAAAAACGGACGCCAGGCATTG
>JBEKJZ010000076.1:0-16428 GCA_050010955.1 Xanthobacteraceae bacterium | reverse complement strand
CCATTGCCGAAAAGCCCCCGACGGCGTCGAGTTTACCTGGGAAGGTAACAACGAGATGGATGAAGCGTCAGGCGATGGTTGGGCCGAACTTCAAAAGGATGGATCGCTCACCGGAGAAATCCACTTCCATAACGGTGACGATTCAACCTTCAAGGCTCGCCGATGGTGAGTTCTTCAGCAGCCTGCTAGCCGGGCTGTGCGACGTTCGTGGCACTTTTGGGTTTTATCTGCCGGTCACAACGTCCGCTTCACCGCGAAAGCGATGAAACGCTGCATGGCTGCGAAATGATGCGACGGGTCCATGAGGCGACATTCCTATTGTTACGGGCTCGGAATGAGCACACCTACGGTTTACACTAAGCGATTGCTGGTGTCCCTGCCGAAACTCGGCTCCACATTCCGATATTTCGACCCTATTGTCTCTCGGAACCGAACCCAACGTGTGGCACGCGGCGAGAGGTCAGATGTATAAGAGCCGGGGAATCGATTGGCGCCATGTGCTGTTGGCCACGCGGGCGCCGGGCTGGTCGGTCTTGGTTCGTCTTCTTGTCGGGCTGGTGGTGTTTTTCCCGGAGGGAATTCAGAAGCTGATCTTCCCGGAGATTCTCGGTGCCGGGCGGTTCATACACATCGGCATTCCCTATCCGGACATTATGGGACCGTTTGTAGGCGTGGCCGAAACCGTGTGCGGCGCGCTGATCATTCTCGGCCTGTTCACCCGGATTGCGGCAATTCCGCTGATCGTGATCATGGTCGTCGCCATCGTCTCGACCAAGATTCCGATCCTGCTCGGTCACGACTTCTGGATTTTTCACCTGCCTAAACTGACGCGCTACGGCTTTTGGAGCATGGCGCACGAAGCGCGGGCGGACTTCTGCATGCTGCTGGGATCGCTCTATCTGCTGATTGAAGGCGGAGGTCGGTGGTCGCTGGATGCGTTGCTGACCAAAAATGGCCTTGGGGAATGAGTAGGTCCAAGACGCCCGGACCAGCGGTGCAGGTTAATAAGCTCTTTGCTGCCGTCGTGACCGCAGCAGCGACGTTGGGCTTGCTTACAGGTCGCGGCACCGCGGGGCCGCCGTTTGTCACCGACGATCCCGAACCGGTGCCCTACCAGCATTTCGAATTCTACAACTTATCTTTGGGCACCGCGATCCGCGGCGATACGTTTAGCGAAGCGCCGGCGTGGGAATATAATTACGGCATCATTCCTAACGGGCAAGTTCACATCATTGCCCCGCTAACATTCGATACGCAGGCCAGCGCTTACGGGTACGGCGATACGGAACTTGGCTTCAAATACCGCTTCATCGATGAGGACAAGAACGGTTCGCGTCCCATGGTCGGCGTTTATCCGTTGCTCGAACTACCAACAGGTGACGAGAGCCGCGCGCTTGGTGCCGGCTACACGCGCGCCTATTTTCCGCTCTGGATGCAAAAAAGCTTCGGCGATTGGACGACCTATGGCGGCGGCGGCTATTGGGTCAATCAGGGCGACGACACCGCCAACCGGAATTATTGGTTCTTCGGCTGGCTCCTGCAGAAGCAGGTGACCAAGCAACTGGCGATCGGCGGCGAAATATTCCACCAGACGGCGACCGTCGCTTTTGGCGCTACCAATCCGATTTACACGCAGCCCACAACAGGTTTCAACATTGGCGCAATCTACGACTTTGACGATGATCACCACCTGCTGGTATCGGTCGGAACCGGACTGCAAAATGCTTCGACGACGAATGTGTTCTCTTGGTATCTCGCCTATCAGATCACCGGGGCTGGCGCGTTCATGGGCGGTAACGGACCGGGATTTTTACCCTCGCAACACTAACGACGTTCGCCTTATGGCAGAGACGGGTCATTTTTTGACTGATCCAGCGGGTTTTACCTGCCGGTCCATGTCCGCTTCGCCGCGAAAGCGAACTGGAGGGCCAGGCCGGCGCGAGTCCAGAGGTATCGAGATCGGTCATAGCCGCGTGATTCAAGCTTCAGGACCGAGAACGTCGAATCGTGCGCCATGAACTCACCGACCATGAATAGGCTGCCAGTCCCAGGCGAAAAGTCGTGTCATCGACGCGAGTTTGCCACTCGATAGTCGATGCACCCATGAAACACGACTCGCGACGGTGAAGTCCTAGACTTGCTGGGAATTTGGCGGGGGCTTTTTTTTGCGCGGCGGCTCGGTAACGGGCGTTCCGACGGGAGGGAAGCGGCCGGTCGTCTAGAACATTGCGGGCGCAGAACTCGACCCCGATTTTCGTTCTTGTTCGCCAAGCTATCTTGCAAAACTGCAAGGTCCGGGCTGAGTCAAATGTGAGTTCAAACACGATTGGAAGCACGGCGACGCTTCGGAACTCAAGAAGCGCGCCGAGCGATGTAATGTTGCGCACAACACAGCCGCAACCTAGCGACCAGCCGGGAATAACTTTAGCGGGCGCCAAAATGCGCGTGCGAGGAAGTCGCCGTCGTTCCAGCATACTCAAATTGTGTGCCCGATGTATCAGCAAATAATCAAGACAGTTGTGTGCAATCTATTAATAGTTGGAAACCGACTTTTGCCTCGCGAAACAAAGCCTTTTGCCCGCTTGCAGCGCCATAAAATTGACTTGCTCGCCAACGGGCCAGAATTGGCGGGCGCTTCTGCCCGACATGGCTTTAACCATTCACCGAACAATTTGTTTACCATCAAGAAGTGCGGGATTAAGGTTTCTGGATGCGTCAGTCGACATATCCAGAGCGTCGTAAAACGCAGCGTCGGCCCATATTCTTAGAGGGAACGATTAGCTATGCTGGACGGTGCCGCGCGAAGTGTATGGTCCAGAACCTCTCGGAATCTGGCGCAAAACTCGCGTTTCACACGATTGCCGATGTTCCTGCCGAATTCACCTTGAATTTTTTCCTTGCGGGCGAGGCGGCTCGATTCTTAGCACGGCCGAGGTGGCGTAGACGTCGCTTAATTGGAGTGAAATTCTTGCGGCGGCACCCAGAAAATAATGTGGTTTCGCTTCAGGACTATATCCAAACCTACGTGATCTGAGCTCCAGATGCTGTCCTCTGCAAAACCAGGACGCACCCTGCAACGGACAGCGACCATCGCAAACCTCGTCCGAAAGTTGACCGCTTTCCTCAAAGACGAGTCCGCAGCCGCCACGATTGAGTATATCGCCCTCTCGGCTGGTATCGCCGTGGCCGTTTTCACGGCGATTAAGCCTGCCAACCTCTCGCCTTCTTGTCACAACTGCGGCCGACACTTGCGTTTCGTGAGAGCAGTTTCCAAGTTTCGTCGCCATCCTGAATTGCGTTTTTATGAATGCTGCCAATGCCGGGAAACCTTCGTGGACGAGCGGACGCCGCGGGAACAAGCGGAAAGGCGACTGCCGAATTCGAGCCACGGAGCCAGAACCTTGGCGGCGGGGCTAATGGTTCTTAGGAAAAAGTGGGGAATGAGCAATTTGGATATCGCCCTTGTCTTCGGAATATGGGCAGGAAGCATTGTTTTTGGATGGAAACAGCAACCGTATTGGCTTGCCGTGCCAACGGTCGCCTGCATTACCTACACGGCATTCTTAATTTTCCGCCATAATGCATGGGCAGCAAAAGGGCTCGGCCTGGGAAGACGAAAGGTTTTTGAGACGTGGATGTCTGGCGGGGCTGTTAGTTTGGTGCTGCTTACATCGCTACGGCAGGTCAGCACGTAGCGCTCCGCCTACGCGCTGGGTAAAGTTGCTCGGCGGGAATCCGATTGCCGCGTCGCGCGCGTGGTTCACAGATTTCTTGAACGTAACGCTCGACGCTTGCGCGATGTCTGCTTATCGCCAGATCGCTACCAAAATGATGCGCCATCGCGAGTCGAAAGGGCCAAGTGGGCGCTGTCCCGGACGCAGATTCTTTGTGAATGGATTGTAGGCCACTCTTGCCGACCCCAGGCGCCTCGTGGAAACATCACCTCGGCGAAGGAGCAAAATCGATGGCCAAGGTGGTGTTCACGGCCAACATTCAGCGTCACGTCCTCTGCCCGGTAACGGAAGCTCGTGGACAGACCGTTCGAGAGGTCCTCGAGAGCATTTTTGCGGAAAATTTCCAGGCGCGGAGCTATGTGCTCGATGATCAGTCCGCGCTGCGCAAGCACATGACAATTTTTGTTGATGGACGGATGATCCGCGACCGGGTGCGGCTTGGCGACGCGGTGAGCGAGACGAGCACGATCTACGTCCTCCAAGCGCTGTCAGGAGGCTGACCATGAGCGACCGGCTTCTCGTCTCGACCCGCAAAGGCCTGTTCACTGTGTCACGTAAGTCACGGGAGTGGGCGATTTCGGCCGTCTATTTCCTGGGCGACAACGTCTCGGTCACCCTATTCGATCGCCGCGATGGCCGCTGTTATGCGGCTCTCGATCATGGTCATTTCGGCGTCAAAGCTCCATCGCTCAACAGCGACCGGTTGGGAGGAGATTGCCGCCCCCGCCTATCCGCCAAGCCGGACGGCTATGAGGAAGCTGACGTGTTGGGGCGCCCTCTGGATCGGAGCACGGCGCGCATCTGGGCACTAGAGAGCGGTGGCCTCGACCAGCCGGGCGTCATTTGGTGCGGAACGCTCCCGGGTGGACTTTTCCGCTCGACCGATCATGGACAAAGTTGGGAGATGATGCGAGCCCTTTGGGACCACCCTAAGCGGAAGCAATGGTCTGCAGGTGGAGCGGATCTACCCGGCCTCCATTCAATTTGCATCGATCCACGCAGTTCGCAACGCGTTTGGGTCGCCGTATCGACGGGGGGTATCTGGTTCACTGAGGACGGCGGCGCCAGCTGGACCCAACGCGGCAACGGTATGCGTGCCGAATACGTGCCTCCCGAAATGGCGCACGACCCCGTCGCCCAGGATGTGCACCGGCTCGTCCAATGTCCGGCAGCACCACAGCGCATGTGGGTACAACATCATAACGGTATCTTCGTCTCCTCCGATGAAGGCAGGACATTCAAGGAGATCACGGGCGTCGAACCCTCGAGCTTCGGTTTTGCCGTTGTCGTTCATCCGCGCGAGCCCGACACGGCATGGTTTGTTCCTGAGATCAAGGATGAGAAGCGTACCCCACAGGAGGGCAAGCTTGTCGTGACGCGCACACGTGATGGCGGCAAGACTTTCGATATTCTGGCTAATGGCCTGCCTCAATGGCATGCCTATGATGTAGTCTATCGCCACGCTCTCGGGCTGGATGATACCGGTGACAAAGTCGCCTTGGGCTCTACTACAGGTGGCCTTTGGGTCAGCGAAGACCAGGGCGAGAACTGGGCATGCGTCACGCACACTCTGCCGCCGGTTTATGCCGTACGGTTTGCGTGAAGATTTCCGGCGAAACGCTCGCGTGGGTATAGACGGCGCAAAATAAATATCGATATGGGATTAAATCAGTGGCGCAAGACCTATCTGGTCGTGATCAACTCACTGCATCTTTTATCGCAATAGCGGTTCGGCTCGGGGTTCTCGCTCTTCTCCTTTATTGGTCTTGGGTACTTGTCCGCCCCTTTATTTCAATTGGTATTTGGAGCGTAGTACTGACAGTTGCGCTTTATCCGGTTTTCGAGTGGACGTCATTTCGACTTGGCGGACGTCGTCGATTAGCAGCCGCTCTGATTACGATTTTGAGCTTGCTGATCGTCATTGGACCGGCGACGTGGCTGGCACTGGGGCTGGTTGATAGTCTCCGGATGATTTCCGAACGACTTGACTTTTCGAGCCTAACGATACCTCCACCGTTTAAATCGGTGAAAGATTGGCCGCTGATTGGCAATCCAATCTATCAATTTTGGGATCTTGCCTCGACTAACTTCCAGGCTGCCCTAGCGAAAATTATGCCTCAATTAAAACCACTGGGCAGCAGTTTACTTCGCATTGGTGCGGATACCGGCCTCGGTATTATCAAGTTCCTCGCTTCCATAATTGTCGCCGGTTTTCTCTTTTCGCCGGCACCGATGCTCGTTGATGCCATCAAAAAGTTTTCGCACCGACTCAGTTCGGAGCGGGGTGAGGAGTTTGTCAACCAAGCCGCAGCAACCATTCGCGCAGTATCACGCGGCGTTATTGGTGTGTCAGTTCTGCAAGCTTTACTCGCGGGCATGGGGCTAATGGTTGCCGGCGTTCCTCACGCTAGTTTGATTACTTTCGCCGTCCTAATCTTTGCAATCGTTCAAATTGGCCCTTCGATCATTTTAATTCCCGTCATTATTTGGAGTTGGACCGTAATGGAAACCACGTCGGCGCTGTTATTCACGATGTACATGGTACCGGTCAATTTACTCGATAATGTCCTGAGGCCTGTCGTTATGGGTCGGGGATTGAAAACTCCGATGCTGGTGATTTTGATCGGTGTCGTCGGTGGCACTCTTGCCTACGGCTTTATCGGACTTTTTCTTGGCCCAATCGTACTGGCGGTTATGTGGGAACTTTTTGTCACATGGATAAGCGAGCCGCCCCAAGAGCGCCGCGCCGATGACGTCGGCTAATGCGAGGGGAGCCCATGCAGTGCTTCGAGGCTCCATTAAATAACTATGCACCGATCGCTATTCCGAGCGCGATCTTGATCGATTGTACGATTAACTCATTTGATGTCATCGAGGAGTGGCCATTCCGCCCGTCGGCGATTGCCTTCTCGCCGCCACGGTTTTCAGATAATGAGTTAGCGTCGCGTCCGAACCCGGATTGAAGGAAGTGTTGTGCAATTGTGGAGTTGAGCAATGGCATTCTTGACACGCAAAATCGACAGTTCGAAGTTTGATGATGGCTCCAGCACCGACGTCTACGAGATTTCCGACGGGGATCGGCTGATTGGCAAAATTACGGTTCGGCACCCAGTACGCTTTCTGGTTTGCTTCTTGCTCGTTAGAGGTTCTCAGCGTTTCGGTGATGAAGAGTTTGCCGCTTGAAATCGTTTTGTTTTGCATTCAAAAACGGGCATAGAACGTACTTCCCCGGCGAAATACACTGATCCGTGGTTTGCCGCGCTCGGCCCGCCGGTTGCCGCGAAACCGGGAATCCGGCTGCGGACCGCAAGCAGAATGTATCGATTACTTATCCCGCCCCAAGATATTGGCAATCGTGCTGATCTCGTTGCGGGCGTATTTGGGCAGGCCGGCGCTGATCGAATCGCCGGAGTTGAATGAGGAGCGCCCCATCAGCACCTGCGCCGGCACGAGATTACGCAGCACCGGCACTTTCTCGAATTCCTTCTTCTTGTCGAGCACGCTCGACTCGATGGCCAGCACCATGAAGGCCGTGACCACCGTCTTATTCGCGTCGTCCGGGTGGTTCTGGAACACGGCTAGGAGCTTCCCGAACTTCATGATCTGGTTGACGTAGAAAATGTTCTGTTCAAGCACGCTGCTGATCGGCGCATCGAGAGCCGTCAACTCCTTCAACCCGACCTCATCGACGTCAGCAGGCGAAAGCGCCGACAGCTCGCTCTCAAAATCGATGTGATCAGAAACCTTCTTGGCGCTGTCGCGCAGCTTGTTGACCAGCATGACGCCGATCGGAATCTTGCCTTCGAGCTTGTAGTTCGACTGGATGCAAATTTGCGTTGCCCGCCCGGTACACCATTTGCGATCCGGATTCTGGTTACCCGTTCCCTGTTGATCCTTCAGCGAATTGACGTCGGCGGCGGCGATCGTCTTGTCCTTGATCGCCGGATCGATCTTTTCGAGGAATGGCAAGGCCACATAGCGGGAAAGATCGAGCGAACCTGGCGGCCGATCGAGAACGAAACGCGCCTGCGCCACGTACATGGTGAGCTTTTCCGGGACCGGGCCGGTGCTGGCGCCGGCGCTCGCCGTCTTGACGACGCTCGGCTCGATATATCCGGGAAACAGCGACAGAAATTTCTTCTGCACGGGCCGCGTGCGCCCCCACTCTTCGAAACTGATCAGGTTGGCGCGGCCGGCAGCAGCGCCGCCGACCTCGTCGCTGAACGCGATCGTGCCGGGCTTGAGTTGCGCCAAGCTCCAGTTGGGCGCCGAACCCGCATCCTCAATGCGGAAATCCTGCGCCCAGGCGGCGGACAACGACCCGATCAGGCCGACCACAGCGATCGCGTGTCGCATCCACATTCGAAGCTCTTTCGGTCGCGCGGGGTTCAGTTGACACGTCCGCCGAAGAAATAATCCGGATCGCGGCGAACGCGATTGCGCGGATCGTCGGGATCGGACCAGGGTGCGAACAAGCCGCGAGCCAACGGCCGCGGCTGCGGCTGCTCGTCCTGGGGGGAATAATAGGACCGACCGGCGCCCTTTCCACTCGGCCCACCCCAGCTCCGCGGGCCCCAGCTTTGTTCGGGCGGCCCCCATTCCTGGTCTGGATTGCTCGACGCATAGGCGTCTTCCCGGGAGACGAGCTGATACTGCGTTTCACTGAGGCGGCCATGGGGGTCGAGCCGGAAATGCTCGACAAAGCCGCGCCCGCCGTTCAAGCGATTGCCGCTCATATAATCGATCGGCAGGTCGATGAGTTGACGCTGCGCCTCGCGCGAGGGTCCGCCAAGCGGCGTCTTCGGCGCGATCCCCTCCGCCCAGATCACCGCCATGATCGGCTCGAAAATCGGCAGCGCCACGCGCGCCCCCGTCTCGCTCGCTCCGAGCGACCGGCGCTTGCCGTCGCCATTGTCGTAGCCGACCCAGATGGCCACGGTGACATCGTTGGTGAAGCCGATGAACCAGCCGTCGACCGCGTCTTCGGTCGTCCCGGTCTTGCCGGCGACATAGGGCGACAGCGCTCCGATCGCCCGCGCCGTGCCGCGCGCCACGACGCCCTGCAATATCGTCTTGAGCTGATAGAACGCGGCGCGGTCGGCCGCGCCGATCATCGGCAGCGGCGCCTTGGGGTATTCATAGATGGTGCGGCCGTTTTGCTCGATCGAGTCGATGCCATGGGGTTGCGGCCGGGCGCCTTCATTGGCGACCGCGGCATAAAATGCCGCCAGATCGATCATCCGCACCGGCTGTGCACCGAGCACGAACGGATAATAGCGGATGCAATCGCTGTAGATTTTCGCCGCCACGGCCGTCGCGCAAACCTCATCGAGGCTCTTTTCCGGATCCGCGTCGATACCGCCGTCGAGCAGATGCGCGGTGACGACGTTGACCGAATTCTCCAGCCCGCGCCGCAACGTGTAGACGCCGCCCGAACCGTAGTTGGCGTTGCGCGGCGACCAGAAATCCTCATCGCGGGCGGTGCCGCCGTATTCGCGGGCGATGGCCTCGCGGCCGTTGCCGCTGGCGCTGCCGATCGGCGGCAGCGTAATCGGCTGGTCGGGCACGAGCGTGTTCGGCTGCAAACCTTTTTGCAGGGCTGTGAGATAGGTCAGCGGCTTCATCGCCGAGCCGGGCTGGCGTTGTGTCTGCGAGGTGCGGTTGAGCTGGCTCAAGGGATAGGAAAAGCTGCCGGCCATGGCGAGGATGCGCCCGGTCTTGTTCTCCAGCACCAGCGCCGCGCCTTGCACCGTCGGCCGCACGCGCAGCTGCGCCTGGGCGCCGGCCGTGCCCTTGGCTTTTGCCGCCGCTTTGCTCGCCATCACGTGGACATAGACGACGTCGTACAGGCCGAGGCTGCGCCTTATCTGTCCGTTCCATACGCTCAGCGGCAGGACGCGGCCGTCGGCGAGGCCGACGTGGATCGCGCCATCGCCGCGCTTGCCGCCCTTGTCCAACACGACCGCCGGCAGCCAATGGACGTCGTAGAGCGGCGGCCGGACTGCCGCGAGCGCCTGTTGCCACGCCGGCCCGGCGGCAGCCGGCGCCCCAGCCGGCGATGCAGCCGGCTTGTCGGCGTTGAGCTTTTGGATGGCATCCGCGATATTGGCTTCGGCGCCGCGGAACTGCATGCGCCCGCTTGAGATCTCGTAGTGCGCCAAACCCTCCTGCAACGCCGCCTCGGTGTCGCGCTGCAACGTCGCATTGATGGTCGAATGCACCGTGTAGGAGTCGGCGGTCAGGTTCTCGACGCCATCCGCCTTGGCTTCGCGACCGAGAAAATCGATGAAGTGGAAGCCAATGTCGCGATGCGGCCGCTCAAATGCGACCAGCTTCGGCGGCGCGGCGAGCGCGCCGTCCTTCTGCTCGGCACTGATGACGCCATCCTCCTGCATGCGACCCAGCACATAGGCCAGGCGCTCTCTGGCGCGGTCGGAATGGTGGTCGGGATTGAAATAGTTCGGGCCCTTGAGCAGGCCCGCCAGCATGGCGCCTTCCGCCAGCGTGAGGTCCTTGGCCGATTTGCCGAAATAGCTGCGCGCGGCCATCTCCACGCCCCATGAGCCGCGCCCAAGATAGGCAGAGTTGAGATAAAGCTCGAGAATCTCCGCCTTGCTCAGCGTGTTCTCGAGCCGCGAGGCGACGATCATCTCGCGGATCTTGCGCTCATAGGTGACGTCCTCGCCGACCAGGAGATTCTTCACGACCTGCTGCGTGATGGTCGAGCCGCCCTGCGGCCGGCCCGGCTCGGCGAGATTGCCGATGAAGGCGCGGATGATGCCGCGCTCATCGACGCCGTGATGCTGGAAGAAACGCCGGTCCTCGGCGGCGACGAAAGCTTTCTGCACGAAATCGGGAATGGCGGCGAGCGGCACCCGGACGCGCCGGTTGCCCGGCTCGAACACGTCGGCAAAATTTCCGCCCTTGCCGTCGAGCACCACGCTCAGGCTCGGCAGTTTCCTGCCCTTCAGCCGGGTCTGGTCGGGCAGATCGGCCGCCGCATTATTGAAAAACTCGATGACCTGGCCGAGATCGACTACCGGATTGGCCACGCTCTCGTTCTTGCAGAACTGGCGGTAGGCGGTATTGAGGTCGGCGAAATTGATACCGTGAAAGGCCTTGATGTCGGCGCCCAGCGCCTTCGGGTCGTCGAGCGCGGTGGCAATCAGGCTGTCCAGGTTGATTGATTCGATATCGAACGCCTGGCGCATATGGGCGCAGCCGTTGCGCAGAATTTGCACCACATCCGCCTGATCCTGCCCCGGGTCGAAGTGCGTCTTCACCGCCTGCGGCTGGGTCATCACCTCGCTCAGCGCGAGCGCGGTCGCGAAAATCTTGACGAGGATCATGTCCATGCTGGGAACGGCGGAATAGCCCGGTTCGAGGAACGCCAGAACGAGAAAAGTCAAATATAGCTATTCGATCCTTACAAAAAGACTTTTTTGCGGGTCTTTTGTGCCGGGCTTCAAATGCGTTTTTGTGACGCAAGCGTTTCCCGGCAGCCAAAGCCCGGACCGCGCCGGGATCGATTATCTCCTTGACCGGCAAGCCCAAAACCGTGGTGCCGCCGGGAGATGGCCGCGGGATCATTTCTTGGCTGGCGCTAATCCGTCGAAATGACGGCGTTTCTGCAGCCAGGCCAGCAAGACCAGCGCCGGCAGGCCGGCGAGCGCGCAGACGACAAAGAACCAGGCCCAGCCGACGGCATGGGCCAAGTAACCGGTACCGAGCGCGAAAACGTTGCGGCCGAGCGCCGCGAACGCGGTCAAGAGCGCGAATTGCGTCGCCGTGTAGAGCGGGTTTTTGCACAGCGCCGAGAGGTAGGCGACGAAGATCACCGTGCCGACGGCATCGGTGAAGAACTCGATGGCGGTGGTCAGCGTCAGCATCGCCAGGTTGTTGCCGACGACCGCCTGCCAGGAAAACGCCAGGATCATGATCGTTTGCAGGAAGCCGCCGATCCACAGGCTGGCCGACAGCGGCAGCGCGCGCGCCACCAGGCCGCCGGCAAAGCCGCCGAGCACCGCGACGATAAATCCAACGCCGTTGCGGATGGTCGCGAGCTGGGTCAGCGAAAATCCGAGATCGAGCACGAACGGTGTCAGCAAGGCGAAGGCTAGCGCGTCGGCGATCTTGAACAGCGCCACGAACGCCAGCACCGCGAGCGCGAGATCGCGCGACAGGAAATCGCGGAAGCTGTCGAGCGCCGACCAGAACGCGCGCTTGAGCGAATTGTGGTGACCCGGCAGGGCATGGTCGGCCTCCGCCGCCGCCGAAGTCGCGGGCTCGGTCGCCAGCAGGGCCGCGATGACGCCGATAAGAATGAGCGCGGCCATGACGACATAGGACGCGGTCCACGCCGTCCGATCGCCGAGCTTCGCCTGGAACGCCGTCACCAAGAACAAAGCGCCGGCCCCCGAAACCAGCGCGCCGACGCGATAGGCGGCCACATAGGACGCCATGCCGGCGGCCTGCTCGTTTTCCGGCAGGCTTTCCACCCGGAACGCGTCGACCACGATGTCCTGGGTCGCCGAAGCTGTGGCGACAGTGAGCGCGGCGATCGCGACGATGAACGCGGAGACCGCCGGATCGCACAGGCCGAGGAGCACGATCGCTGCCATCAGCCAGGCTTGCGAGAACAACAGCCAGCCGCGCCGCCGGCCCAAAAGCTTCGACAGCACCGGCAAATCGAGCGCGTCGACCAGCGGTGCCCACAAGAATTTAATGTTGTAGGGCACGGCCACGGCCGCGAACAAACCGATGGTCTTGATGTCGATGCCGCTCTGCTTCATCCAAGCTTGCAGCGTCGAGCCGATCAGCACGATCGGCAGTCCGCTGGAGAAGCCGAGCAGTAGGACGATCAGTACCCGCCGTTGCAGATAAACGGCGAGCGTATCGGCGATGGATGTGCGGGAAGGCGCGCGATCGGTCGCGTCGGGCGTCGCGATCATGCGCTATGTACCGGCTCAAACAACGCCAAACCTTGCGGCGGAAGGCTCAAGCTACTCCCCCGCCTCTAATTTGCGCAGCAGCGGTGCTTGAATGACGCGCGGACTCGTCAGGGCCTGGGCGCCGACTTCGACCTGTTGAATGCGCTCGCCATGGGCTTCGATCTTCTCGATCGAGATGATGGCTTGCCGGATATCTTCGTTTGATTGATTGAAATGGGTTTGCAGCTTGCGGACGCGCTCGCCGAGCAAGCCCACGTCCTTGACCAGGCGGCCGACTTCGTCGCGAATCTGGTCGGCCGCCTCGCGCATGCGGGCATCCTTCTGGGTTTGCTGCACCAGCGCGACGGCAAGCATGAGCAGCGATGGCGACACGATGACCACTTTCGCGCGGAAGGCCTTCTGCACCAGATCGTCGAAACCGTCGCAGACTTCGGCGTAGACCGATTCCGACGGCACGAACATCAACGCCAGCTCCTGGGTCTCGCCAGGAATCAGGTACTTCTCGGCGATGTCGCCGACATGCTTGGCGACGTCGGCGCGCAGCCGCTGCGCCGCGACCTTGCGCTCGTCGTCGGACTTGGCTTCGCGATAGGCGGTGATGCCTTCGAGCGGGAACTTGGCGTCGATCACCAGCGGGCGTTTGTCGGGCATGAACACGCAGCAGTCAGGGCGCGTGCGGTTCGACAGCGTGTGTTGAAAGGCGTAGCCGCCCTTCGGCAGGCTGTCCTGGACGATCGCTTCCATCCGCCATTGCCCGAAGGCGCCGCGCGACTGCTTGTTGGCGAGCACGCCCTGCAGCGACGTCACCTGGGTGGCAAGCTCGGTGATGTTCTTCTGCGCGCGATCGATGACGGCGAGCCGTTCGTTGAGCTTTTGCAAATTTTCGTGAGTGTTCTGCTTGGTCTTCTCCAGGGAATCGCCGAGCCGATGCGAGACCGAATCGAGACGCTCGTTGACGGTATGCGCCAGCTGCGACTGGCCCTTGGCGAGCAAGCCGATCATGGCTTCGAGCCGGGCCGCCGCATCGGCGTGAGCGCGGCTGAGTTCGGTCATCACCGCGTCTTCCGTTCGCGCGGGACGGCGGGAGCGCCAGAGCACGAACGCCATCGCGGCAAGCGCGGCGCAGGCGGTGAGGATGGCGAAAATCGCAATGATCGCTGGGCTCTCGGTCATGGCTGCTTGTACGCGATTCGTCGGGGCGCGCGGCGACCCGCCGCGACCGTTGGAACAAAGCAGGAACATGTATAGCGTGCTTCCGTCGGCCGAGGCAACGGATCGCGCGCATTGACCGCGCTTTATGCACCGCTTACATCGCCCGCCAGGGCTTGGTGCAATATGGCTGTGCGCGAAATCATCAAACTTCCCGACAAGCGGCTGCGGCTCGTCTCCGAGCCGGTCAAGCGCATCGACGCCGGCATCCGCAAGCTGGTCGAGGACATGTTTGCGACGATGTACGCGGCGCCCGGGATCGGGCTTGCCGCGATCCAGGTCGGCATCGGCAAGCGCGTCTTCACCGCCGACTTGTCGAAAAAGGAAGAGTCGCGCGAGCCACAGGTTTTCATCAATCCGGAAATTACCTGGGCGTCGGACGAGAAGGCGATCCACGAGGAGGGCTGCCTGTCGATCCCGGAATATTACGAGGACGTCGAGCGGCCGGTGCAGGTCAAGGTCAAATATCTCGACCTCGACGGCAAGGCGCACGAAATCGAGGCGGATGGCTTGCTGGCCAGGTGTGTTCAGCACGAGATCGACCACATCAACGGCGTGCTGTTCATTGACCATCTCTCCAAGCTCAAGCGCGACCGTGTCATCAAGAAATTCAGCAAAGCGGCGAAGGCGGCGAAGAAGGAGGAGGCGTGAGTGGCGCTCCGCCTCGTCTTCATGGGTACGCCCGACTTCGCCGTGCCCACGCTCCTTGGGATTGTCGGCGCCGGCCATGAAGTCGTGGCGGTCTATACCCGCGCGCCGCGACCGGCCGGACGCGGGATGGCGCCACGAGAAAGCCCGGTGGCCCGCGAAGCGGAGCGGTTCGGCTTGCCCACTGTCATGCCGAAAGCGCTGCGGGACGGCGATGCCGCAGCCGCCATGCGCGCGCACGGCGCCGATGCCGCCGTGGTCGTCGCTTACGGCATGATCCTGCCGAAGCCCATCCTCGACGCTTTTCCGCTCGGCGCTTTCAACCTGCACGCCTCGCTGTTGCCGCGTTGGCGCGGCGCGGCGCCGATCCAGCGCGCGATCATGGCCGGCGACCGCGAGACCGGCGTCATGGTGATGAAGATGGAGGAAGGTCTCGACACCGGGCCGATCGCGATGGAGCGGCGCGTGCCAATCGGTCCCGATGCCACCGCCGGCGAATTGCACGACGAGCTGGCGCAGCTCGGCGCCGAACTGATTCCGGTCGCGCTCGCCGCGCTGGAACGAGGTTCGCTGCAATTGACGCCGCAGCCCGCCGCCGGCGCGACCTACGCCAACAAGATCGACAAGGCCGAGACGCACATCGACTGGAGCAAGCCTTGGCAGCAGGTCCATGACCATTGCCGCGGGCTGTCGCCCTTTCCCGGCGCCTGGTTTGAGTTTCCCGGCGCCGGCCGAGTCAAAGTTTTGCGCGCGACCAAGGGCGACTGCAGCGGCAAACCCGGACAAGTGCTCGACCACCGGCTGACCATCGCCTGCGGCGACGGCTCGGTGCGGATCGTCGAGCTGCAGCGCGCCGGCGGGAAACCGATGTCGGCGGAAGAGTTCTTGCGCGGCATGCCGCTGGCAGCCGGAAGCGTCCTGAGTTGACGCGCCCACGCGGCACGAGCAGGTGAAGCGGTATGCCCCGTTACAAGCTCACCATCGAATATGACGGCACGCCGTTTGTCGGCTGGCAGGTACAGGACAACGGCCCCTCAGTGCAGGGTGTGCTCACCGAGGCGATCGCGGCCTTCACCGGCGAGCGCGTCGCGGTTGCCGGCGCCGGGCGCACCGACGCCGGCGTCCATGCAAGCGGCCAAGTGGCGCATATCGACCTCGCCAAGGAGTGGGACGGTGACACCGTGCGCGATGCGATCAATTTCCACCTGCGTCCGCGGCCGATTGCCGTGCTGACGGCGGAGCAAGTCGCCGAAGATTTCGACGCGCGCTTCTCGGCGATCAAGCGCCATTATCTCTACCGCATCGTCAACCGCCGTGCCGATCTCGCACTCGACCAAACCCGCGCCTGGCGCGTGCCGCGCCCGCTCGATGGCGACGCGATGCACGCCGCCGCGCAAAAACTCGTCGGCCGGCACGACTTCACCACCTTCCGCGCTGCCGAGTGCCAGGCGAAATCGCCGGTAAAAACCCTCGATCAGCTCGACGTTAAGCGCGACGGCGACGAGCTGCGCATCACCGCCGCGGCGCGCTCGTTCCTGCACCATCAGGTGCGCTCGATGGTCGGCTCGCTCGTTCATGTCGGCGAGGGCAAATGGAGCGCCGAAGATCTCGTCGCCGCACTGGCCGCCCACGATCGCACCCGCTGCGGCCAGGTCGCGCCGCCGCAGGGACTTTATCTGGTACGGGTGGAGTATTGATCGCGCGTCGTCCTCTCCCGCGTGCGGGAGCGTAACCTGCCGGACTTTGCAGTGTCCGATAGCGAGGCAGGCTGTGTGAAAACTCGACGCGGTATAACCACACCTGGAATTTTGAGCTCTGTGGTCATGCGCAGAGCGAAAAAACACAAAAATTCGTCCTGCGCTCGGCATTACGACCAAATCAGATTT
>JBEKJZ010000075.1:0-16573 GCA_050010955.1 Xanthobacteraceae bacterium | reverse complement strand
GCCGCTCTACGCGGGCGGGATCCGTCCTCGTCTGCCTGCACCTTATTGCGGTGCAGCATCGAGTCTTCGCTTAGTCGCCCATAAAAACCGGTGCTGACTCTCTTTAGTTTATAGCATGAGCACGATCTCATTGAGAACGGCATCACCCGTTTGGCCTGGTATCCAATTCCCGCCGCGGCACGACTGGATCGAACGCGGTGAACAGCAAAAGGCCGGCGACAAATCCGCCGATATGCGCCTGCCAGGCGATTTCCTGCCCGTCCCCCACCATCGAAGTCGAGCCCAGGCCGAAGAGCGCATTCAGCCCCATCCAGACGCCGAGAAAAATAAGAAAGCGCGGGTCGCGGAGCGTCGCAAGCAACGGCGCGGCGGGCACGCGGTAGCTGTCGCCGGGGCTATCCAGCCGCCAGAACCCCAGCGGGCCGCCGCGCTGGAACACAAATCGCAGCGCCGCCGCCATAGCGCCGGAAATCGCCGCCGAGGCGCCGATCATCGGAACCATCGCTCCCGGATGGCTGACAAGATGCGCGAACGCGCCAGCGGCGGCCACGACCAGCATGAAAGCCACATAGCGCCACGTACCGAAACGGCGCGCCAGCGCGGTGCCAAAGGGCAACAGCCAAGCCAGATTAAGGCCGATATGGAGGAGATCGGCATGGAGAAAAGCGTAAGTGAAAAAGGTCCACAGATCGGCGCCGAGGCCGCCGGGGAAGGAGCCGCCGAGCAAGAGATCGGTGTCGTAACGCGCCGGAATAAACGCGAAGGTCAGCAGGAACCGCAGATCCTCGGCGTCGCTCAACACCAGCATACGCAGCGCATGGACGAGGACCAGCACCGCCACCGTCGCAATGACGACCGGCGGTATATTGAACATCGGCTCTGAACGCTGAATCACCGGGATGCACCTAGCGTCCCGCCGAGATAGGCCGCCATGGCTGCGACGGCAAGCCGTCATGGGCGAGCGCGAGCGCGCGGGAAAGACAAAAGGGAGGGCAAGAGCCCTCCCTTTGCAGCTTGGTTCCGCACGCGACGCCGGCGATCTCGCGGTCGCCCGGCGCCGGTCACATCCCCTCGCCTCCCTTAGATAAATGCCGCCGAGGAGCGTCGGCAGCGCGTGACGTTCGCCACCGTATGCGGCCACGTCTGCGGCGCCAACATCAACGTTTCGTTAGTATTAATTGAGCGTTGCCGCCCACGCGCCACCGCCAAAGCCGCGCACGGCACAAGCCCTGCTCCGAGCTTCCCGGACGGCCAAACGCCGTGATCCCTGTCCCAATCGGGGACAGGGCAACGGCGGGCGCGAGTACGGGAGCAGCTCTTCATGAAGCACGCCGCGAGCCGGGAGCTTTATGCTTATTGGCAGGAGAAGCGCGGGACACGCCCGGCGCCCGAGCGCGCCGACATCGAGCCCGGCGCCATTCGCGGCGCGCTCAGCGACGCCTTCATTCTTGCGCTCGATCGCAGTACCGGTCATCCGGTTCGCCTCGCCGGCACGCGGGTCTGCGCGCTGTTCGGCCGAGAACTCAAAGGGGAATCCTTCCTCGGCCTCTGGACCACGGCAAGCCGGCCCACCGTGGCCGACCTGCTTGCGATCCTTGCTGACGAATGCATCGGCACGGTTGCGGCGGTGACGGCGCAGAACAAGACCGGTGAACCGATCGACCTCGAGCTTTTGTTGCTGCCGGTCGGCACACGGCGCCCAAAGTTCGCACGCGCCATTGGCGTGCTGGCGCCGCTCAAAGTCCCGCATTGGCTGGGCCTAAGCCCGATCGGCGCTCTCAATCTCGGCGGCCGTCGGCACGTAGGCGTTGCGCTCGAGAAACGCCTGCTGCCGCGCTTTATGGCGCCCCGCAGCCGCCGCGGCCTGCTCGTTTATGAAGGCGGACAGTCAGCCGCGCGAAATGGGGAAAGCGAGCCGGATATTGCGTGGGAACGAACTGATCAAGCTCCACGTTAAGGGCGGTTAACGGGGCGTTAACATCGCCCAGCCTAGGCTGCTTGCGCGCACGGCGGCAGGCAAATGGGCACAGCACTAGCCGAACCAAAACCGAGATTGCGGGCGCTCAGCGAAGAGCGCCGCCGCTTTCAGCGTGTCCGCGTCGACCTGCTCGGCCGCTATATGCTGCCGGATCGCCGCGAGTTCCCCTGCCAGGTCGTGAACATGTCGCCCGGAGGCATAGCGCTGATTGCACCGGTCAGCGGCCAGCCGGGCGATCGCGTCATCGCTTATGTCGATCATCTCGGTCGGCTCGAAGGCAACGTCGCGCGGATCTTTCTGAACGGCTTCGCCATGACGATCTCGGCAACGCCGCGCAAGCGCGACAAGCTCGCCGCGCAGCTGACCTGGCTGGCCAATCGCCACATTCTCGACTCTCCGGAAGACCGTCGCCACGGCCGTTTCGCGCCGCGCAATCCCATCGGGCGTCTGATTCTGCCGAATGGCCTCAATCTCAGTTGCCGGATCATCGACGTCTCGCAATCCGGCGCCGGCATCATGAGCGACCAACGGCCGCCGATCGGTACGCTGGTCACGCTCGGCAAAGTGCAGGGCCGCGTGGTGCGTCACATCGACGACGGCTTCGCCATCGAGTTCACCCGGCTGCAGCACCCCGACTCGCTGGAAGAGAACGTCACCGGCGGCGGCGAATAACCCCCTTCAGCCGCTCGGGACGAGTGCGAGACTTTGCGGGTGCTCGCCGCGCGGGAACTCGGCGCGCGTCGCGGGGCTCTCTCTTGGTCCATGAACTCTCCGCCTCGGCGCGCACGCAAGATTGCCTTCTCTCGGGCTGAACGAACTGCGCGCCGATCCAGGCTCCGTCGCATTGACACTAACTAAGGTCTGTCCGCTAAAGGACGATTCACAAAGAACGTCACCGCCGGGCAAACGCCGACGCAATGGCTTCCGGCTCCAACGGCGGGCAGCCGCGGCACCTTGATACTGCCGGAACCGTCGCACCGCCGCGCGGGCCGGGAACGCAACGTCATGCAGCCTCGCACAAAACCCGCTGCCGCCGCCACGGCCGCCGCGATGCGCACAATTTGAAGCGAATTTGAACAACTAAAACTTTACTTGAGTTTCCCGAGAATATTCTCGCTTTTTTCTCGGATGTTTATCGGTCTTTACTTCAAATTGCAGCACTCAACTTAGGCGCAGCGCAAAAGCTTTGTGGCAAACATGGCCCCAACAAGTCGGGAGAGGGGTCATGAGTTCGGTTGTCAAGGCATTGCTCAGGCGCGGCGCGGCTGCCGGCCTCCTCGCCCTGGCTGTGCAGGCGATGCCGACGGCCAGCATGGCAGAGGAACGTCCCCTGTTCATCGCATTGGGCGAGACGACCCGAGCGCCCATCGGCTGGATCGAGTTCTGCGTCGAGTACGATCCGGAATGCAAGATCAAGCCGTCGCAGCCGCGCGACGTGATGCTGTCCACGTCCGCCTGGAAAACCCTCGATCGCGTGAACCTTTGGGTCAACACGCACATCAAGCCGATGACCGACATGGATCATTGGGGCGTGGTCGAGCGCTGGAATTATCCCGACGACGGCTACGGCGACTGCGAAGACTACGTGCTGCTCAAGCGCCGCATGCTGATGCAAGCGGGCTGGCCGCGCGAGGCGTTGCTCATCACCGTGGTGCGCGACAAACACGGTGACGGTCACGCCGTGCTCACCGTCAAGACCGACAAAGGCGAATACATCCTCGACAACCAGAACGACCAAATTCTGCCGTGGTCGGAAACCGGCTATCGCTTCGTCAAGCGCCAGTCGCAAGCCGACCCGAATGTGTGGATTGCGCTCGGCGAGCCGCGCAACGCGCCGGCGACGGCCACCTCACGCTGATCTTTAAGGAGTTGCGACCCCGGTCACGTCCCCACCCCTCCCCGTCCCCAGACCGGGTTCGCGCGGCCGGCTCTTCCCCAGGAGCCGGCCGCACCTTCTTTGGAAGACATTACCCGGCGCGATCTGCCATTTGTTGAAGAAGACCTCGTGGCACTAGCGCTGTTCCGGACCTCGACCGCTGCGCATGATGCCGTGGTCGGAGAGTGATCGGTCGGATGCTTGGATCACCGCATCTCTGACTTCAACGTGATCGTGTCGCCGTCGACGACGAATGTGCCATATCCGCGGTGGTGAATCGTTTTCGGATTCTTCTGCGCCGGATCGATCCAGGCCTTGAGCACTTCGAGAATAAAGAGGTTGTACTTGTTCACCAAGCGCGTGTCGGTCACCTTGCATTCGAGATTAGCAAAACAATCGGCGATGAGCGGCGCCGCCACGCGCTTGGCCGGCATTTTGGTCAGACCGAACGTGGCGAATTTGTCGATGTCGCGACCCGAGGAATTCCCGACCTTCACCGCCTTGGCCGCAAGCTTCCGCGCCGGGATGGCGATCACGCACTCGCCGGTGCTGCGAAGCGCGGCGAAGCTGTAATTGGCGCTGCTGACGATACAGGCGACCCGCGGCGGCTCGAACTCGACCATCATGTGCCAGGACATGGTCATGACGTTGGTGCGCCCTTTGCGGGCGGTCGTCAGCAACACCACCGGGCCCGGCTCGAGCAATTGGTAGACTTTGGATAAAGGCAGGTCCTTCATTCCTTGAGGTCCATGCCTCGCCTCCGCACTCCCTACGGATTCCGTGCCAATGCTTCGGCAGATTAAACCCAGCTTGCCTGAAAGCATCGCCATAATGCGAAAATTCGCGGATGCTTCCATTGATCTGCGTCAAGCACCGACAATCAGCGCTTGCGCGTTTGATTTTGTCGCGCTGTTCCGGCTCGCCACCTCGCCGATTGCAGCGTTGAGAACGCGTTAATCGGGGCCTGCCTATCCTTCGCAAAGAACCGCTCGGTCGAGGAAACGAACATGGCAGAACGCCGTCGCGTCACACGGCAGAAGAGCTTCCTGCGCGGCTGTGTCTATTTCAACAAACGACGCGGCGCGATGGATTGTCTGATCCGGGAAATCTCCGACGAGGGAGCGCGCATCATCTTTTCCGACACTGTGAATGTTCCCGACGTCGTCGAGCTCTACATTCCGCAGAAGGAACAGACTGTGCGGGCGCGCGTACAGTGGCGCCACGGCGATGAGATCGGCCTCGGTTTCCCCGATTTCGCGCTTTCCGCTGCTGCGCCGGAGCTCGGCGATTTGGCGCAGCGCGTGGCAAAACTCGAGTCCACGGTTGCAGCGCTGCGCCGCAAACTCCAACAATTGAAGAGCACCTTTCCGGGCGCCGACGGCACGGAAGCGGCCTAGCTCAACCACCTGGTCGTTATTGCCGAGCTTGTCCGGCCGCGGACCCGCGCTCTTGAGGGCAAAGCGGCACAGAAATCGACTGTGACCCCGCAATTGGGCACGATCATCGCTAAGCTTTTGATTTTTCTATATACACCAAGCAGTTCCCCGGGAGCCGGTCGCATCTTTTTCGGGGCGGCAAGGCTGGAACCGGCGGTTCCGGGTTCAGAGCTGGCGATCTGGTGCTTGCGATTTTGGCCATACTCGTCGGGCCATACTCGGGCGTACCCCCGCCCGCGGGGCGGCGGGAAACGTCTTTGTGAGTTGTGCCGGCGGCTAGTGCCGCTATGTTGCGCCGCGCAGAGGGAAATTCGCCCCGGCGGGGCGATCTCTGTGCGATTCATGGCGGGCGGCCGTGTTGACTAACTGGGGAGCCGGTACCGTATGACTGCCCTTGTCCGCATCGCACTGCGGCGCCCCTACACCTTCGTCGTCCTCGCTCTCCTTCTCCTGATCATCGGGCCGCTCGCGGCCTGGCGCACGCCCGTCGACATATTCCCGGAAATCAGAATCCCGGTGATCGCGGTGATCTGGGGCTATACCGGATTGCCGCCGGCGGAGATGGCCGGCCGCATGGTCACCCAGTTCGAGCGGGCGCTGACCACGACCGTCAACGACATCGAGCATATCGAAGCCAACTCCTATACCGGCGTCGGCATCGTCAAGGTGTTCTTCCAGCAAGGCGCCGACATCCGCACCGCCAACTCCCAGGTCACCGCCATCGCGCAGACCTTGCTGCGGAACATGCCGCCCGGCGCCGTGCCGCCGCTGATCCTGAACTACAACGCCTCGACCGTCCCGATCATCCAGCTCGCGCTGTCGGGCAAAGGCCTGCCCGAGCAGACGCTGTTCGACCTCGGCCTCAACTTCGTCCGCGTTCCCATCGTCACCGTGCCCGGCGCGGCGATGCCCTGGCCGTTCGGCGGCAAGTTTCGCCAGGTGCAAATCGATGTCGATCCGGAGGCGATGCGGGCGCGCGGCCTCTCCGGTCAAGACGTCGCCAACGCGCTCGCCGCGCAGAATCTGATTACGCCGGTTGGCACGGAGAAAATCGGTACCTTTGAATACGCGATTCAGCTCAACAATGCGCCTTCCGTAATCAACGCGCTCGGCGACCTGCCGATCAAAGCCGTCAATGGCGCGATGGTCTACATTCATGACGTCGCCCATGTCCGCGACGGCAACCCGCCGCAGACCAATATCGTTCACGTCGACGGCAACCGTTCCGTGCTGATGGTCGTATTGAAGAACGGCGCGGTCTCGACGCTCTCGATCATCGAGGGCGTCAAGAAAAAAGTGCAGGAGATGAAAAACACCCTGCCTAACAATCTCCTGCTCACGCCGATCGGCGATCAGTCGATATTCATCGATGCCGCGATCGGCGGCGTGGTCCGCGAGGGCGTCATTGCGGCCGCGCTCACCAGCTTGATGATTTTGCTGTTCCTCGGCAGCTTCCGTTCGACGCTGATCATCGCCACCTCCATTCCGCTGTCGGTGCTCGGCTCGATCGCGACGCTGTGGGCCTTGGGCGAAACGCTCAACATCATGACCTTGGGCGGGCTCGCGTTGGCCGTCGGCATCCTGGTCGACGAAGCGACGGTGACGATCGAAAACATCAACTGGCATCTCGAGCAGGGCAAGGAGGTCGAGCAAGCCATCCTCGACGGCGCCGAGCAGATCGTGACGCCGGCGTTCGTTTCGCTATTGTGCATTTGCATCGTGTTCGTGCCGATGTTCTTTTTGACCGGCGTTCCACACTTCCTGTTCGTGCCGCTGGCCGAAGCGGTGATGGCGGCCATGGTCTGGTCGTTCATTCTCTCGCGCACGCTGGTGCCGACGATGGCGAAATACATGCTGCGCAAGCACGAACCGCATACCGACATGCACGGCCTCGACGGCCCGCTGCCGCGGTCGCGAAACCCTTTGGTGCGCTTGCAGCGCGCCTTTGAATTGCGCTTTGAGCGCGCCCGCCTCGCCTATCGCGAGCTTTTGACGATGGCGCTGCGCCGTCGGGCGATCTTCGTCAGCTGCTTCCTGGCCTTCGTGGTCGGCACGTTCGCGTTGACGCCTTATCTCGGGCGCGACTTCTTTCCGTCCGTCGACGGCGGACGCATCCTGATGCATGTGCGGAGCCACGTCGGCACGCGGGTCGAGGAAAATGCCCGCCAATTCGCCGAAATCGAGAAGGTGGTCCGCCAAATCATTCCGCCGGAAGAGCTCAAGACGCTGGTCGACAACATCGGCTTTCCAGTCAGCGGTATCAACATGACCTACAACAACACCGGCACTATCGGCTCGCAGGACGGCGAGATTCAAATCGGCCTGAGCGAGGATCACCGGCCGACGGCGGATTACGTGCGCAGATTGCGCGAGGAACTGCCGGCCCGCTTCCCGGGCACGACGTTTTCATTTCTGCCGGCCGATATCATCAGCCAAATTCTCAATTTCGGCGCGCCGGCGCCGATCGAGGTGCAGATACGCGGGCCGCATCTCGATGAGAACTTCGCCTACGCGCAGGAGCTGCTGCGGCGGCTGCGCCACGTTCCCGGTCTGGTCGACGCGCGCATCCAGCAATCGCTGGGCGCTCCCACCTTCGATGTCGACGTCGACCGGACGCGGGCGCAATACGTCGGCATCACCGAACGCGATGTCACCAACAGCATGGTGGTCAACCTCGCCGGTTCGAGCCAGGTGCAGCCGACGTTCTGGCTCAATCCGGAGAATGGCGTGAACTACTCGATTGTCATGCAGACGCCGCAATATCAGGTCGATTCCTTGAACGCGCTGCGCAATCTGCCGATCACCGCGCCGGGAGCGCCGCCGCAGACGCTGGGTGCCATCGCCGACATCAAGCGGGTGACCCTGCCGGCAGTCTATTCGGAATACGATATTCAGCCTATGATCCAAATCTACGGCACGACCCAAGGTCGCGATCTCGGCGCCGTCGCTGCCGATGCCCAGAAGGTCCTAGACGAAGCCGCGAAGGACGCGCCGAAGACCGCGCGCGTCGTCATGCTCGGGCAGGTCAAGACCATGAACAACTCGTTCTCCGGGCTGATCTTCGGACTGCTCGCCGCGGTCGTGCTCATTTACCTATTGATCGTGGTCAACTTCCAGTCCTGGGCCGATCCGTTTGTGATCATCACCGCGCTGCCGGCGGCGCTGGCCGGCATCGTGTGGATGCTGTTCGCCACAGGGACGACGCTGTCGGTTCCCGCGCTGACCGGCGCCATCATGTGCATGGGCGTGGCCACGGCCAACAGCGTTTTGGTCATCAGCTTCGCCACGGAACGGCTGCAGCAGCACGGCGACGCGGTCGCCGCCGCGATCGAAGCGGGATTTGTCCGCCTGCGCCCGGTTCTGATGACGGCTCTGGCGATGATCATCGGCATGTTGCCGATGGCGCTTGGCCTCGGCGAAGGCGGCGAACAAAATGCGCCGCTCGGCCGCGCGGTGGTCGGCGGCCTTTGTTTCGCGACTGTCGCAACTCTGATATTCGTGCCGGTGGTCTTCAGCATCATCCACCAACGTCGCGGTTCGGTGGGCGCTGCGATCGGAGAGCCGCATGCCGCCTGATTCCACCCCGCCCATCCCGACGCTATCGCGGCGCGGGCTTTATATCGCCGGGATTTCGGCGGCGATTATCGGCGTGGTCATCATCGTCGTAGGCATTACCACGCGCAAGATCGCCGACGCGAAATTGCAAGAATGGACCGAGACCCAGGCGGTGCCGGTGGTCGCCGTCACCCTGCCGGACACCCGCGGCAAAACGACGACATTCTCACTTCCGGGCAGGCTCGAGGCCTACACCCAGGCGCAGATTTATGCCCGCGTCACCGGTTACGTGAAGGACTGGAAGGCCGACATCGGCACGCCGGTCAAGACGGGCCAGTTGCTGGCCGAAATCGACGCGCCGGATCTCGACCAGCAGATCATGCAGGCGGAGGCCAATCTGGCCAGCGCCAAGGCCAATTCCGTGCTGTCGGATATGACGCTCACGCGCGGCCAATCATTGATCAAGACCTATGCCATCTCGCAACAGGACCTCGACCAGCGGGCGGCCGATGCCGCCAACAAGCAGGGGCTGGTGCGAGCGGCACAGGCCAATCTCGACCGGCTGCGCGTCCTCGAACAATATAAGCGCCTGACCGCGCCGTTCGACGGGCTGGTCACCGCGCGCACCACCGATATCGGAGCGCTGATCAACGCCGGCGGCGGCGGGCCGCCGCTGTTCGTGGTTTCGGAAACCAGCCACCTGCGCGTCTACGTCAATGTTCCGCAGAGCTACGTGCCCAATATCCCGATCGGCACCAAAGCGCAGATCTCGGTGCCCGAGTATCCGGGGCGGACGTTTCCGGCGACGGTCGAGGCGTCGGCACAGGCCGTTGACATTGCCTCCGGCACGACCCGGATGCAGCTTGTCGTCGACAACTCGCACGCCGAGCTGATGACCGGCGATTTCACCAATGTAACCTTCGATCTGCCGCATCCCGAGATCGCGATCAACGTCCCGGCGAGTGCGCTGATTTTCAATCAGAGCGGCTTGCACGTCGCCACCGTCGGCAGCGACGGCCGCATCATTCTCAAGCAGGTGACGATTGCCCGCGATCTGGGCAATGAGGTCGAGATCGGATCGGGGATCACAGCCGACGATCGCGTGGTGGCGAACCCGCCCGAGGGCATCGCGACCGGCGACAAAGTCCGCGTTACCGGCGCGCCGGGAACGCCCGGCGAACCGGAAACCGCCGAGGCGAAGTGAGTAAACGCTCGCCGCCCCGTCATCCGATCGGTTTCAGGCCCTTGGCATAGCGCTTGAAGTTGCCGACGTAGAACTCGGCGCCGTCGGCGATTCCCGCCGCCGCCGTTTCGTCGAGCGTGCGGATGGCGCGCGCCGGCGTTCCCACGATCAGCGATCTTTCCGGAAACGACTTGCCCTCGGTGATGAGCGCGCCGGCGCCGACGATGCTGTTGGCGCCGACGCGCGCGCCGTTGAGCACGATCGCGCCCATGCCGATCAGCGCGTGGTGGCCGATGGTGCAACCGTGCAGGATGACGCTATGGCCGATGACGCAACCCGGCCCGATGGTGATCGGGAAACCGGAATCGGTGTGCAGCGTCGCATTGTCCTGAATCTGCGAGCGCGCGCCGAGCTCGATCCACTCGTTGTCGCCGCGCAGCACCGCGCCGAACCAGATGCTGCAGTCGATTTTCAGCCGCACCTTGCCGATGACCGCCGCGCTGGGCGCGACCCAATAGTGGCCCTCCTCCGGCAAGTCCGGCTTCTGCCCGTCGAGTTCGTAGATCATGAGCGATGGTCACCCTGCCAATTCGTCGTTGCGGGCCCGCAAATAAACGAGCCCGGAATCCATAACCACGGTCAGCGAATATGGATTCCGAGCTCGCGGACTTCGTCCGCGCCCGCGAATGACTGAACAATCCGTATCAGACGCTGAGCAGCGCTTGAAGCGCCATCATGACGGCCGTCCCCGACATCAGGCTCCACAGTCCGGCGATCGCCACAGCCACGACGACGAATTCGACGCGGCGGCGCTCGACGCGGCGGCCGTGCAGCGTGTTGCGCATGATCAGGAAAGGAGCGGAGAAGATGAGCAAGGGAACCGCGGCAAAGCGCGCCGCCATGGGCCCCGCTTCGAGCAATCGGAAACTTGGGAAATGCATCCCGAACAGGCGATAACCGCAGGCGCACAGTCCGGCCACCGAAAAACCGACGGCAATTGCGAAAACCACCTCGACGGCATCGGGCGAAATCGCCGTCTGCATGATTTCGAGCATTCAAACGCCCCCGATTTTCCGCAAACTTGGCAAAGCGCGCGGCGCGCTGCCACGACTTGCTTAAAAAAGGGTTAACGGCCCGGCCTCTCCCCGCCGTGCCATACTGCTTCTGATTCGCAGCGGGCCTTAGGGCATGACGGCGCACGCGGTTTCCCGGAGCAAAGTCCGCCGCAAGTCGCGCAGCTTTGTGCTGTTGCCGCTTGCGAGTCTCGTTCTGCTGCTTGCCGCCGTCGGAACCTTCGTCTCCTATGTGCTGTGGCCGACCTGGCCGAACGCGGCGATCCCGGTCGATGCGCCGGCCGTTCCGGTCACGGTCGCGGGCGTACTCTTCAACGTGCCACAAGCGGCGATCCGCGAGGCCGTGCAGCGCCAGCCCGGCGCCCATGAGCGGATCGATCTTGTCTTCCTGTGGCCCTCGCTCGCGCCGCCGCCATCGGACGGCGCACCGCCAACCAAGCCGCCGGCCATGCGCGACGGCGATGCGCAGCCCGCATTGCCCAGCGCCGACGACCGCCTGTTCGTCACCATCGCCGACCTTGGCGCCGTGCTCGCTCCGGCCGAGCGGCTGCGCACCGTCTATCCGCGTTACATCGAGATGCAGGCGACGGCGGGTCCGGACGGGCTAGCAGTCGTCGCCTTCCGCACCGGTACGCCCTATGAGAGCGAAGATCTGATCTACCTCGCAGAGCAGCCCGAGCTATTCATCGTGCGCTGCACGCGGCCGATTCGGATTTTGCCCGGCACATGCGTCAACGAGCGCTCGCTCGGCGCCGCCGAGATCACGCTGCGGTTTCCGCGGGAATGGCTCAATCACTGGCGCAGCGTCGCAGCCTCGTTCGACCAGCTGATCGCGCAACTGCATCCGCAGGGAAATTAGCGGCTCGGCGGCGAAGTAATCCAAATTTCCTGTAAGCCCGGGCGGCTCAGGCCAAGTCCATATCCAGAATCGGCATTTCAAGAATGTAAGATCGGCCCCGCTTCTCATCATCGACGAATAAGACGCCGATGAATTCATCGCCTAAGTAGGCTTCGAGCGAATCCGTTTTCTTCATCCGGGGCACAACGCGTACGGTCTCATTGTCGAATCTTCGCTTCAGATACGTCTCCAAGCGCTTGATCTGATCGGCGTCGCTCCCTTCTCCTAGATCTATTTCCATTCGAAAATTATAGGAGAGGTCCTCGTCCTCGTCGTCCAGCTTAAGATCGCCCAATCTCTCGTCGCCGACATAGACGTCGGCCGAATCGTCCGTTTTCGGCCGCGGTACCACGCGCAGACGTGGATTGCCGAACAGCTTCTTGAGGTAAGCGTCGAGCTTCTTGACTTCCTGCACGTCCACCGAACGCCTCCCGCTGCTGCCGCCTAAAGCATGATCCGGAAAAGTGGATGCCGGTTTTCCGAAAAGATCATGCGCTACGAAGGAAGCTAGATCGCAATCGGTTCAATCTTAAGCGATTGCGCTCTAGCATGCGCCGGCGGCCGCGACAATGGCGAGCCGAACAGCTCCTTCGCCGTCAAGCTTCGTCCTGAAACATTTGATCCATGGTGCGCGCCGGCTCCGGGCAGCCGGCAACGCCGATCACCTTGGCGGGAACGCCGGCGACCGTGACGTTGTTCGGCACCGGCTTGATCACCACCGAGCCCGCCGCGATGCGCGCGCAATGCCCGATCTCGATGTTGCCGAGGATCTTGGCGCCGGCGCCGATCATCACGCCGTAGCGGATTTTCGGATGGCGATCTTCGTGTTCCTTGCCGGTGCCGCCGAGCGTCACGCCGTGCAGCATGGACACATCGTCTTCGATCACCGCGGTTTCGCCGACAACGAGTCCGGTGGCGTGATCGAGGAAAATACCGCGCCCAATGCGCGCGGCCGGGTGGATGTCGCACTGGAACACCGCCGACGTTCTACTCTGCAGGTAAAGCGCGAAATCGCGGCGACCCTTGCTCCACAGCCAATGCGACAGCCGATGCGTCTGGATGGCATGAAAGCCCTTGTAATAGAGAACCGGCTCGAGCACGCGATGGGTCGCCGGATCGCGGTCGACCGTCGCCACGAGATCGGCGCGGAAGGCATCGCCGAGCGACGGCGTATCCCTGAGCGCATCCGCATAGGCTTGCCGGATCAACTCGCCCGACAGCGCCGGATGGTCGAGCCGCTCGGCCAGCCGGTAGATAATGGCTGCTTCAAGGGCGTCGTGATGCAGAATGCTCGAATAGATGAAAGTGGCCAACTCCGGCTCGCGCCGCACCACCTCTTCCGCCTCGCGGCGGATGCGCGCCCATACCGGGTCCACGGTATCGAGCGCGGGCTTCACCTGATACTGCGCCATCGCAGTGCCTCCCGGGATCAACCCGATGCTATCATAATTGGGGCGGCGCAGGACAGAAACCAGAGGGGCTGCGAGCGACCGCAGGCGCAGCGCTAAGTCCGCCATTGGCCGAAGGAATTGGGCCAATGGCCGATTGCACCGCTTACGCCCGCTGCGCCAGGAATTCGAGCACGCCGGTCTTGAACGCCCGGTCGCCGACCGCAAGCATATGATCGCGGCCCGGAATGATGAGGGCCCGCGCGCCGGGGATGAGCGCGGCAAGCTGTTCCGGCGAACCGGCAACCGGGTCCTTGCTGCCCACCGCGACCAGAACAGGCACCGCGATACGGCCGACCTCGCTAGGACTCAGCGTCTGGCGCGAGCCGCGCATGCACGCGCCAAGCGCGCGGAGATCCGAATGCGTCTGCTCGGCGAAGGCGCGGAACATATATCCGGTGGGGTCGGACACATCGGCAAGCGCCGGCGCTTCGAGGGCCTGCGCGACCGTCTCCGGCAGCCCGACACCGTCGACAAGACGGATGCCAAGGCCGCCGAGCACTGCCGAACGCACCCGCTCGGAATGGGCCAGCGCCAGGAACGCCGTGATCCGCGCGCCCATCGAGTAACCCATGACGTCGGCGTGGCCGAGCCCAAGGTGATCGAGGAGGGCGCGCACATCCTCGGTCATGAGCGAGCTGTGGTAGGCGGCCGGCACGTAAAGCTTGGTCGACTCGCCATGGCCGCGATTGTCGAGCGCGATGACACGGCGTCCGGCGCGCGTGAGCGTTGTCACCCAGCCGGGAAAAACCCAATTCACCTCCTTGGTGGAGGCAAAGCCGTGCACGAGCACGATTGGCTCGCCCTCGCCTTCGTCGAGAAAGGCGATTTCCACCCCGTCATGCGTGAAGCGCGGCATGCCGTGACGATAGCGCCCGCGCTCATGCTTTGCATCTCGCGGCGGCCAAAGTCGCCGAGGCGCCACGCCATGTGCGGCCTGCCGGAATGGACCGCTAGGAATTGGCGCCGGGGGCCGCTATGGTGCCAGCGCCCCGAACCACATCCCATCGAGACCATGACGGACACGATCGTTCCTCACTTCCACAACGACCTCGGCGTTCCGGTCATCGACATCGGCGCCAAGGAATTCATGTGCGTCGGTGCCAAGCCGCCGTTTGATCACCCGCACGTGTTCTGCGACATGGGCGAGGACAGCGAGTACATCTGCCCCTATTGCTCGACGCTCTACCGCTACGACCCGACGCTGGCGCCGGGCGCCGCGCGGCCGGCGGAATGCGCCTTGCACGACGTTCCCGCTTGAGCCACGGGCGGGAGTCTCCTGCCCTGGCGTCCCCGCGTAGCGTTATTGTTGCCGGCGCCGGCATCGGCGGGCTGACCGCTGCGCTTGCGCTCGCGCGCAACGGCTTTCGCGTCGCCGTGCTTGAGCAGGCCGAGCGGCTCGAGGAAACCGGCGCCGGTATCCAGCTCTCGCCCAATGCCGCGCGCACGCTGATCGACCTTGGGCTGGAGAGCCGGCTACGGCCGGAGGCCGTCGTGCCCACGGCACTGCGCGTTCTTGGCGCCACGAGCGGACGCGAAATCGTGCGCATACCGCTTGGCGAAGCCGCCGAACAGCGCTACGGCGCGCCGTATTGGGTCATTCATCGCGGCGATTTACAGGCGGCGCTTTTTGCCGCCGTGTCCGTGCATCCCGCCGTTACGGTCAAGCTTGGCACGCGCGTGGAAGGTTTCGCCGCGGATCCAAACGAGGTCACTGTCTGGGCGCATGGACATGCCGGCCTGACAAAGGAGCGCGGGCTCGCCCTCTTGGCGGCCGACGGGCTGTGGTCGGTTCTGCGCGAACGCCTCGGCGATGGCGAGGCACCGCGCTTTGCCGGGCGAACCGCTTGGCGAGGCTTGGTTCCCGCGGATCAGGTGGCGCCCGAATTCCGCGAGCCCCTGGTCCATCTCTGGCTCGGGCGCGATGCCCACCTGGTGCATTATCCGGTCAAAGCCGGCCGCCTCATCAACGTCGTAGCCATCACGACGGATAGCTGGAACGCGCCGGGCTGGAGCAAGCCGGCGAGCCCCGCTGATCTCATCCCGCGCCTGACCGGCGAGGGCTGGACGCCATCGGCGCTGGCGCTGGTCGGCCTGCCGGAGGCTTGGCTGAAATGGGCCCTTTACGACCGACCGCCGCTGAACCGCTGGTCGCAGGGCCCGGTGGCGCTTCTTGGCGATGCCGCCCATCCGATGCTGCCGTTTCTGGCGCAAGGTGCCGCCATGGCAATCGAGGATGCCGCCGTTGCCGCACAATGCCTGGCGCGGCAGCCCGACGACGCGGCCGGCGCGCTGCGCACCTATTGCGCGATGCGCCGCGACCGCACGCGGCGCGTGCAACGCTTGGCGGCCCGCAACGGCGCACGCTATCACCTCGCGGGCGCGCGGGCTCGGCTGCGCGATGCCGCGATGCGGATGCTCGGCGGCAAGCGCCTGCTGCACCACCACGATTGGCTTTACGGGTGGCGGCCGCCAGCAACCTTTTCGATCACCTGAAGAACCAAGGCCCTCCGGCCGCCGCGAAAGACTTTTATGTGGCGCGCTCGGAGAGTCCCGACCCTCAGATTCGAAGAGTGGTGGTGCGTCGGCTCTTGACGCAGCATGAGACCGCAAGAGCCTTCCTCGACGTAACTGCGCGGCTTCAATCGCTCTTTTTGCCGCACCAAGAAAAGCCGCGCCGCGTATTCGAAAATCTCGGTTAACAAGGCCGTCGAGTCGGGCGCGCGGGATCGCGTTCTCGACGAAGGGGAGCTGCGCGACATCTGGAACGCGCTGGCCGATGATGATTTCGGCGACATCATCAAGCTATTGGCCTTGACCGGGCAGCGGCGTGATGAAATCGGCAGCCTGCGCTGGGACGAGATTGATTTCGACGCTGCGCTGATCTCATTGCCGCCCAAGCGCACCAAGAATCGGCGCGAGCATCAAATTCCCTTAGCCCCAGCAGGGCTCGCCGTCCTGAAAAAGCGGCAACGTGTTCGCGATCACGTCTTCGGCAAGCGCGCTAACAGGCTGCTGAAGAACTCACCATCGGCGAGCCTTGAAGGTTGAATCGTCACCGTTATGGAAGCGGATTTCTCCGGTGAGCGATCCATCCTTTTGAAGTTCGGCCCAACCATCGCCTGA
>JBEKJZ010000074.1:0-17001 GCA_050010955.1 Xanthobacteraceae bacterium | reverse complement strand
ATCGCGGTCAGCTATCGGGGTGTTCTGCCGGACCTGTTCCGCGAAGGCCAAGGGGTGGTGGCCGAGGGGGTGCTGGACGGCGCTGGCGTGTTCGAGGCCGACACGGTGCTGGCCAAGCATGACGAGACCTACATGCCGAAGGAGGTCGCGGCGGCCTTGAAGAAGAGCGGGCATTGGCAGGACGATTACGCCAAGAAGGCGGCGGTGCCGGTTGCGGGAGGGGGCAAGTGATTGCTGAACTCGGCCATTACGCGCTGATGCTGGCGCTGGGCCTGGCGCTGATCCAGGGCACGATGCCGCTTGTTGGCGCGCGCAGCAACGATGCGGTGCTGATGAGCATGGCGACGCCGGCGGCGCTGGCGCAATTCGTCTTCGTGGCGTTTTCGTTCGGAGCGCTGGCGGTGTGCTACGTCACCTCCGACTTTTCCGTGCTCAACGTCTACGAGAACTCGAACTCGGCGATGCCGCTGATCTACCGGCTGACCAGCATCTGGGGCAACCACGAAGGCTCGATGATGCTGTGGGTGTTCATTCTGACGTTCTTCGGCGCGCTGGTGGCGGTGTTCGGCAACAATCTGCCGGTCAAGCTGAAGGCCAATTCGCTGGCGGTGCAGGCCTGGATTGCGGCGGCCTTCGATCTGTTCATCCTGGTCACGTCGAACCCGTTTCTGCGCATTGCGAACGCGCCGTTGGAGGGCCGCGACCTCAATCCGATCCTGCAGGATCCTGGCTTGGCCTTCCATCCGCCGATGCTTTATCTCGGCTATGTCGGCTTCTCGATCGCGTTTTCGTTCGCCATTGCGGCGCTGCTGGAGGGCCGCATCGACGCCGCCTGGGCGCGCTGGGTGCGGCCGTGGGTGCTCGGCGCCTGGATGTGCCTGACGCTCGGCATCGCCGGCGGCTCGTACTGGGCCTATTACGAGCTGGGCTGGGGCGGCTACTGGTTCTGGGACCCGGTGGAGAACGCCTCGCTGATGCCGTGGCTGGCCGGCACGGCGCTGCTGCATTCCGCGGTGGTGATGGAGAAGCGCGGCGCGCTCAAGGTCTGGACCATCCTGTTGGCGATCCTGGCGTTCTCGCTGTCGCTGATCGGCACCTTCCTGGTGCGCTCGGGCGTGCTCACCTCGGTGCATTCTTTTGCCACCGATCCGACGCGCGGCGTCTTCATCCTGGCGATCCTGGCGATCTTCATCGGCGGCGCGTTAGCGCTCTATGCCGCCCGGGCGCCGCTGCTCAAGCAGGGCGGGCTGTTCGCGCCGATCTCGCGCGAAGGCGCGCTGGTGTTCAACAATCTGTTCCTGACCTCGGCCTGCGCCACGGTGTTCGTCGGCACGCTCTATCCGCTGGCGCTGGAAGCCTTGACCGGGGCCAAGATTTCGGTCGGGCCGCCGTTCTTCAACTTGACCTTCGGCCCACTGTTCGTGCCGCTTCTCCTGGCGATGCCGTTCGGACCGCTGCTCGGCTGGAAGCGCGGCGACCTGTTGGCCGCGGCGCAACGCCTGCTGGCCGCGGCGCTGCTCGCCGCCGTCGCCATTGCCGCTTCGTTTGCGCTGCAACGCGGCGGCCCGGTGCTGGCGCCGTTCGGGGTGGGGCTTTCGATCTTCGTCATGGCCGGTGCGCTCATCGACCTCTTCGAGCGCACCATGATCCTGCGGGTGCCGTTCGGCGCGGCGCTGCGGCGGGCGGCAGGCCTGCCGCGCTCGGCCTGGGGCACGGCGCTGGCGCATTTCGGCATCGGCGTCACGCTTCTCGGCATCGTCGCGGTGACCGCCTGGGGCAGTGAACGCATCGCCGCGATCAAGCCGGGAGACACCGTCGAGATCGCGCATTACCGGCTCACCTTCGACGGCCTGTTCGAGCGCCCCGGCGCCAACTATCACGAACTGGTCGGCCATTTTACCGTGCGGCGCGCCAGCGGCGAGTTGCTCGGCGCCATGGAGCCGAGCCGGCGCACCTTCCCGGCCCGCAACATGGCGACCACCGAGGCGGCGCTGATGAGCCGGCGGTTCAGCCAGCTCTATCTGTCGCTCGGCGATCCCAATGCGGACGGCTCGGTCGCGGTGCGGCTCTACTTCAAGCCGCAGGTGCTGCTGATCTGGCTCGGCGCCCTGTTCATGTTTGCCGGCGGGGCGCTATCGCTGTCCGACCGGCGGCTGCGGGTCGGCGCGCCGCGGCGGGCGAAAGCCCCAGCGGCACTGCAAGCGGCGGAGTGAGCGCCGTGGCCACCGCGCGCCTGCGCCTCCTGCTGCCGGCGATACTCGCCGTGGCGCTCGTCTTGCTGCTCGCGGCGGTGGCGCCGCTGCGGGCGGTCGAGCCCAAGGAGATACTGGCGAACCCGATCCTGGAAGCCCGTGCCCGCACGCTGTCCAAGGAATTGCGCTGCATGGTCTGCCAGAACCAGTCGATCGACGATTCCGACGCGCCGCTGGCGCACGACCTGCGGGTGCTGGTGCGCGAGCGGCTCAAGGCCGGCGACAGCGACGCCCAGGTGCTCGACTTCCTGGTCGCCCGCTACGGCGAATTCGTGCTGCTCAAGCCGCCCTTGTCATGGCACACCGCGGCGCTCTGGGGCCTGCCGCCCGCGCTCCTCGTCCTCGGCATCGCCACCATCGTCATCGTGCTGCGCCGCCGCCGCGCCGCCCCGCTCGCCGAAACCGCCAACCTCACCGCCGCCGAAGAAGCCCGCCTCGCTAATCTCATGCGCGAAGAAGGCTGAGCCGGGAGCTTGGCCGCGGAGTTCCATCGTAGCCACATTACGAACCTTTAATCCCGCCGACAGCACGCCGTAAGGCGCGCTTGCCCACATTGCCGGGCAAATGCGGGGCCTTGGGGGCGCCTTCCGCGTAAGGCGGGCAACCGATTTGGAGACGGTAATGAACGGCAGTACACCACCCTCACGCCGCGGCCTGTCCGCGCGGCGTATGGCGCTTCTGGCTACAACGATTTTCGGCTTTGGCGCGGCGGCGGTTTTTGCGACTTCCATGGCGCCGAAGGCTGATTTCCTGTTTGCCGATGCCGCGCATGCGCAGAACCTGTCGAAAGAGACCCAGCAGCTTCCACAGCATCCCGTCGGCTTCGCCGACATTGTTGCCAAGGTCAAACCGGCGGTGATCTCGGTGCGCGTCAAGATGGAGCGGCCGGCCCATACCGGGCTGAGCAATGACGAACTCCCGTTCCCGCCCGGCTCACCCTTCGAGCATTTCTTCCGGCGCTTCGGCATGCCCAACAATGGCGAGGGCGGCGGTCACCAAGTCATCACCGGCCAGGGCTCCGGCTTCTTCATTACTGCCGACGGCTATGCGGTGACCAACAATCACGTGGTGCAGAACGCCGACAACGTACAAGTCACGACCGACGACGGCAAAACCCACAGCGCCAAGGTCATCGGCACCGATCCGCGCACCGACCTCGCTTTGATCAAGGTCGACGGCAACGACTTTCCCTATGTGAAGCTCGCCGACGGCGCGCCGCGCGTCGGCGACTGGGTGCTGGCGGTCGGCAATCCGTTCGGCCTCGGCGGCACGGTGACCGCCGGCATCGTCTCGGCCCGCGGCCGCGACATCGGCGCCGGCCCCTACGACGACTTCATCCAGATCGACGCGCCGGTCAACAAAGGCAATTCTGGCGGCCCGACTTTCGACGTCGAGGGCAACGTCATCGGCGTTAATACGGCGATCTTCTCGCCTTCCGGCGGCTCCGTCGGTATCGCCTTCGCCATTCCCTCCGATACGGTCAAGAACGTGGTCACGCAGTTGCGCGAGAAGGGCAGCGTCACCCGCGGATGGATCGGCGTGCAGATCCAGCAGGTGACTCCAGACCTCGCCGACAGCCTCGGCTTGAAGAAGGCCGCCGGCGCACTGGTCTCCGAGCCACAGCCCAACAGCCCGGCGGCCAAGGCCGGAATCGAAAGCGGCGATGTCATCACCTCGGTCGACGGCACATCCGTCGCCGATGCGCGCGAGCTGGCGCGCCGGATCGGCACGATGGCTCCCGGCACCACCGTCAAGCTCGGACTGATCCATCAGGGTCAGGAAAAAACTGTGACGCTGACACTCGGCACGTTGCCGAGCGAGCGCCAAGCCGCCAACCAGCAGAACCAGCGCGAGACTCCCGATAACGACGTGCCGAAGCTCGGGCTCACATTGGCGCCCGGAAGCAAGGTCGCCGGCGCGGACGGCAACGGCGTCGTCGTCACCGCGGTCGATCCGGACGGCGTCGCCGCCGATCACGGCTTCCAAGTCGGTGACGTGATCCTCGACGTCGACGGCAAGTCGGTCTCGAGCCCAAGCGACATCCGCAAAGAACTCGCGGATGCCCGCAAGCAAGGCAAGCACACGTTGTTGTTCCGGGTGAAGTCGGGCGAGGGCACGCACTTCGTCGCTCTGCCGCTTGGCAACGCCTAGAGCATGAATCGATGTACTGAGAAGGAGTTCATGTTCGCAGGTCATTGGAGCGGGGTCCGCAGTCCATCGAACCCATGGCTCCAGAGTAATGGGGCGATCCGCCGGCATCCGTCGCCCCCGCTGGCGGGCGTACCCGGGGGACGGGCTGTAAGGCCCGTCCCCTCCGAACACCAACTCTGCCTCCCGGCATCCGTCGCCCCCGCCGGGGTGGAGTCGGTCGAGGGGGCGGCGAGCTTGGCGCTTGCCGCCCCCTCATGTTTTCCATGAGCCTCTTGCCGGGTGAACCGTGCGAAACGACCTTATCGGTGATAAGACCGCCGTCCCGGTCCAAATTGGTTTGCCAGTTCGGCGATACGCCACCATGCGCCTTCTCATCATCGAAGACGACCGCGACGCCGCCGATTATCTGGTGAAGGCATTCCGCGAGGTCGGCCATATCGCCGATCAGGCGACCGACGGCGAGGAGGGTTTGGCGATGGCGCTCGACGGCCAGTACGACGTGCTCATCGTCGATCGCATGCTGCCGAAGCTGGACGGGCTGTCGGTCATCGGTACCTTACGCGCCAAATCGGTGGAAACTCCGGTGCTCATCCTCTCCGCGCTCGGCCAAGTCGACGACCGGGTCAAAGGGCTGCGCACCGGCGGCGACGATTATCTTGCCAAACCCTACGCGTTCTCCGAATTGCTGGCGCGCATCGAGGCGCTCGCCCGCCGGCGCGGCAGCCGCGGCGAGGAGACTGTCTATCGCGTCGGTGATCTCGAGCTCAATCGGCTGTCTCATCAAGTCAGCCGCGCCGGCCAGGAGCTGCAGCTGCAGCCGCGCGAATTCCGCCTGCTCGAATATCTGATGCGGCACGCCGGACAGGTCGTCACCCGCACCATGCTCTTGGAGAACGTCTGGGATTATCACTTCGACCCGCAGACCAACGTGATCGACGTGCATATCTCCCGGCTGCGTTCCAAGATCGACAAGGGCTTCGCGCCGGCGCTGCTACACACGGTGCGAGGCGCCGGATACATGATCCGCGACGACGCGCGGTCGTGATCGCAAACTTGAGTCACCCTTCTCGTGCCTCATAGCTCGCGGCCGCCTTTGTGCAAATCGTCGACGACGTTACCAGCCACCCGGTCGAGCTTGCCGGCCTTCGCGTCACGCTTGATCTTCTGATCGAAATTTTCCACTTCAGCTTCGCCGAGCACGCCCGCGGCGAACAGTGCGTCGATCTTCTCGGCAGCGATGCCCCAATCGGCAAGCGCCGGCCGCGCGCCTTCCCCCCGCGCGCGCGGCGGCGTCGGGCGGCCGGCGGGCGTGCGCCCAAAGCGCGGCGCTGGGCCCGGTTGCACCACGCCGTCGAGCTCGATGAAGGAGCCGCGGGCGACGTTGTGCGGATGGCGCGGCGCCTCTTCCATGGTGAGGACCGGCGCGAAACAGGCGTCCGTTCCCTCAAGCGGCAAACACCATTCATCCCTGGTGCGGGTCTTGAACATAGCTTCGAGTTTGCCGCGCAGCTCCGGTCCGTCGTCTTTGGTGTAGGGTAGGCCGAGCCGCTCGAACAGTACTTTGCGGAATTTCAGCTCGATCGGCGCAATCGCGATGTAGCGGCCGTCGGCGCATTCGTAGGTGTCGTAGATCGCCGATCCGGAATCGAGCAGATTTGTGCCGCGATCGAGACTGTGCAGGCCTGCGGCATGCAGGCCATAGAAAATCGTCATCAGCGATGCGGCGCCCTCCGTCATGGCCGCGTCGACGACTTGGCCTTTGCCGGACCGGTGCGCTTCCAACATGGCGCAGGCCATGCCGAAGGCGAGGTAGAGCGCACCGCCGCCGAAATCCGCCGCGAGGTTCAAAGGTGGCGTCGGCTTGGCACCGGCGCGGCCGATGGCGGCTAGCGCTCCGGTCAAAGCCAGGTAGTTCAGGTCGTGGCCGGCCGCCTGGGCCAGCGGACCCGACTGACCCCATCCCGTCATACGGCCGTAGACGAGCCGCGGATTGCGCTTGAGCGCCACCTCCGGCCCGAGGCCGAGGCGCTCCATTGTGCCCGGCCGAAATCCTTCGATCAGGCCGTCGGCCTTGCCGATGAGATCGGTGGCAAGCGCCAGCCCCTCAGGGTGCTTGATGTCGACCGCTACCGACGGGCGCGAGCGCGCCAGCAAACCGAAGCGCGCCGGTATGTCGACGCCAAGCCCGCTCGGCTCGACCCGGTCCAGTCGGATGACGCTTGCGCCCAGGTCGGCGAACAGCATCGCCGCCATCGGCCCCGGGCCGATACCTGCGAACTCGACTATGCGAAAACCGGCAAGCGGGCCCATCATCGGTACTCTCGCTCATGGTTGCCTCCATGCCAAACCTTTCTTGTTTTTCATTGGCATCCGGGCAGCTACTCTGGCAAAGGACAGCAGAGAGGAGAGGGCGCATATCTTCTTGTCAACAGGAGACCATCGCTGATCTTGGGCTTGGATATCACCAATGACCTTGAGTAACGCGGCACCCTTCATCGCGGCGCGCGACTTCCTCTTTCGCCACCGCGAGGACTACACCACTGCCTACCGTGACTTCCAGTGGCCCAAGCTCGACCGCTTCAACTGGGCGCTGGATTACTTCGACGTCATGGCGCGCGAAAATGCGCGGCCGGCGCTGTGGCTCGTCGACGAGGATGCCGGCGAGACGAAACTCACTTTCGCGCAATTGAGCGAGCGCTCAAACCGCGTCGCCAATGAGCTCCGCCGGCTCGGGGTGCGGCGCGGCGATCGCGTCCTGCTCATGCTCGGCAACGTCGCGGCGCTGTGGGAATGCATGCTGGCAGCCATGAAGCTCGGCGCGGTGATCGTACCGGCGACCATGCTCTTGGCCCGCAACGATCTCGCCGACCGTTTCGCCCGCGGCCGCGTCCGCCACGTCGTCGCCAGCGCCGACGTCGCCGCGAAATTCGCCGATCTGCCCGGAGACTATACGAGGATCGCGGTCGGCGCCGACGTGCCGGGCTGGTTGTCGTACGAAAAAAGTTACGAGGCATTGGCGCAGTTCACGCCCGACGGTGAAACGCGCGCCGACGATCCGCTGCTGCTCTACTTCACTTCGGGGACGACGGCGACGCCGAAGCTCGTGCTGCACAGCCATCAGAGCTATCCCGTCGGCCATCTGTCGACGATGTACTGGCTGGGGCTGCGGGCCGGAGACGTGCATCTCAATATCTCGTCGCCGGGCTGGGCCAAGCACGCCTGGAGCTGTTTCTTCGCGCCGTGGAATGCCGGCGCCACGGTGTTCATCATCAATCAACGCCGCTTCGACGCGCGTGGTCTGCTCGACACCATCATGCGCTGCGGCGTGACCACGTTCTGCGCGCCGCCGACCGTGTGGCGCATGCTGATCCAGGAGGATCTCGCCGCCTGGCCGGTCCGCTTGCAGGAGCTCATCAGCGCCGGCGAGCCGCTCAATCCCGAAGTCATCGAGCGCGTCAAGGCGGCCTGGGGCATCGTCATTCGCGACGGCTACGGCCAGACCGAAACCACGGCGCTGGTCGGCAACACGCCGGGCCAAAGGGTCAAAGCCGGCTCGATGGGCCGGCCGCTGCCAGGCTACCGCGTCGCGCTGCATGATCCCTCCGGCATGCCGCAGCGGGAGGGTGAGATCAGTCTCACACTCAACCCGCGGCCGACCGGGCTCATGCAAGGCTACCAGGGCGACGGCGATACGGTCCTTCCGATCAGCGGCGCCGTTTACCGCAGCGGCGATGTCGCCTCCGTCGACGACGACGATTATCTGACCTATGTCGGTCGCGCCGATGACGTGTTCAAATCGTCCGACTATCGGATCAGCCCATTCGAGCTCGAGAGCGTCTTGATCGAGCATCCGGCCGTGGCCGAAGCGGCGGTGGTGCCGTCGCCCGATCCGATGCGGCTCGCGGTGCCGAAGGCTTTCGTCGGGCTGGCGCCGGGCCAAACGCCGGATCGCGATACCGCGCTGTCGATCTTCCGGCATTGCCGCGCGGCGCTTGCTCCGTTCAAGCGGGTGCGGCGGCTGGAATTCGCGGAATTGCCGAAAACCATCTCCGGCAAAATCCGCCGCGTCGAGCTGCGTCGCGCCGAGGCGGCCAATCGGGACGCCAATCACCGGGCCGCTCTCGAGTTTTGGGAAAACGACTTCGCCGAGGATGAGTTGCGTCGGGAAACTGAGAGTATCTGAACCGTGGCGGCGCTCGGTAAACTGCTTCGCACTACGGCATTTCAGCTCACGCTCGTCTACCTGCTCATCTTCGTACTGTTCGCGGTGTCGCTGCTCGGCTATTTTGCGCTGAACACCCGCCGTCTGATCACCGATCAGATTACGAATACCGTGAATTCGGAAATCCGCGGCCTGCGCGAGCAGTACGAGCAAGGCGGCATTCGGCGTCTGGTCATCGTCGTCGATGTGCGTTCGCGGCGTCCGGGGTCGAACCTTTATCTGGTGACCACACCGACCGGACAGGGCCTGGCCGGCAATGTCGGCTCGCTGGAGGCCGGCGTGCTCGGCCATCCGGGCTGGTTGGAAACCTCGTACCGCCGGATCGATTCGCCGGAAGAAGCCGAACATCGGGCGCTTGTCCAGGTCGTGCAACTGCCCGACGGTTTTCATCTCCTGGTCGGGCGCGACCTCGAAGAGCGCGAGCGTCTCTACGCCATCATTTCCAACGCCGGACGCTGGTCGTCGGCGCTGGTCATCGTTCTCGGTCTGGCTGGCGGATTCTTCGTCAGCCGCCGCGTGCTCAACCGCATCGATGCGATGACCGAAACGGCGCACACCATCATGGCCGGCGACCTCGCCGGCCGTTTGCCGGTCGCCGGCACCGGCGACGAACTCGACCGGCTCGCCGACAACGTCAACGCCATGCTCGAGCGCATCGAGGCGCTGATGCGCGGCCTCAAGGAGGTCTCCGACAACATCGCCCACGACCTCAAGACGCCGTTGACGCGGCTGCGCAACCGCTGTGAACAGGCGTTGCGCGGTGCCAAGGGCGAGGCCGATTATCGCACGGCGCTGGAAACGACCATCGCGGAATCCGACGAACTCATCCGCACCTTCGACGCGCTGTTGATGATCGCGCGCGCCGAATCCGGGCATGCGCGCGACAACATGACCGAATTCGACGCGGCCGAAATCGCCCGCGACGTCGGCGAATTGTACGAGCCGCTGGCCGACGAGAAGGGGCTCGCGCTCACCGTCGATGCGCCGGCACCGGCGCCGGTGCGCGGCAATCGCGAGCTGGTGAGCCAAGCGCTGGCGAATCTCGTCGATAACGCGATCAAATATGCCGGGCCAAAGCCCACCGAGACCAACAAAGTGCCCGCCGAGATCGTAGTCAAAGCCGGCGTGGACGGCGATCGCGTTACACTCACGGTGGCGGACCACGGGCCGGGTATTCCCGACGCCGATCGCGACCGTGTCGTCGAGCGCTTCGTGCGGCTCGAACAGAGCCGCTCGCAGCCAGGCTCGGGATTGGGTTTGAGCCTCGCCTCCGCCGTCGCGCGGCTGCACGGCGGCGAGCTCAAGCTCGAGGACAACCACCCCGGCCTGAAGAGCATCATCGCTCTGCCGTGCGCCGGACCGGCGGGGACGTGATGCGACGGCCTGCGCCGGGCAAGCGGCCGACCCACACCCTCGACGAAACGGCATTAGTCCCGCGATTGGCCGGCGCCTTGCCGCATGCGTCTGCGTCGGGTCGGGCGCGCGCGAGCGAATGGCTTGCGAGCATCGCGCGCACCGCTTCCGGCAAGGCGCTCAAGGCGCTGATAGACCGGCATCCGGCGCTGACAAGCCTGCTCGACGGTATTGCCGAAACGGCGCCTTATCTCTGGGATCTCGTTGAAGCCGACCCGGCGCGCTTGCTTCGTCTGCTCAGCCGAAATCCGGAGGAGGAATTTGCCGCACTGCTCGGCGAGGCGCGCAGCGCTGCCGCGGCGGCGCGGGGTTCCGCCGAGCTGATGCGGGTTTTGCGCCGCCTGAAGGCGAAAGCGGCGCTGCTGGTGGCGCTTGCCGACATCGGCGGCGTGTGGCCGGTCGCGCGCGTGACGACGGCGCTGACCCATTTCGCCGAGATGGCGCTCGGCGCCGCGGTGCACCATCTCCTCGGCGAGGCCGCCCGGCGCGACAAGCTCCATCCGCCGGATCCGCAAAACCCCGAAGTGGGATCCGGCTATATCGTGCTCGGGATGGGCAAACTAGGCGGCCATGAACTGAACTTCTCCAGCGACATCGACCTTATGGTGTTTTTCGATAGGACCGCGGCGACGCTCGCGCCCGAGGTCGAGGCCGCGCCATTCTATGTGCGCATGACGCGCGAACTGGTGAAGCTCCTGCAGGAGCGTACGGCGGAGGGCTACGTGTTCCGCGTCGATCTACGGCTGCGTCCCGATCCGGCGTCGACCCAGATCGCCATCTCGACCGAAGCCGCGCTCGATTATTACGAGAGCCGGGGCCAGAACTGGGAGCGCGCGGCGCTCATCAAGGCGCGGCCTTGCGCCGGCGATGTCGCCGCCGGCGAACGGCTGCTCCGCGATCTGTCGCCCTTCATCTGGCGCAAATATCTCGATTACGCGGCCGTCGCCGACGTGCATGCCATGAAGCAGCAGATCCACGCCTACCGCGGTCACGGCGAGATCGCGGTCGAGGGTCATAACGTCAAGGTTGGACGCGGCGGCATCCGCGAGATTGAATTTTTCGCGCAAACGCAGCAGCTCATTGCCGGCGGCCGGCATCGCGGGCTGCGCGGGCGTTCGACCGTCGGGACGCTTGCCGCGCTCGCGGCGGACGGCTGGATCGACGCCGCGGCGCGCGACGAATTGACGGCGGCCTATGATTTCTTGCGCCGCGTCGAGCACCGCTTGCAGATGCTGGCCGACGAGCAAACGCACACCCTGCCTGCCGATCGCGAGGCGCTCGGCGCGTTCGCCCGGTTTCTCGGCTTCGAAGATCGCGACGATTTCGCCACTGTGCTGTTGGCGCATTTGCGCAAAGTCGAGACGCACTATGTCAGGCTATTTGAGCGCGCGCCCGCCTTGCTCGCGCAGCGGCAGAATCTGTCGTTCACGACGCCGGAGCGCGAGAGCGAGACGCTCGATCGGCTGTCGGAAATGGGTTTTCGGCAGCCGCGCGAGGTTGCCGCCGCGGTGCAGCGTTGGCACACGCCCGCTTACCGCGCCCTGCGTGGCGAGCAGGCGCGTGGAAACCTGATCGCGCTTGTCCCGGTCATCATCGACCAATTCTCGCAAGCGGAAAACCCGGACGCAGCGTTCACCGCCTTCGATCAATTCCTCGCCGGCCTGCGCGCCGGCGGACGTTTGCTTTCGCTGCTGCGGCAGAATCCGGAGATCATCCGCTTTATCGCGCTTATTCTCGGCGTCGCGCCCCGTCTCGCCGACATTTTGGCGCAGAACCCGCACGTCATCGATCCGCTGATCGACCCGAGCTTTTTCGGCGCGCTGCCGCAGACGACGCGGCTTGAAGCCGAGCTGGCGCCTGCGCTCGGCGAGGCCGACAGCTACGAGGATGGGCTCGATGCGATCCGCTTGTTCGGCCAGGAACACATGTTCCTGATCGGCACGCGCATCCTCTCGGGATCGGTTTCCGCCGAGCAGGCGGGCGACGTGTTCGCGGGGCTGGCCGATGTCCTGATCCGCGCGCTGCATCAGCGAGTCGAAGCCGGCTTCGCCACCCTGCACGGACGCGTGCGCGGCCAACAGACCGCTATCTTGGCGCTCGGCCGGCTCGGCGCACGCGAGATGACCGCGAGTTCCGACCTCGACCTCATCATTGTCTACGATTTCGACGCCGAGCATCCGAATTCAGACGGCAAGCGTCCGCTCTACGGCGCGCAATATTTTGCCCGTCTCACCCAGCGCCTGATCAGCGCGCTGACGGTGCAGACCAATTACGGCGTGCTCTACCAGGTCGACATGCGGTTGCGTCCTTCCGGCCGCTCCGGGCCGCTGGCGACGCAAATCGACGGGTTCATCGATTACCAGGAGCGCGAGGCCTGGACCTGGGAGCACATGGCGCTCACCCGCGCCCGCGTCGTCTCCGGCTCGCCGGCCCTCGCCGCGCGGGTCGAGGCCGCGATACGCCACGTGCTCTGTCGTAGGCGCGACGCGCGCGCCGTCGCTGCCGATGTCATCGAGATGCGTGCCGCCATCGCCAAGGAAAAAGGCGACGCCGATCCCTGGGATCTCAAATACGCGGCTGGCGGGCTGGTCGATATCGAGTTCATCGCCCAATATCTGCAACTCGTGCACGCCGCGGCGACGCCGGACATCCTCGATACGTCGACGGTGCGGATGCTGGAACAGGCGGCGCGGCTCGGCGTGCTCGCGGCCGAGGACGCCGCGGTACTGCGGCCCGCGGTACTGCTGTTTCACGATCTGACGCAGATTTTGCGGCTCTGCCTGCCTAGCGCGTTCGATCCGAAATCGGCGAATGCCGGCGTGCTCGCGCTCTTGGCCCGCGCCGCCGACTTGCCGGATTTTCCCGCGCTGCAGGCCCATGTCGTGGAAACCCAGCGCCAGGTACGCGGATGTTTTGTGCGCATTTTAGGACAGGCGCCCTAGCGAGCGCGGGCCTTGCTACTTGGCTTCGGGCTTGGCCACGGGCGGCTGGACTGGGCCGTTGGCTTTACGCCAGGCACCAAATCCGCCCTTGATATGGGCGACCGGACGCAGCCCCATCCGGTGCGCCGTTTGCGCCGCCAGCGCCGAACGCCAACCGCCGGCGCAGAAAAACACAAAGCGTTTTTCTTCGCCAAAGATCGGTTTGTGGTAGGGACTTTCCGGATCGATCCAGAATTCGAGCATGCCGCGCGGAGCATGGAAGGCGCCGGGCACGCGGCCTTCGCGCTCAAGTTCACGGATGTCGCGAACGTCGATAAAGGTCACGTCGTCGCGCCCGTGAAGGGCAATGGCCTCCTCGACCGACAGCGTTTCGATCTCGCGCTCGGCGGTATCGACCAGAGCCCGAAACCCGGTCGTAATTTTCTGAGCCATGACGCGGTCCATCTTGATCGTTGGGCAAGGCGCATGTCGCGGAAGCGGCCCGGGACATTGCCGATCGACATTGGCGGCAACTACACCAGAACAGCGTGACTGTCCGCAAGGGGAGGGGAAGCAACCTCCCGCTCCGCGCGCAGGGGTTCGCGCGCCTCCAGCGGCAGCCGCACCACCACCATGGTGCCGGCGCCGAGCACCGAGCGGATGCGCATGGCGCCGCCGTGCAGTTCGACGAGCGATTTGGCGATCGCCAGCCCGAGGCCGGACCCCTGGTGCCGCTTTGTCAGCTGGCTTTCGACCTGCTCGAACGGCCGGCCGAGCTTATGCAGCGCGTCCTTCGGGATGCCGATGCCGTTGTCCTCGATGGCGATCGTGACCATGCCGCCGCGCAGCCGCCCGCGCAACGTGACCGCGCCGCCGTCGGGCGTGAACTTCACGGCATTCGACAGGAGATTGAGCGTGATCTGCTTGACCGCGCGGCGGTCGGCCTGCAGCCGGATGCCGGAAGCGATGTGCGAATTCAGCGTCAGGTTCTTTTCGTTGGCGCGGCCCGAGATCACGCGCAGGCAGTCGGCCAGAATGTCGTCAAGCTCCACCGCTTCGGGCGCCAGCCGGATGCCGCCGGCCTCGATCTTCGACATATCGAGGATGTCGTTGATGACGTCTAGCAAATACTGGCCGCTTTCGCGGATATCGCGCGAGTACTCGCTGTATTTTGCCGACCCGAGCGGCCCGAACATCGCCGTTTCCATGATCTCGGAGAAGCCGATGATGGCGTTGAGCGGCGTGCGCAATTCGTGGCTCATATTGGCGAGGAACTTCGATTTGGTCTGGTTCGCCTCTTCCGCGCGGGTCTTTTCCTCGGCGTATTTCTGCGCCAGGTCGGCAAGCTCGCCGGTCTTGCGTTCCAACGCCTGCTGCGACTGGCGCAGGTCGGTGATGGTGGCAATCCGTCGTTTCTCGCCTTCGATCAGTTTCTGCTCGTGCTGCTTGATCTTGGTGATGTCGGTGCCGACGGAGACATAACCGCCGTCCTTGGTGCGGCGCTCGCTGATGTGCAGCCAGCGGCCGTCGTTGAGTTGCGCTTCGAAGGTGCGCGCGCCTTGGGTCTGGCCGTCCTCGTTGGCGATGGTGGTGCGAATGATCGGTTTGCGGCCCGCCGCCACGACCGTTTCGTAGGGCGTACCCGCCACGACGGCGCTGTCGGGCAGGCGATGCAGTTCCTGGAAATTTGAATTGCACAGCACCAGGCGATTGTCGGCGTCCCACAGCACGAAGGCTTCGGGTATGGTCTCGATGGCGTCGCGCAGCCGCAAATCTGCCGCCGTGGTCTTTTCGACTAGGCTCTTTTGCTCGGTGATGTCGACGGCGATGCCGATGAGATGCAGGCCGGTTTCGCCTTCCTGGCGCGCCAGTTCGCAGCGTGCCCGCAGCCACAACCATCGGCCGTTGGCATGACGCATGCGGAAAGCGTGGTCGATCGATTGCAGCTTGCCGTCCGCCAGTTGCCTGGCCAGCTCGTAGAGGTCGATGTCGCCGTCGTGCACCAACGCGTTCAGCTCGCCGAAGGTCAGTAGCTCATTCTTCGCCGGCAGGCCGAGGATGTCGAACATCGAGCGCGACCAGAACACCCGGCCGCGCGCCAGATCCCAGTCCCACAAGCCGCAGCGGCCCCGATTGAGCGCGGTGTCGATGCGGCTGCGCACGGTGTCGTGGATCAGATCGGCCTCCCGCGCGCGCGTCGCCTGCCAGTGGAAAGCGAAGCCGAGGATCAGCACCACGAAGCCGGTCGTCGCCGACAACGTCACGGTAAGCGCGGTCATCGATCGCCAGTTGGTCAGGGCGCTGCTCGCCGTCTGCACCACGGCGAGGATGCCCAACGGGTTCCTCAACGCCCGCACCGTGGCGAAGGCGGCGGCGCCGTCCGGCAGCGTGATCTCCAGCGTGCCGGCGGCGGCGCCGAACGTGGTCAGCGGCTGCGACGGTCCGAGTACATCGAGAATTTGGCGACCGAGCTTCAGCGGATCGCTCGGCATGCTGGCGATGATCGTGCCATTGGCGTCGCCGACGATGATCGATCGGCCTTGCGCCGTAGCCCAGGCCGGCAGGGCGCGCTCCAGCGCCGCGAAAGTGCGACCGGGGTTCACTCTGCCGTCTCGGCCGGGATGGTCGAGCGCGACCGCGAGTTCGTCGGCGAGCGCCTCCGTGACCCGGCGGGCGTCGACAATGACCTGGCGACGCTGTTCGAGCATCTGCACGACGGCGCCGACGCAAATCGTTATCAGAAAGGCGATGATGAGAACCGGGACAGCGCGGCGCAGCAGCGGTTCGGCGCTCAACAACCGCCGATACGCCGGTTTGGCAATCGATTTTGCCAACCCCTGAATCGAATCGGAACGTAGAGACGCACTCGCCGTGTCGGCGCGCGCCATCGCCGGCCTCCGTTCGGACTGTCCCCTGCACCCGCGATCGGAAGGATGTGCCGCATCTCTTGCCGAATCACCTTGATAAGAATCGATGCGAATCGGTTTGTCGAGAGTCCGGTGACTCCAGAGTCAATATTTTTTTCAAAGGCTATCCCGGACTTTTTGCGGCATGCGCCTTTGCTCCGTCATGGCGAGACGCGACCCGCTTGCGCTCGCTCGACGCGCCCAAGCCCGTTGCGCGAAGGCGGAAGCCACGAAGCAATCCGGTCTTGTTTCTGTATTGGCGCGCGTCAGTTCTCGGCCAGCGTGCGGGCGACGATGTCGCCGACGTCGCGCGACAGGCTCGGTGCCGACGCGACGCGGCGCAGCGTCGCTTGCGCGCGCGCGCGCCGCCCGGCTTCGAGCGCGCGCCAGGACCGGAACGCGTTCATCAGGCGGGCGGCCATTTGCGGGTTCTTCGGGTCGAGCGCGAGCACGATATCGGCGACGAAATCGTAACCGGCGCCGTCGGGCCGGTTGAATTGGGTGGGGTTTCCTTGCGCGAACGACCCGATCAGCGAGCGCACGCGATTGGGATTGGTCATGGAAAAGGCCGGGTGCTCGGTCAGCGCGCGCACGCGCTCGAGCGTTGCCGGCTCCGGAATCATCGCTTGCAAGACTAACCATTTGTCGATGATCAGTGGATCGTCGGCATAACGGGCGTAGAAATCCTCCAGCGCCGCGTTGCACTCGGGCCGGTCGTGCAGCGCCAAAGTCTCGAGCGCCGCCATGCGGTCGGTCATGTTGTCGGCGTTCTCGTACTGCGACGACGCTCGTAAAATGGCCTCGCTCGAGTCTGTCGCCGCCAACAAATCGAGGCAGACGTTTTTGAGCGCGCGCCGTCCAGCGCTGCCGGCATCGGGCCGATAGGGTCCCGGCGTGATCATCCGCGAATAGGTGTCGGCGAGCGCCGGGCCGAGCTGCTTTCCGGTCAAGGCGCGCAGGTGCCGGCGGGCGGCAAAGATCGCATCGGGGTCGACGTCGCGGCCGATCTCGCGGGCGATATCGGGCTCGCTCGGCGGCGTCAGCGTCAGCGCGATGAAGGCGGGCTCAAGTTCGGCGTCGGCGAGGATGGCGCCCAGCGCGCCCATGAGGCCCTCGTCGTCGCGCACCGGCGCACC
>JBEKJZ010000073.1:0-17332 GCA_050010955.1 Xanthobacteraceae bacterium | reverse complement strand
TGGGTACTCAGCCGCTGATGGCCGCAATCACGGCATAGTCAGAACCGAGTAGGGGCCGACTTCGCTAGCTCGATGAGCACTGATACCCTAGCCCGCACGTGTTTTTACACGACCAAGACCCAAGTCAGACCTCCCGATCGGTTCCCGCTGTAGGTGCCGGAGCAGCCCGCCCATCTTTGGAAAGGCGATCTTAAGTCTGACCCGCGCGAGAATTTGATTCGGCTACTCGGTTTTCTTGTGGGCACGAGTGCCTCGCAACCTAGCAAACACCTGCGCAGCCACCGCACGGCCTTTGTCCGTCAAGACTACCGCTGTCTTTACTGGATATCCCGGTCCCGGTTTGATAGCGACTAACCCAAGGCCGGCTGCGTTGTGGCGTCCGCGATCGCCAATCGATCGAATGTACTTGAACATAGCGAAGCGACTCATGTTCAAATCCTTGGCATACCTTCCCACCGGCTGACCTTCATTTAGCACTACCGATAGGAAGACCACCGCGAATGGCAGGGGAATTGGCCGCTCGCGCAGATCGCTAAAAGGGTTTGGACAGCCTTTCTGTCGCGGGCCGATATCGGTTCCGCCTCCTGCATCCAACCTTCTCGGCGATCAGTGCTGGAGACTTTTCCTTTGGCGGCCTTTCCCACAATCTCCGTGCTCCCTGCTCGTTATTCTGTATTGTGTTGCCGCAAAAGCACAGCAATTTTGCGCCCTTTCTGTTACTTTTAATTTGCCACACGTATGGGGGTAAGGATGAAAGCTAAAATTTTGGCGGCAGCGGCTCTGATAACGTTGGGCGCGCTCGGCTCTGCCAGCGCCGCCGACTTGCCGATGCCCGCCCCGGAGTACAAGGCGCCGCCCCCGCCGCCGGTGTACAACTGGACCGGCTGCTACATCGCCGGCGGCGGCGGCTACGGTTGGTGGAACGAGGATAGCCAGGTCGTAACTACTGCGACCGGCGCTCCTGTCGCCGCACAAGTCACGAACGGCGGCAAAGGATGGTTCGGTCAAGGCCAGGGCGGCTGCGACTATCAGTTCAATCTGCCGCTCGGCTCTTGGAATATACCAGTCGTCATTGGCGCGTTCGGCGACTGGGAAGGTGGCAGCATCAGGGGCACGAACAGCGACCCGCTTGTGGTCGGAACTGAAAACGAGTCGAGCACCTGGGCAGTCGGCGGCCGCGCCGGTTACCTCGTAACCCCGCGCTTCCTGACCTATTTCGACGGCGGCTATACGCAGGCCCGCTTCGATCAGATCAACTTCAATTTCTCGGGCGTTGGCATAGCGGGCGGTCCTGCTGGCACCAGTATACCAGCGACGACCTACAATGGCTGGTTCATCGGCAGCGGCTTCGAATATGCGTTAGACTGGTTGCCGGTACCCGGCCTGTTCCTGAAGACCGAATACCGCTACGCGCAATACAATACGGCCACGCCTGGGTTCTTTATCGCGGCGACAGGAGCGCCGTTCGGTACTTCCCTCCAAACGACCAAGTTCACCCAGATGGTGTCGACCGAACTGGTGTGGCGCTTCAACTGGTTCGGCGGCCACTGGTGATCGACGCAAAGCTTTCGTGACAAAAGCCCGGGACGAAAGTCCCGGGCTTTTTTGTTTTTGTGCGGCACGCATGGAGCGACTAACGTCCTATCAACTACGCGCGCACTTCCGCTTCTGGCCCATTTCGACATATGCCGCGCTGTAATGTGATGTCGGCTTCCGGGGTACTGCGGAAGTCCCGGATAATCACCGTGACAGCGTTGGCGCGGTCATGTGGGCAATAACCACCGCCCTATTCCGAAGTCCTGAGCGGGCCGCATGCTCCTACCGTTTCACCCTTGCCATCCATAAAGGACATTCGGCGGTCTGTGACTGATCAGTAAGGTGCTCGATCGGGAGATCGCGGCATAAACATTCGTCCGGATCATATCCGCCATTGCACCGGGAACTCGCTCTCCATAGGATTTCATAGCGACCAGTCTGCTCGCTCCATTTCCTGCTACCGGAATCGACCACTAGGCCCACCCTTTTGAGTGCCTGGAATGCTTCCTGGAATGTTTCCTCGTCGTCCTCGTCGTCCACGAGTACTGGCGGTGGGTTTGCTCTTTTGAGGTATTCACTTGTCATTGGTTTTATCCTCGATCAGCTGTGGCGAATTGGTTGCCGGCAGTAGCCGCGAACTTGCTCCAGATAACCACCGCGCGTGAGCCCCCGGACCCGCACCGCCATCCACCCCAGTTCGGCCATTAGCTTCGCCAGACGACGGCTCGCCCCGGCTCCCCTACTGCTTTGAGGAACCCCAAGGATGTCGAAAAGCAGCTGCGTTGTAATCCGCTCAACTCCATCGTCGCCAATCTGGCCGCGCACACGTTCCAATGGCAGCCGCCAGGAATCGGCATCCCGGGCCGCAATCTCTGCTTCGGCTGCACGCAACTGCTCTAGAAACGACATTTCCCCCGCCCATCTGACCGACGAGCAACCTGTGCTCTCTAGTACCCGATGGTGTTCGCACCGAAGAACCAGTCTGCCGTAGCCCCTGCATGGCAAGGTGTAAGCAGCCTATTACGGACGTTTGCATTCGAGATCGCTCTAGCAATAGAGTCCGGGGCGCGCATCAGCCAGTTCGGGGTGTCGATATTTGCTGCTCGCGCAGGGAGCAGCAGGATCGGCTGCCAGTTCTCACGTGTGATGATGCAGTTTTCCAGCAAGTAGGGCAGCACGTTCACAAACTGAATGGCGACCCGATGCTCACTCGTCACATTATTAAGAGCAGCAAGGCCCGCCTCTGTCATACCGTCTCAAAACGTGATTTCCCTTCTGGGGCACGTAAGGACATGGCCCCACGAAGGTGCGTCGTGTTTGGCGAAACCCGGCACCTCACGTTCAACCTGCACAAGCGTCACAGAACCGTCTGTTCGCTCTACAAGCTCAACGATTGCATCGGCGATGCGGCGCGTGTCTCTTTCTAGCTGTCTCTCGGTCTTCATTTCAAACTCCTGCGGCTAAAGCATTCAGAGGCGTGCTCTTATTGGACGTATGTGCCATTGCTTACTAAAGGGTAACTCCCGACGTGGCCGTAGGCTTTCGTGGCGGATCACTGCACGCTCTCGCGCGATGATTGTTGATACCTGGCGGCTTCACACCTTCACTTGGCCCGCTACCATCCAGTTCTTTGCTTTTTTTCGCAGATCTGTCACAGCGTCGATCAGATTAATTATTTGATGGAGATACCTCAATCCGCGGCGAACGATGACAGGATTGTAATGCTGCGGGGGCCCGCGTGGTGACGGCGACGCGGAATCGATCACGAGGTCAGTCTTGTGGGCGCGCCGGGAAGTCGGGAATATCGGGAAGGTTTCCGCTCTGTGCGCTAATCAATATACACATGACACCTTCATTTTTTTTATCTTATGGAGGGGCCAAATACTTCCCGTAATTCCCGTACTTCCCGGAGCCGCTGCCCCTGCTAGATCGGTTGGACCGTTATATCGTTGGCGTTCGTCGCGGGGTTGTGGTTCGTCTCCAATATGAAACCTCCAATGCGAGCGCCCTTTACCCGGCGCGCCCAATAGCCGAAGAGCTTTGCATTCGCGTCGCGGCCGCCGAGCACATCCTCGATTGCCTCGTGCAACGCCTGCTCCGTCCGTGTTGGGGCCCCCAGCGTCAGCGGTGAACGCCTCTGATCCACTACTCGTTTATGCACAGTGATGGGATCGGCGGCTTTGAATGGATTCGTGCCGAAGTGCTGGTGCAGGGCGGCAAACAAAGACGCATCACCCTGCCGCCGGGGATCCTCTGCCTTGTTCCGGCGGAATGCCTCGCTAACGTCGTAACCGGTTAGCCAATAGACGAGATCGCGGACTTTGCATGACCAGTCGTCGAAGGACCCTATAGCGGGTAACCCTTGCCGTGGCATACCGGCCAAGCGGAACGCCTGCATGGCGAGAAACGCGGCCATCAGGAAGTCCGTCCGGCGGCGCTGTATGATCTCGGCGGGGTTGAAGGGATAACGATCGCGCTCGGGGTCAGCGGAACGCGGTATAATATCGATTGAGAGAGACCTTCTGGCCATATCGCCCGTAATGATTAGATTGTTACCCGTCAACGTGACGAAGGAACGATTGCGCACCTTAATGATCTTGCTGTAACCGAGCGGGCGAATATCTGCACAGCCCTCTGTTATGATGCTTTCCAGCAGGTCGCCTTTGATCTGCATTCCGTTGGCGTTGTCGATACTCAGCACGCCCGGCGTCTGTAAGAGAAGAGCGGCAAGACGTTTCTCAAACTCCTCGCTACTGCCGCCCCATGTAATGAAGACGGGCGCGGTGTCGAATGCCAACCGCACCAAGGCGCGGACAATCAGGCCTTTGCCCGTGCCGGGCATCGAGCTACGCACGACAAACATTGGAGCGACAGGAAGGAATGGTCGTTCAATCGCAGTGAAAATAGCTGCAAGCAGGAGAGCGTGGCCCGCAACGGGATCGTCGAATTGGTATTTCGAAAATGGGTATAGGAGCACTTCTGCCGCTTTTCGCGCGGCATCGAGCGAGGGGTTCGGCGGAAGGTCGAAGGTTGGTGATTTATCGTGAAAGAGCCCCGTCTGGAGATCATAGCCCGAATTGAAGTGAATTTTACCGCTTTCGTCGATGCGCGGCACCCGCACGATGCCACGTAGAGGCCGCGCTCGGTATCGGCCCCGCATCTGCGTGAGGTAGTCACTAATGAAATCGCGCGGTGGGCGGATGCGATACGGCCCCCATTGGCCTTTCTTCATCCAGATCATCCGCTCCGCGCGCTCCATGACATCTGCGGCTGCCGCAAGCGTTGTACCCGGAAGGTCGCCCTCCCATCGCGTTTCCGACGGCAATGCTTCTTTATCCGGGACACGTAGGATTACTAGCGGGCCGGTCGGATCGCCCAAGGTGTGCGTGCACGGATCGGCCGCCACGATACCATCGAGCAGATATCGGCATTTCACTTCATTGCCGGGTAAGAACATTGCAACATCAGGGTCGCAGTCGGCGGCAATCTGTTTCCATTGGCTGAAATCTGCACCACATCGATGCGCACAATGGAACAACGTGCCGACGGTAATGCCTTCAGCGGGGTGCTTAGCACTTTCGCAATCTTGGAAGAATTTCCGCAGCTTCTCTTCTGGGTCTGCGTCCTTCGCAATCGAGGCTGTTTCGACAAAGATGTCCTCAGCGTCCGGCACGCGGCTACGCGCGATAGCGAGGGTCAGCTTGAAATACTCTTGGTAATTGCCGCCATGCACAGTTAGTTCAAATAGCTTCGAGTGCTTGGCGATGTGCAGGGCGGCGTATTTGACAACTTCGCTTTGCTTTTCGGTCGGCAGCTTGCCAAACCATGCATCAGTTTCGGCATCCGCAGTTTGTTCGCGGTCACCGGGCGCGGGCTCGCCCTCGCCGTTGCCGGCACGTGAACTTGTGCTCTGAGCACGCAATTCTTCGGCGAGCGCGGCGAACTCATCCGGAGCGGCCACGATCCGGGCATCTTCCGGGGCGCGCCCGGTCATCGTGAAGAAACGGCCCTCCGTGTATAGCTCAACCCCACCATGGGCAATTCCCGCAGAGAGCGGATGCGCTTTGACGATGACGTGCAATCCGTATCCCGACACGCTGCGTTCGCAGTACGATCCAAGACGCTTAATACGCTCGCCAGCCAACGAGGCAATTTCTTTGTAGTCAGGCGAAATGACCTTGTCGAAATCAACCCCCGCAAAAACGAGCCCGTCTTTGTCCGGCTTGCCGTCGAATATGAACCCGACGCCTGCGACGGGAACGCGTCGAGGTGGTTTTCCCTTCTCTCGTAGCTCAATGTAGCCGGCCTGGATGGCACGGTCATAGGCTTGCTTCACGTCCTCGAATGAGGACCAGTGCTTTGGATTGGTCGTGCTCGCGCCAAACCCGGATACCTGAATGGGGCGCTTCGTCCACTTCGACCCGTTCCAGATCGAGACCCACAGCACCCAATTTTTGAACAGCTTGAGTTCGGCAGGCATGCGCTCGAATTTCGGGGAGAGGAACTTTGGTGGCGGCGGGGGGCCCGTATTGGCGTCGGGCGTTGTTACCGTGGCGGTAACGTTGCCGGCCTCCGTAGCGCGGGCACCGGTCCGGCCGATCGCACCGTCAGAAGCCGCTACACGTGCCGTACCGGTAGGACCAGTGCTCATGCCGCCACGCTCCTGCGGTTGCGGACGCTCGACTGTTCGGCTGCGTGTTTGTCACCGCGTCCGTGATGCTCTCGCCCGTGTAACCACGCCTGCAAGCTGGATCGCCGATAAAGAACGCGGCGCCCGATCTTGGTTATCGGCGGCCCTTCGCCTAGCCTGCGCCAGCGATCAAGCGTCCGGCTGCATACTTTCAACTGGGCTGCGGCTTCATCCTGTTCGAGGAAGTCGCCCAAGAGAGTTTCGTCGGTGGCGCTCATCAATGTCTCTCATCACGCTGGGTTACACTGTCTCGGCGAGGACGCGCTCAAGCGCCTGTTTCGGGACCAGCCGCCTCCCGGCAATTCGAACCGTCGGTAGCACTCCTTTCCGGTACGCAACCGCGCGGCAAATACCGAGGATTTTGGCGGCCTCTTCTATGGTGTAGGTCTGCCGTTCGACGGGGCTAACCTCTTGTTCCCGCAAGGTGATTTTTTCGGCGACGTCGGGTCTCATAGCACTCACTCAACTTTTTAAATTACCGCACGGTAATCACATATTGACTTTCTGTCTACCGTGTACAATTTTACATTCTACCAGTCAATATCATGCTAAGGCCGAGTTTGCCGTCTATTAAACTCTGCCAGCATGGAGGTAAGGCTTTGATGAACCAGCTGAAAATAGGTCGCCCGCGCTCGGAAAACCCGATGATGCGCACCGCCGTGGTGCTGCCCCAGGAAATGCTTAAGCGGCTGAGAAGCGATGCCGAGGCAGCCGATCTAGGTGTGAGCGCCGAGATTAGGCGGCGCCTACAGTTGACCTATGACCAAGAAGGGCGGCCGAGCGACCCTCATACGACTGACTTAATCAAATCCATCAAAAAGCTGGCTGACAGTCTCGCCCGCGACATGGGCACTCCATGGTACGGACACGCCTATGTATTGGAGGCTTTCGAAGCGGGTGTGGCGGCGTTCTTGGCAGAATACGTTGTTGGAGGCGATGCACGCATGCGTCCGGACAGGGAGGATGCTGGTAATCCCGATGCCCCACCAGATGATCCACCCGATGTTGTTGGACGGACGCACGCGCGACTGATTTCGAAAGAGCGAGATAAAGACGAGCTTGTTAAGGCGATAAACATGAAGGCCAGTGGGATGAAGCGCAAGCTAGCAAATGCAAGGGAAGATTGATCATGGCCTCAGTTTGCAGGCGTATATGGAAAACCGCGAGCGGCGAAGCTAAGGCCGCATGGGACGTAGACCATACCGACAGCAGCAGGCTCAAGTTCGGATGCGGTGTTCGGTGATTGACGCGACGCTTGAGGGCAACGGGTTCAAAATGCGCTCAATCATTGCCGCGAGCTTTTCGAGCGCATCCCGCTTTTCGTCCGCATAGGAATGCCGGTCATAAGTCCCCTCAACGCCGGCAATGACGTGGCCAAGCACACGTTCGGAAATATCCGGGCGCACGCCGGCGCGCGCCATCAAGGTCTTCGCGGTGCGTCGCAGATCGTGAAGGGTCCAATTCGGGATTGGCTCAACCTTCGCCCCCTTCTTCGCCTGCGTTTTCATAGCCGCGAGTACGGCCTTATCCAGCTTCGCCTTACTCTTGCCCGAGCGCGAGAACGGCGTTTTTGCACGCGAGGGGAACACGTAATCGCAGTCATCGAACCGCGGCTGCGCCTCTATCACAGCAAGCGCGGACGTTGATAAGGGGACGAAATTTGGTCGCTTGGTTTTGTACCGTTCGGCCGGAATGATCCATATTCCATCGCCGCCGATCTCCTTGTGGCTCATGCGCGCGACCTCACCGTGCCGCTGCGCTGTGAGTAAGAGCATCCTGACAAAGGCACCAAAGGTCCCTAACTGCCCAACTACCGGCCAGATGGCACGGATTTCCTCGTCCGATAGGACGCGCGTGCGAGCGCGATCTTTTGGCTTTATCCTCCCCATGCCGCGCACGACTGGCGCACTAAATAGATCATCTCGGACCGCATACCAGTTGAATGCTTTGCGGACGTAGGCAAGGGTACGGTCGGCCATGACAGGACCATTTGTATTCTCAATTTCGTCGAGCATCTTGATGACGTGGGAGCGGCGTACGTCGTAAATGCCGAGTTTGCCGATGCGCGGTTTTACAAGCCGCTCAAAAGCGCTTTCGTATTCATCGGCGCTGCGCAGGGGTTGGTTCTTGTTGCGGGCATGTTGAGCCACGAAAGCATCGAGAACGGAGGCGACAGTCTCTGTAGCCGGGGAAGGGGTGCGGTCCTCAATCGGGTTCTCGCCGCGATCAATGCGCTGGCGCAGCCTGCGTGCCTCTTGGACGGCCTTGAGTGCTGACCAATCTGGCCACGCGCCGACGGTAAAGCGGTGTTCGCGACCGCGCAGTCGGTAATTCAGCACAAAGGCTCGGGCCCCTGCGGCGGTGACGCGGACACCAAACCCTCGCGGCGCTTTGGCCCCTTGGATCATGGCGCCTGCAAAATAAGTGACATGGTTGCCGATTTCCGGGACGGCCAGCCGCTTAACCGTCTCTTCGCTTAGCTTTCCATGGGTCATGACAGCTTGTGTCCGCACTGTGTCCGCACAATCAATTTACCTGACTGTCTGTCCGTTTACTCCGAACGTCATGCGGTGTCCATAAAAATCCAGATGAAATATGGTGAATATCGTGCGGACACGGACGTAACTCGTTCGCATCAAAGACTTAGCGGGAATGGGTGCGCATAACTGTGGATCAGGAGGTCGGTGGTTCGAGTCCACCCAGCTGTACCAATCGATCACGACACAGACGGGCCTGCTCCTCCGAGTGCCTCCGCCCGGCATGGCGACTGCCGAGAACCGTTGGACGGCAGATCCCGACGAACGCCGGCTCGTTGGTGCGGCGCCGCGGTTCACACCTGCTTTACCTTAACGCGATCGGGCTGTCGGGTAGCGAGGCGACCTTAGCTATTGTCGATTATTAAGCGGACGTGCGGCTCCATCCCTGTCGGTGAATGCTGTGACACGGGCGACGACATTGACGGCGTTCAGGACCGATGGCTCGTCGGTCGACATCCGCCAGGCGGCGGTTGCGCCCTGCAGCGGGGAGCATCGGCGCGAGGCGGCGCCCAATCTGAGCCTGCGCATCTACGGCGACTTGGCCGCGGTCGAAGCCGAGTGGCGCCGGTTCGAACGTCTTGCCGATTGCACCGCGTTCCAGACGTTCGACTGGTTGGCGACCTGGCATCGACACATTGGCCGGCGCGACGGCGCCCGTCCGGCCATCGCCGTCGGCCGCTACGGCGACGGTGAGACCGCTTTCCTGTTGCCTCTGTGCGTCGCGCCGGGGCTTTCGACCAGACGCCTTTGCTGGCTGGGCCAGGAGCTGTGCGACTACCACGCGCCGCTCCTCGCGCCCGACTTTTCGCAACACGTCACGCCCGATCGCTTCCTGGCAGCCTGGCGGCAGCTGCAAGATCAGATGCAACGCGATCCCCTGCTGCGCTACGATTGGATCGAGTTCGAGAAAATGCCGCAAACAATCGGCGGCCAGATCAATCCGTTCACCTATCTCGGCGTCACCGCCAACGCCAGCGGCGTGCATTTGATGCAGCTGGGTGACGACTGGGAAAAATTCTACGCCGCCAAGCGCTCTTCAGCGACGCGCCGGCGCGACCGCGCCAAGCTCAGGCATATGTCCGAATACGGCGAAGTTCGCTTCATCACCGCGGTGGATCCGGACGACGCGCGGCGCACGCTGGAAACGCTGATCGAGCAAAAAAGCCGATCGTTGGCCCGCAAAGGCATTGCCGATATCTTTGCCCCGGCGGGGCACCGAGAATTCTATCTTGACGTCGCGTCTAATCCAAAAACCCGGCATCTGGTCCACATCAGCCGCGTGGAAATCGGCACGACCTGCGCGGCGGCGAACCTCGGCATCGTTTTCCGCGATTGCTATTACCACGTGCTCGCGAGTTACGACGACGGCGAAATATCGCACTACGGACCGGGCGCATTTCACCTGCGCGAGCTGATGGCGCACGCCATCGGACTGGGTCTGAAGCGCTTCGATTTCACGATCGGAGACGAGCCGTACAAGCTGGACTGGTCGGATACCCACCTCAAATTGTACGATTACGTGGCGGCCGTGACCTGGCGCGGCTTTCCGGCATGCTGGTCTTCGCGGGTGCGGCGGCGGACCAGACGTTTCATCAAGCAAACGCCGCAGGTTTGGCATGCGGTCTCGCAGGTCCGATCCGCATTCGGCTCACTGCGCCATCCGCGATCGTCCCGATCCGATAGCGGCTGATCGCCTCACACGCCGCGCCGGCGCCCCGGCGGCGGCCTCCGGCCAGCGCTAGTTCAACGCCTGAGGATCGGACTCAGTGAGGAAATTCATCACCTCGTGGAAGAACTGCATCCGGTTCTTCTCCATCATGACGGTGTGCGTTCCCTCACCCAGCTCGACGAACCGCTTGTAAGGAGCATCGGTCAGCTTGGCGAAATAGCCGCGCGCCTGATCGCTCGGCAAGTCGGCGTCCCACTCGGCATGGATGATGAGCGTCGGCACCTTGATATCGCCGGGGTCGTATTGCGCCTTGCCGGCGACCCAGTAGGTCCGCAGGTCCTGCAGCACGCCGTTCGGCGCCCGCAGCACAGGAGGGCTCTGCTTCGCGCTCTCCGGATCGGTCGCCCAGGTCGCATCGGCCCATTGTTCGAACCAGCCGGGCGGGATCAGATCGGCCTTCTTGTCTTCGGCGACGCCCGATAGCCAGCGTGCCTTGGCCGAATCCTTCGTCACCGTTCGGTAGGCGCCGAGCGGTCCGTCGCCGCCGATGATGGGGCGCGTGCTGAAGATCCACAACGGCGCATACAGCACCAGCCGATTGACCTTGTCGTTATGCTGCGCGGTGTACATGCCCATGATCGCCGTACCCCACGACCAACCCATCAGGTCTATTTTGGCAACGCCGCGCTTTGCCAGGATGTGGTTGACCGCCGACTCGACGTCTCTCACGGCAGTAACCGTATCGGCGAAAGGCTTGCTCTCTGCCGCCGGCCTTTCCATCTCCGGCGGCCGCGTCGAGCCGCCATAACCACGCACATCGACAAGATAGACGTCCCAGCCCTGCTGAGCGACGTAATCCATCATCGATCGACCGCCGAGTGGCAAATCAAATGCAGTTTCGGACGGGTAAGTGGCGCCGTGGACGTAGAGAAGGATCTTGTCCCCGGGAAAGGTCGTGACGCCGGCCGGATGCTTGTTGCGAACGTAAAGCTGAATGCCGGCATCAGCCGACGGAATCATGTAGCTTTCCGTGGCCAGCTTGGGATCGTCGGCGACAGCGGCCGCGGTAAGCGAAACGCAGAGGGCCGCAACGGCCAGCGATCTTCGAAGAAGCAGCACCCGCGTCATCGGCACTTTCCATAAACGCCTAAAAGACAACCACTATAGTGCAGCACGCGAAACGTCGTAAAGCGGCGAAAATCTGTGCGCGTTTGTCTGTTTTTGCGCCGATGCTGAGTTTCGGTCGCTGTCGTGCCTGATCTCATGAACACGCCACCGTTGCCGGCTGGCATTCGCGTGCGCGAACGGGTTCCGCCGCCGATTGACCGAGAGTTCTTGACGAACAGCACTCGACCGGAGTTCTATGCGCCAACAGCGCCGGGTCGCGCCACGACATAAGCAGGAGGACGTCCATGATTTCGCGCTTCAGCACCATGTTCTGCGCCATAGCCGCCACCGTGGTCGCGGCGCTGCCCGCAGCCGCCCAGGACACGGTCAGGATCGCCTATGTCGATCCGCTCTCCGGCGGCGGGGCGAGCATCGGCGAAATTGGCCTGAAAACCTTCCAGTATCTTGCCGACGTGACCAATGCCCATGGCGGCATTGCCGGCCACAAGCTCGAGATCGCGGCCTACGACAACAAGCTCAACGCCCAGGAGACCCTGGTCCAAGTGCAGAAGGCGATCGACTCCGGCATCCGCTACATTACTCAGGGCAACGGCTCGGCGTTCGCCGCCGCGATCGAGGACTTCGTGGCGAAATACAACGAGCGTAATCCCGGCAAGGAAGTGTTGTTCTTCAACTATGCGGCGGTCGATCCGATCCTGACCAACGACAAATGCAGCTACTGGCATTTCCGTTGGGATGCGAACTCGGACATCAAGATGACCGCGCTCACCAACTACATGAAGACGCGCGCCAACATCAAGAAGGTCTATTTGATCAATCAGGATTATTCGTTCGGCCAATCTGTGCGCGCCGAGGCGCGCAAAATGCTTAACGCCAAGCGGCCGGACATCGAGATCGTCGGCGACGAGGTGCATCCTTTGCTCAAAGTCACCGACTTCTCGCCCTATATCGCCAAGATCAAGGCCTCCGGCGCCGATAGCGTGATCACCGGCAACTGGGGCCAGGACATCGCCTTGCTGATCAAGGCCGCGGCCGACGCCGGATTGCAGGTCGACTGGTATACCTACTATGCCGGAGGCACCGGCGGCCCGACGGCGATCAAGCAGGCCAATCTGCCGGACCGCGTGTTTTCGATCGCTGAGGGCGTGCCGAACGATCCGTACGGACCGGCTCGCGAATTCGAGAAGGCGTTCCGCGCTAAGGTCGGCGTGTCGCTATTCTATCCGCGGGCGGTCAATGAGATCCGCATGTTCGTCAAGGCCGCCGACGAGGCGAAGTCGGTCGAGCCGGTCAAGGTCGCGGCTAAGCTCGATGGCATGAAGGTCACCGTCTACAACGGCGGCGACGGCTTCATGCGATCTGACGATCATCAGTTCTTCCAGCCGATGTATATCTCCAGCTTCGGTCCTATCACCAAGGACCAGCCGTTCGAGGAGGAGAACACCGGCTGGGGCTGGACGGAGCGGGGCAAGATCGACACCCCGGACACCATGGTCTCAACCAGCTGCAAGATGAACCGACCGAGCTAATCTTGCCAGGCTGGGCTGGGGGTGCTGGAACTCGTCACCATATCGACGCTCAACGGCGTGCTCTACGGCATGCTGCTGTTTCTGATGGCGAGCGGGCTGACGCTGATCTTCAGTATGATGGGCGTGCTCAATTTCGCCCATGCCAGCTTCTACATGCTGGGCGCGTTCTTCGGCTACCAGATCAGCCAGATCGTCGGCTTCTGGCCGGCCTTCATCGTCGCGCCGGTGCTGGTCGGCGGCATCGGCGCGCTGGTCGAGCGCTATGGCCTGCGCAACGTGCACCAGCACGGCCCGGTCGCCGAGCTCTTGTTCACCTTCGGGCTTGCTTTCGTCATCGAAGAAGTCGTGCAGATGATCTGGGGCAAGGGTCCGGTCGACTACCGGGTGCCGGCGTCGCTTGATTTCAGCGCCTTCACCGCGTTCTCGACCAACTATCCCGCCTACAAGATGTTCGAGCTCTTGACCGCGATTGCGATCTTCGCGGTGCTGCTCGCCGTGCTTACCCGCACCCGCGTCGGGCTTATCATCCAGGCCTCGCTGACGCATTCCCACATGGTGGCGATGCTCGGCCACAATGTGCCGCGAGTATTCATGTTGGTGTTCGGCGTCGGTACCGGACTTGCGGCGGTCGCCGGCGTGATCGCCGGGCCAGCGCTGGTGACCCAATCGAACATGGCGGGGTTGCTCGGCCCGATTCTGTTCGTCGTCGTCGTGGTTGGCGGCCTGGGCTCGCTCGCCGGCGCCTTTCTGGCTTCGCTGCTGATCGGGCTCGTCCAGACGTTTGCGGTTTCCATCAACCTTTCGGTGGCGGACGTGCTGGGCGGTCTCGGCGTGGCGCCGCCAGCCGGCGGCCCGCTGTCCGACTTGTGGAATGTGACGGTGGCGCAGATCGCTCCGATCATTCCCTACCTGCTGCTGGTTCTGATTTTGATCTTCCGGCCGACCGGTCTCATGGGGACGCGCGAACATTGAGTGACGTAGTAAGCGGCGTAGCAAACGTCCCGGCGCGCCGGGCCTTGTCTCAACCGGGCGCCGCTGCGGTGGCGCGTCTTATCGGGCCGTGGCTCGCGCTCGCCGTCGCATTTGCGGTCCTGCCGGCGATTGTCACCTCCGGGTCGGCGCTGACGATGCTCAGCCTAATGGGCATCATGATCGTGTTCGCGCTCTCCTACAACATGCTGCTCGGCGAGACCGGCCTGCTGTCGTTTGGTCACGCCGTCTACTACGGCCTCGGCGGGTTCCTGGCCGTGCACGCCATGAATACCGTCATTCACGATGCGCTGCCGATTCCGCTACCGGCCGTCCCGCTGGTCGGCGGCTTCAGCGGTCTGCTGTTCGGCATCATCTTCGGGTCGGTTTCGACGCGGCGCGCCGGCACCGCATTCGCCATGATCTCGCTCGGGCTTGGCGAACTCGTCGCTTCGAGCTCGCTCATCCTGCGCGGCTTCTTCGGCGGCGAGGAGGGCGTGAGCACCAACCGCACCAAGCTGCTGCACCTGTTCGGCCTCAATTTCGGCCCGCAGATCCAGGTCTATTATCTGATCGCCGGCTGGTGCCTGCTGTCCATGATCGCGATGTATGCGCTGACGCGCACCCCGTTCGGCCGCATGTGCAACGCGGTGCGCGAGAACCCCGAGCGCGCGCAATTTGTCGGCTACAATCCGCAGACGGTGCGCTTCATCGCCTTCTCGCTGGCCGGGCTGTTCGCCGGCATTGCCGGCGCGCTGGCGGCGATCAATTTCGAACTGGTTAATTCATCCGAGGTCGGCGCGGCGCAATCGGGCCTGGTGCTGCTCGCCGCCTATATCGGCGGCATCGGAAGCTTCATCGGACCAGTGATCGGTGCCGTTCTTGTCACCTGGCTCGAGGTGATGCTCAGCGACGTCACCGACGTGTGGCAACTTTATTTTGGTCTGTTGTTCATCGGCATTGTGATGTTCGCGCCAAACGGCATCGCCGGCCTCATCATGATGCACGCGCCGCTGTGGCAGGCCCGAGCCTACAGATCGATGCTGCGGCTGGCGCTGGCCTATCTGATGGCGCTCGCCCCGGCGCTGGTGCTGCTCGCCGGCCTCATCCTGTTCACCGAGATGACGTATCATCTCAGCGTCAAGGCGACCGAAGGGACGACTATCTCGCTTTTCCGGATCACGGTCGACGCCGCGAGTGCGAAGCCCTGGATGGCCGCCGTAATACTCATCGCCGGTGGGTTTTGGTTGTTCCGCATGACTTGGCCGGTCGTCGGCGCCGCTTGGCACGATGCGTTCGCACAAGCGCGCGGAGCCGGGAGAGCTAAATGACCGCGCCGGCGATCGAGCTCGTCGACCTGCACAAGAATTTCGGCGCGACCCAGATCATTCGCGGCGTCAGCCTGGCGGTACCGCCGGGCGAGCGCCACGCCATCATCGGGCCGAACGGCGCCGGCAAATCGACATTGTTCAACCTGATCAGCGGCCGCTTCAGCCCGAGCTCCGGCACGGTCCGGCTCAACGGCGATGACATCACCGGACTGCCGCCGCATCTGATCAACCGGCGCGGGCTGGCCCGCAGCTTTCAGGTCACCAACATCTTTCCGCGGCTTTCGGTGTGGGAAAACATCCGCTGCGCGGTGCTATGGTCGCTCGGATACAAGTACGCATTCTGGCACGGCATCGAAGTGCTCCCCGACGTGCGCGCGCGCACCGAAGCTATCCTCGAAGCGATCGAGTTAATCGACCGCCGCCGCATCCAGGCCGGCGTGCTCGCCTATGCCGAGCAGCGCGCGCTGGAGATCGGCATCACCATCGCTGGCGGCGCCGGGATCATTCTGCTCGACGAGCCGAGCGCCGGCATGAGCGTGGCCGAGGCCGCGCGCGCCGTCGCGCTGATCCGCAAGGTCAGCGAGGGCCGTACCCTGATCATGATCGAGCATGACATGGGCGTCGTCTTCGACCTTGCCGACCGGATTTCCGTGCTTGTCTATGGCCAGATCATCGCCAGCGATATTCCGGCGCGGATCAAACAGGACAGCGCCGTGCAGACGGCTTATCTGGGGACGGCGGCATGATGCTCGACGTCCGCGATCTGCATGCCTATTACGGCAAGAGCCACATCCTGCGGGGCGTCTCGCTTTGCGTCGGCACCGGCGAGATCGTCAGCGTTCTCGGCCGCAACGGCGTCGGCCGCTCGACCACGTTGAAAGCGATCATGGGCGACGTGCCGCCGCACGGCTCGATCACCTTCAAGGATGAAGCCATCGCCGGGCTGAAGCCGTTCGAGGTCGCGCAGCGGGGCCTCGGCTACGTTCCCGAGGATCGCGCCATCTTTCCGACGCTCACGGTCGAGCAGAATCTCATTCTCGGCGTCAAGGCCGGCAAGAAGGCGTCGCGATGGTGCATGGCCGACACCTATGAGCTTTTCCCGCGGCTCGAGGAGCGCGCCAAGGCGCCGGCTGGCGTGATCTCCGGCGGCGAACAGCAGATGCTGACGATCTGCCGGACGCTGATGGGCGACCCCGATCTCATCATGATCGACGAGCCGACCGAGGGGCTGGCGCCGCAAATGGTCGAGCGCGTTGCCAAGCTGCTGCAGAAGATCGCGGAGCGCGACATCTCCATCCTGCTGGTCGAGCAGAAGCTCACCATCGCCATGCGTATCTCGCATCGCGTCTATGTGATGGGCCACGGCCACATGGTGTTCGAGGGCACTCCGGCCGAGCTCGCCGCCGACTCCCAAGTGCGTCAAGCCTGGCTCGAAGTGTGAGTGCGGGCTTCGCGGCCATCCGCGGAGCGCGAATACAAAATCGGGCTCGCCGGCGACAGCCTGCGGCCCGGATTGATGCGCTCGAAGAAACCTACTTCGCCTTCTCGTAAGGATAGACGACGTCGCCGGTCTTCTGGTCGGCAGGAGTGAGCACCGTCTGGTAGCTCATGCCCCGCCAGGTATCGAGGTTCGCGGCGTCGGTGATGCCGTGATACTGCACCGCGAGCATCTCCGACTTCGTCCACTCGCCGTTCTTGCCGAACCTGACATCGGCCATGACGGTCTTGAATTCATGACTGCGCAGGTAGTCGGCGATCTTGTCATCGTTGATGCTGTTGGCGCCGTTGACCGCCTGCCCAAGCACCTGAAGATAGGCATAACCCCAACCGCCGAGATAATAGCCGAGCGGGTCGACGCCTTCGGTCTTGGCGCGTTCCTGGTAAGTCTTGAAGAACGCCGCAGCCGGCGCCATCAATTTCGGCGACGGCACCCAGGTCTCGTA
>JBEKJZ010000072.1:0-32018 GCA_050010955.1 Xanthobacteraceae bacterium | reverse complement strand
GCGTCGATGCTGCCGTCGCCACCCGCGACACGGCGGACGTTTCCGCAGCGCTGCTCAATGGCGGCTGGGCGCGCAGCTACGACGGCGGCCGGCGCGGCAGTTGGTGCTGATGCGGGGGATCAGTCATCAGATAGTCAGTAATCAGACAAACGCGAAGACGGCGCACCCGGTCTCGCTCCTCTGATTACCGACCACTGATTACTGAACTACAACTGGAGTGCCGACGCTGACGCGGCCAATAAGGTCGGTGACGTCCTCGTTGAACATGCGGATGCAGCCGTAAGACACGAAATGGCCGATCGAGCTCGGCTGGTTGGTGCCGTGGATGGCATAATCGGTGCCGGCAAGCGTCATCGCCGCGACACCCATCGGGTTATGCGGTGAGCCGCCGGGGATCAGGTCCGGCAGCGACGGCTTGTCGCGTTTGATTTCCGGCGGCGGCGCCCAGGCCGGGCGGAGGTACTTGCCGCTGATCTGCGACGTGCCGGACCATTGCTTGCCGGCGCGGCCGACGCCGACCGGATAGCGGATCGCCGCGCCGCGGCCGAGCACGTAATAGAGATGCCGCTCGCCGGTACGCACGACGATGGTTCCCGGCTGAAAGTCGCCGCTCATCGTCACCACGTCGCCGTGCGCATACGCCGGTTGCGGCGCGAGCGCGAACGTGCCGGCGATGGCCGCGAGCGCGGCCCACACAAGAATTTTGGCCGGCATTGTCGAAGTCCCCACCCCGAAACACCCCAATAACCGTTCCGCGGATCAGCGCAGGAAAACGATCTTAGTCGAAATGGCAGCGCGGCTCAGCATCGCGCGATCAACACGGTAAAGTTTGCATAAATTTTTGCCGTCACCCTGAGGCGCAAGCGCAGCGAGCCTCGAAGGGTGATGGCCCAGGCCCTGCCATCCTTCGAGGCCCGCGGAGCTTGTCATCGTGGCCGGCCACTTCGGGCCGAACCCGTTGGGCGGGTACCTCAGGATGACGGTGAACTTGGGTCCGCCCTACGCGCTCTTGCGGTTCTGCCGGTTGTTGACGAGATCGTCGACCACGGCCGGGTCGGCGAGCGTGGACGTGTCGCCGAGGTTGCCGTACTCGTCTTCGGCGATCTTGCGCAAGATTCGGCGCATGATCTTGCCCGATCGCGTCTTCGGCAGGTTCGGCGCAAACTGGATCAGGTCCGGCGAGGCGATCGGCCCGATCTCCGTGCGCACCCAGGCGACCAGTTCCTTGCGCAACGCCTCGGTCGCCTGTTCGCCCGACATCAGCGTGACATAGGCGTAGATGCCCTGACCCTTGATGTCGTGCGGATAGCCGACCACGGCTGCTTCGGAAACTTTCGGGTGTGCGACCAGCGCCGATTCGACCTCGGCGGTCCCCATCCGATGACCAGCGACATTGATCACGTCGTCGACGCGGCCGGTGATCCAGTAATAGCCATCGGCGTCGCGGCGGCAGCCGTCGCCGGTAAAATATTTGCCGGGATAGGCGCGGAAATAGGTGTCGACGAAACGCTGATGATCGCCATAGACCGTGCGCATCATTCCCGGCCAGGCATCGGCGATGCAGAGGTTGCCCGTGGCCGGCCCTTGCAACACCTTGCCCTCGGCATCGACGATCTCCGGGACGATGCCGAAGAACGGATTGGTCGCCGAGCCGGGTCTGAGCCGCGTCGCGCCCGGCAGCGGCGTGATCAGGATGCCGCCGGTTTCGGTCTGCCACCAGGTATCGACGATCGGGCAACGGCCGTCGCCTACCACGCGGTGATACCATTCCCACGCTTCCGGATTGATCGGTTCGCCGACCGTACCGAGGAGCCGCAAGGAGGCGCGGGAGGTCTTCTTCACCGGCGCATCGCCCGACTGCATCAGCGCGCGGATCGCCGTCGGCGCGGTGTAGAACGTGTTGACCTTGTGCTTGTCGATCACCTCCCAGAACCGCGACGCGGTCGGATAGTTCGGCACACCCTCGAACATCAGCGTGGTGGCGCCGTTCGCCAGCGGGCCATAGATGATGTAGCTGTGGCCGGTGACCCAGCCCACGTCGGCGGTGCACCAGTAGATGTCGCCGTCGTGATAATCGAATACGTACTGGTGCGACATGGCGACGTAGACCAGATAGCCGCCGGTGGTGTGCAGCACGCCTTTCGGCTTTCCCGTCGAGCCCGAGGTGTAGAGGATGAACAGCGGGTCCTCGGCGTTCATCTCCGCGCACGGGCACTCCGCCGTCACCATGTCGGCGGCCTCGTGATACCAGACGTCGCGGCCGGGGGTCATGTCGACCGCCCCGCCGGTGCGCCTGACCACGATGACGTGGTCGACGCCGCCGACCTTGGCGATGGCCGCGTCGGCATTGGCCTTGAGCGGCACTTTGCGGCCGCCGCGCAGACCTTCGTCGGCGGTGATGACGACGTTGGACTTGCAGTCCTCGATGCGGCCGGCCAGCGAATCCGGCGAGAAGCCGCCGAACACCACGGAATGAATGGCGCCGATGCGCGCGCAGGCGAGGATGGCGTAGGCCGCCTCGGGGATCATCGGCAGGTAGATGGTGACGCGGTCGCCCTTCCCGACGTTGCGGTTGCGCAGCACATTGGCGAAGCGGCAAACGTGATCGTGGAGTTCCTTGTAGGTGATCCTCTTGGAGTCCTTGGGATCGTCGCCTTCCCAGATGATAGCGACCTGGTTGCCGCGGGTGTGCAGATGCCGGTCGATGCAGTTATAGGCGGCATTGGTCGCGCCGTCCTCGAACCATTTGATCGAGATATGATGCGGGTCGAACGACGTATTCTTGACCTTGCTAAAGTGCTTGTACCAATGGATGCGCTTTGCGTGTTCGCCCCAGAAGCCGTCGGGATCGGCGAGCGAGCGCTGGTACATTTTCTTATATTCGGCTTCGTTGATGTAGGCGCGCTTCGTCCACTCGGGGGGAATCTCGTAAATCTTGTCCGACATCTCGTCCTCCAGGCGCACACGGCCCGACGCGGGCTGGCCAATACCAACTGAAATTCGATGTTTACCTATAGTCCGTCACCCGGAGGTGCGACCCCCGACTTTGGTCGGGGGAGCCTCGAAAGGCGACGGGCCATAAAGCGTTCTCACAAGGGCATTATGCGATGATGAGCCGACGGGCGACAAGGCCACGTCCGGGTTCGTCCGGCCTGGATATGCCGTCGGACCGGCCGGGCCGCGCCTGTCGCGGAAGGTCAGGCCTTCACGTCGCCCATCCTGCAGACGAGCTTCCATTCCTCCGCCGTCACCGGCTGCACCGAGAGGCGCGCGTATTTCACCAGCGCCATATCTTTCAGCTTTGGCTCCGCCTTGATTGCGGCGAGCGTCGCCGGCTTGGGCAACTGCTCGACCGCCGCGGTGGTGACGGCGACCCAAGGCTCGCCCTTCTCGGCCGTCGGGTCGGGAAAGGCCTCGCGGATTATTTCGCCGATGCCGACCACCTGCTTCTCGGCGCCGGTATGATAGAAGAAGAACTTCTCGCCCTTCTTCATCTCCTTGAGATGGCGCCGCGCGGCGAAATTGCGCACGCCGCTCCACGGCTCGCCCTTGGCGCCGCGCTTGACCTGGTCGTCCCAGGAAAACTCTTCCGGCTCGGTCTTCATCAGCCAGTAGGCCATGACTATCCCTCCGCCTTAAACGGCCGCGTCAGCAACGATTCGATCGCCTCGTCCACGGTCATCGTCCCGTTCAGGAGCGCGGCGACGGCAATCGCAATGGGCATGTCCACATTGCGTTCGCGCGCCATGTCAACAAGCACCGATGCCGTGAACACGCCTTCCGCAAGACCGGCGTGGATCGCGTCCGGCTTTTGGCCGCGGCCGAGATTGAAACCGAAGGTGAAGTTGCGCGACTGCGGGCTCGAACACGTCAGCAGCAAATCGCCGAGGCCGGAAAGGCCCATCATCGTCTCCGCCCTAGCACCGTATGCTCGACCGAAACGTACCAGCTCCGCGAAGCCGCGGGTGGTCAGCGCCGCCGCGGCGCTGGCGCCGAGGCCGCGGCCGTTGACGATTCCGGCGGCGATCGCCAGCACGTTCTTGGCGGCGCCGCCGATCTCGACCCCGCGCACATCGGCGGAATGGTAAAGGCGAAAGCTCGCCGAGCCGATCGCGCGCGCCAGTTCGCCGGCGAGCTTGTCGTCGCTCGCCGCCAGCGTCACCGCCGTCGGCATGCCGCGCGCCACGTCGGCGGCAAAGCTCGGCCCGGACAGAATCGCCGGCACCGCGTTGGGTGCGCATTCGGCGATCACCTCGGTCATGAATTTTTTCGTGCCGCGTTCGATGCCCTTGGCGCAAACGATCACGGGCGTGCGCGCAGCGAGCAACGGCGTCAGCGCTGTCGCGACGGCGCGCACCGCCTGCGCGGGTACGACGAGGAGAATCGCCTGGGCGCGCACGGCCTCGGCCAGGTCGCCGGCAATGACGATTCTGTCATCGATCCGGACGCCCGGCAGGAACAGGCTTTCGCGGTTTTTTGCCAGCTGCGCGGCATTGGCGGGGTCGTGCTCCCATAGCGTCACCTGCCGGCCGGCGCGCGCGCAGGTCAGCGCCAGCGCGCTGCCCCAGGCGCCGGCTCCGATGACCGCGATATGGTTGAACGGCATGGCCCTTTGTTCGAGCATGGTCTGTTCCGAAAACCGAGGGCCGCTTTTAGGAATTATGCTCTATAGCAGTTCGCCGCGCAGCAATTTCGGCACCTCGCCGGCGAGACCGGCGGCTTCGCGGATGAACAGGCGCTTGAGGCCGGGCACGCGATCGACCATGCCGAGGCCGACATCGCGGGCAAGACGCAGCACAGCGGAGTGATTGGAGAACAGCCGATTGAGCCCGTCGGTGGCGAGCCCCATGGTCATGGTATCGAACCGCCGCCAGCGCTGATAACGCTCCAGCACGGTCGCGGCGCCGGGATCGAGGCCGAGCCGCGCGGCGTCAACGATGACCTCGGCAAGGGCGGCGACGTCCTTCAGCCCCATATTCAGCCCCTGACCGGCGATCGGATGAATGAGGTGGGCGGCGTCGCCAATGAGCGCAATGCGCTCGGCGATGAACGAACGCGCGACGAAGAAACCGAGCGGATGGACGCGCCGCGCGCCGACCGTCGTGATCTCGCCGAGATGCAATTTGAAACGCTGCTCGAGCTCGGCATGAAAGGCGTCATCCGGCAACGCCACCATGCGTTCCGCCTCGCGCGTCGTCTCGGTCCACACGATCGACGAGCGGTGCCCCTTGAGCGGGAGAATGGCGAACGGCCCGGCCGGCAGAAAGTGCTCCTCGGCACGGCCGCCATGATCGCGTTCATGGCCGACAGTGGTCACGATGGCCGACTGGCCGTAGTTCCAGCCGTGAACGGCGATGCCGGCGCGCTCGCGGATCGACGAGCGTGCGCCGTCCGCGGCGACGAGAAGCCGCGCGTTTAACACGGCTCCGTCATTCAACTCCGCCGCGACGCGCTCGCCATCCTGCGTCACCTTGCGGACGGCGGCGGCGCGGAACGCCACCCCGACGTCTCTCGCTTTCGTTTCCAGCGCGGCGATCAGGTAGCGGTTCTCGATCATGTGGGCGAAAGGCTCACCCGGCTCGAGCTCGCCGGCGAAGGTGAGGAAGACCGGACGCACCGCGTCGCCGAGCCGGCTGTCGGTGATAATCATGTCGAGGATCGGTTGGCTCTCCGCGGCCACGCTCTGCCAAACGTCCAGCGTTTCGAACAGCCGCCGCGCCGCCGCGACGATCGCGGAAGCGCGCTCGTCATCGGCGCGGCTGCGGCCATGCATCGGGTCGGCCACGGTGATGGAAAATTGCGGCCCCAGTGCTTGGCGCAGCGCGATGGCCAGCGTAAGGCCGGCGAAGCCGCCGCCGGCAATCAGCACGTCGATCGGGTTGTCAGCGCTATTCATGAAACGCGAGCCTGTACGGATCCCCATTTCTGGACCACAGCTAGTGCGGTGGATTTGAAGTTCCTACAATCAGGCGGCAAACTCGTGTAGGAACTTCAAATCCAAAGCCGCACTAGAAGGATAAAATTGCTAGTGTCCCTCGATTTCGAAGTTCGCATCAGAGGATACCGCATGCACTTGCGAACTTCGAAATCGGGACACTAACGGGCAGCATAGCATCGGCCGGCAAACCTGCGAATGATCATCGCGGCCGGCTCTGCCGTGGTTTCGCCAGCATAGATTGGACCTCACGCATGCCTTCCGCTCTGCAGGACGTTCTCGCCATCCTTGATCTCGAGCCGCTGGAGGTGAACCTGTTCCGCGGCCGCTCGCCGCAATCGCGCTGGCAGCGCGTGTTCGGCGGCCAGGTCATCGGCCAGGCTTTGGTTGCTGCCTGCCGTACGGTTGACGACGTGGCGCAGCGGCCGCCGCATTCGCTGCACGCCTATTTCCTTCTTGGCGGCGATCCCAAGGTGCCGATCGTCTACGAGGTCGATCGCATACGCGACGGCAGGAGCTTTACCACCCGGCGCGTGACGGCGATCCAGCACGGCCATGCGATCTTCTCCATGGAAGTGTCGTTCCATGGCGCTGAAGAAGGCTTATCGCACCAATTTCCGATGCCCGACGTGCCGAAGCCGGACGCGCTGCCGAGCGACACCGACGTCAGGGATCGCGTGTCGCTCGTGCCCGACCCGGTGCGACGTTACTTCGAACGCGAGCGGCCGATCGAGCTACGGCCGGTCGAGTATGGCCGCTATCTTGGCGAGAAGCTCGAAGGCGGCCGCTTCCACATGTGGATTCGCGCCACCGAACGGCTGCCCGACGAGCCGGCGATTCATCAGTGCGTGCTGGCCTACGCCTCGGACATGACGCTCCTCGATGCGGCGCTCATTCCGCACGGCCGTACCGTTTTCCACCAGGACATCATGGCGGCAAGCCTCGACCACGCGCTGTGGTTCCACCGCCCCTTTCGTGCCGACGAGTGGCTCCTGTACGCCCAGGACAGCCCCAACCTCAGCGGCGCTCGCGGCTTCTCTCGCGGGTTGATCTTCGCCCTCGACGGCACGCTGGTCGCCTCAGTGGCGCAGGAGGGCCTGCTGCGGCAGCGCCGCGTCGCGCCAGCCTAACAGCGGCCAGCCGAGTTATGCACCGCAGAAGACCGCGCCCTCGCAGCTGTACGATAAAATTGCTTAATGTCTGGTCGCGATGCCGATATCGTAGGCATCCCGCGCTGCACCGCTGTGCCCAGGAATTGGTCCATGAAGCTCGTCATCGCGATTATCAAGCCCTTCAAGCTCGAAGACGTGCGCGACGCCCTGACCGCTATCGGCGTTCGCGGCATGACCGTCACGGAAGTCAAAGGCTACGGCCGGCAGAAGGGCCACACCGAAATCTATCGCGGCGCCGAATATGCCGTGAATTTCCTGCCCAAAGTCCGCATCGAGATCGTTGTCGCGACAGACGAGGCCGACAAGGTGGTGGAGGCCATCAGCGCGGCCGCCAAGACCGGCCAGATCGGCGACGGCAAGATTTTCGTCGCGCCGATCGAGCAGGCGGTCCGAATCCGTACTGGCGAGACCGATGCCGGCGCACTCTGACGTCAAACGGGGTTCCGGGGAACTGATGATGAGGGTGACATCGATTGCTGCTGCAGCTGCCGCCGGGGCAGCTACGGCATTCGCCTCGACTTCGGCCCTGGCGCAAACCGCAGCCAAAATCGATCCGGCCGATACCGCCTGGATGATCTCGGCGACCGCGCTCGTCCTGATGATGACGATTCCGGGCCTCGCGCTGTTCTACGCGGGCATGGTGCGCAAGAAGAACGTGCTGGCGACCATGGCGCAATGCCTCGCCGCGACGGCGTTGTGCTCGATCCTGTGGGCCGGCCTCGGCTACACGCTCGTCTTCGGCGGCGATGCGCCGTTGCTCGGCACGCTCGACCGCGTTCTGCTGCGCGGCATGGGCATGGACGCGGTCAGTCCCTTTGCCAAGACGATTCCCGAAGCGCTGTTCATGATCTACCACATGGCGTTTGCCGTGATCACGGTGGCGCTGGTTGCCGGCTCGGTCGCCGATCGCATGCGCTTTTCGGCCTTTCTGTGGTTTGCCGCCCTCTGGCTGATCGGCGTGTACGTCCCCATCGCGCACTGGGTGTGGGGCGGCGGCTTTCTCGCCACGGCCGGATTGCTCGATTTCGCCGGCGGCACGGTCGTTCATCTCAATGCCGGTATCGCCGGTCTGGTAGCCGCTATCGTGCTGGGTGCGCGGCGCGGCTACGGCAGCGAAAATTTCGCGCCCTACGATCTTTCGCTGGCGGTCATCGGCACCGGACTGCTGTGGGTCGGCTGGTTCGGATTCAACGGCGGCTCGGCACTTGCCGCCAATTCGCGCGCCGTATTCGCGATACTCGCGACCCATCTCGCCGCGTCGACCGGCGCCTTGACTTGGATGGCGCTGGAATGGTGGACGCGGGGCAAACCATCGGTGCTCGGCATGATCTCTGGCGCCGTGGCCGGGCTCGGCACCATCACGCCGGCCTCCGGTTTCGTGCTGCCCTGGCACGGCGTGATCATCGGGTTAGTCGCTGGCGCGGTTTGTTTTTGGAGCTGCACCAAGCTCAAGCTGTTCTGGGGCTACGATGACTCGCTCGACGTGTTCGGCGTCCATGGCTTCGGCGGCGCGACCGGCACCCTGTTGGTTGGCGTGTTCGCCGTCAGTGCGGTCGGTGGTACCGCCGGGTGGCTGGAGGGAAATGGCTCCCAAGTGCTGATCCAGCTCTATGGCATCGCGGTGACCTTGGCATGGTCTGCTGCCGCCACCTTTGTGCTGCTGAAGGCGATCTCGGTCTTCATCCCGCTGCGCGTCGGTAAGCAGAGCGAGACCGAAGGCTTGGACGTCACGCAACACGGCGAGGCCTTGCAATAACTGCTTGGCATTCTCCCGGCCTAGATTTTAAGCATTCTGTCCGGTATTTGGGCGGCCACCCCGGCGATACCCATTCGCTGGCGATGGGCGGGGTCAGCAGAAGTTCCAATCGCCTTTGATTACCAACGCATTAAGGCTCCTTACCGCAACTGGCACGGCGCTTGATTAGAGCGCCCCGGTAATTGCCGCGAGTGGGGCTGGGTGTTCCTGCGCGGTCATCGCCTTTTAGCCGATCTGCCCGATCGGTAGTGCACGGCGAAATGGGCGATTCCACAGGGAGATCGAACCAATGAAGATCGTCATGGCCATCATCAAGCCCTTCAAGCTCGACGACGTCCGCGACGCCCTCACCAAGATTGGCATTCAGGGGCTGACCGTCACCGAGGTGAAGGGCTATGGGCGGCAAAAGGGCCACACCGAAATCTATCGCGGCGCCGAATATGCCGTGAGCTTCCTCCCCAAGATCAAGCTGGAAATTGCCTGCGCGTCCGATCAAGTGGACAAAGTCGTCGATACGATCAGTGCCGCGGCGAAAACCGGCCAGATCGGCGATGGCAAGATCTTCGTGTTCGGCCTCGACCATGCGGTCCGCATCCGCACCGGCGAGCTCGATGCCGCGGCCCTTTAGCAAACCCCGCACCTCCATCTCCACGGACAGGAGTGACATCATGACCTTGAGGACATTCTCGCGTGCGGGGCTGCTCGCTCTCGCCGGAGCGCTGGCGCTTGCCGTCGTGCTGAGCGTGCCGACTTTCCATGCTTCCTATGCGCAGACTTCGGCGACGCCGGCGGCAGCCACGCCGCCCGCCGCGGCTCCGCAAGCCGCACCGGCGGCGGCCGAGGCTCCGCCGCCCGCCTGCGATGCCAAGACGCTGACGAATTGCGCGCCCAATTCCGGCGATACCGCCTGGATGCTCACGTCGATGGCCATCGTGCTGATGATGACCATCCCCGGCCTCGCTTTGTTTTACGGCGGCATGGTGCGGAAGAAGAATGTCGGCGATACGGTGATGACAAGCTTCGCCATCACCTGCCTCATCAGTATTCTTTGGCTGTTCTTCACCTATAGCCTCGCGTTCCGCGCCGGCACGCCGTTCATCGGCGGGCTCGATCGCGCGTTCCTCCAAGGCATTGTCAGCGATATTGCCAAGGGCATCGGCAATCCCAATCCGCTGGCGCCGACGATCCCCGAGACCGTCTACTCGATGTTCCAGTTGACCTTCGCGATCATCACCGCGGCGCTGATCGCCGGTTCGTTCGCGGAGCGCATGAAGTTCTCGGCCATGCTCTGGTTCATCGGCCTGTGGGCGATCTTCGTCTATTCGCCGATCGCGCATTGGGTCTGGGGACCCGACGGCATTTTCAACAGCGCCAATCCCGACGCCAAGATCCATGTGCTCGATTTCGCCGGCGGCACGGTGGTGCACATCAACTCGGGGACCGCCGGACTGATGGCGGCGTTGATGCTCGGCAAGCGCAAGGACAATGCGCCCCCGCACAACATGGTCTACACGCTGATCGGCGCCTCGCTGCTGTGGGTCGGCTGGTTCGGCTTCAATGCCGGCTCCGCCGTGAGTGCCGGCATGCAGGCCGGCATGGCGATGGCGGTGACGCACATCGCCACCGCGACGGCAGCATTCACCTGGATGCTGGTCGAGTGGATGATGCGCGGCAAGCCGACCGTCATCGGTATTTGCTCGGGTGCAGTGGCCGGTCTCGTCGCCATTACGCCGGCCTCCGGCTTCGTCGGCCCGATGGGAGCGTTCGCCATCGGCGTCGCCGCCGGCATCGTTTGCTACTGGGGGGTCACCAGCCTCAAGCACTTCTTCGGTTACGATGACGCGCTCGATGCGTTCGGCGTGCACGCCGTCGGCGGCGCCACCGGCGCTATCCTCACCGGCGTGTTCGCTATCGAGGCCTACGGCGGCACCGCCGGCCTGATCGAGGGCAATCCCGGCCAGGTGGTCAATCAGCTCATCGGTATCGGCACCGTCTTCGTCTACGACGTGGTCGTGACCCTGATCATCCTCAAGATCGTCGACATGATCATCGGGCTGCGTGTCAGCGAGGACGTCGAGCGCGAAGGTCTCGATCTCGCCTTGCATGGAGAGACCGTGCAGTAGCTGACGGACGATTGGGCGCAGACCCACTCCTCTGGCCAGAGGCCCCGGCATAAGCCGGGGCCTCTTCAGTTTTTGGACGCTCGTCAGTGCCGCGCTCTTGCTTTGCAGAGATCTCGCAGACCAGTGGGCAATCGGCCTGCTGAACGGCGCGACCGCGGCCGCTGAGACAACCTGTGTCTGGACACGAGCCCGCCAGAGTTGGTATGCCCGGTTGAGGCGCTCAAAATCGCCGTGTTTAGGGAGGAATCCATGGTGCGCAGCTACGTTGTCGCGGCAGCCCTCGCCGCGCTTTGGCTTTCCGCGGCGGACAGTGGGTTCGCGCAAGATACCGTCAAAATCGGCTTCATCCTGCCGATGACCGGCCAGCAGCAGTCGACCGGCAAACAAGAATCCGCAGCGATCAAGCTCTTCATGGCGCAGCACGGCGACACCGTCGCCGGCAAGAAAATCGAGCTCATCATCAGGGACGATTCCGCGGTGCCCGACAATACCAAGCGCATCGCGCAGGAGCTGATCGTCAATGACAAGGTCGCGTTCGTTGCCGGCTTCGGCATCACGCCGGCGGCGCTCGCGGTCGCTCCGCTGTCGAAGGAATCCAAAACACTCGAAATCGTCACCGCGGCCGGCACCTCGATCATTACCGAACGGTCGCCCTACATTGCGCGCACCAGCTTCACAATGGCGCAATCGACCGTGCCGATGGCCGACTGGGCGGCGGACAACGGTATCAAGAAAGTGGTGACGATGATCTCCGACTATGGGCCTGGTATCGACTCCGAGCAATCCTTCACGGCCGAATTCAAGAAAAAAGGCGGTGAGGTGCTCGAGGCGATCCGCTTCCCGTTAGCCAGCCCCGATTTCGCGCCTTTCCTGCAACGCGCCGCCGACCAAAAACCCGATGCGATCTTCGTCTTCGTTCCTTCCGGGCAAGGCGGCATTTTCGTCAAGCAGTTCGTCGAGCGCGGCCTCGACAAGGCAGGCATCAAGCTCATCGGCCCCGGCGACACCATGGATGACGACCTGCTCAACGGCATGGGCGACGCGGTGATCGGCACCGTCACGGCGCATATGTACTCGGCCGATCACGACTCGGCGACCAACAAGGCGTTCGTCGCCGCGTTCGAGAAGGCCAATGGCGGCATGCGGCCGAACTTCATGGCGGTCAGCGCCTACGACGGCATGCACCTTATCTACGAGGCGCTGAAGAAGACCGGCGGCAAGACCGACGGCGACACGCTCATCGACGCCATGAAGGGCATGGCCTGGGAATCGCCGCGCGGCCCGATCTCGATCGATCCGCAGACGCGCGATATTGTTCAGAACATTTACATCCGCAAGGTCGAGAAAAAGAACGGCCAGCTCTATAACGTCGAGTTCGCCACCTTCCCGGCCGTCAAGGATCCGATCAAGGCCGCGGAGCAGAAGTAAATCACCTCTCCCCGCCGGCGGGGAGAGGTCGTCGCGCGAAGCGCGGCGGGTGAGGGGGCCTCGCCGTGATTCTGAGCGTGGCGGCGACGCCCCCTCACCCCACCCTCTCCCCGCAAGCGGGAGAGGGAGAATGGGGCACTGATGCTGACGATCCTGTTCGATGGTTTAGCCTACGGCATGCTGCTTTTCGTGCTGGCATGCGGCCTTTCCGTCACGCTCGGCCTGATGAATTTCATCAATCTGGCGCACGGCGCCTTCGCCATGGCCGGCGGCTATTGCACGGTAATCCTGGTCAACCGTCTGGGCGTGCCGTTCGCGCTCGGGCTGCCGATCGCATTTCTGGTCACGGCGGCTCTCGGCGCTCTCTTTGAGCGCACGCTCTACGTCCACGTCTACCGCAGGAGCCATCTCGACCAGGTGTTGTTCACGATCGGGCTGGTGTTCATGTCGGTCGCGGCCGTCGATTACGTGATGGGCTCTTCGCAGCAATTCGTGCTTATTCCCGAGGCCCTGCAAGGCCATTTCATCGTGTTCGGCATCGGCATGAGCAAATATCGCCTGCTCATTATCCTGATCTGCGGCCTACTCACGGTGGCACTGCAACTGATCATTGGCAAGACGCGGTTCGGCAGCCGCTTGCGCGCGGCGGTCGACGATCAGCGCGTGGCGCGCGGCCTCGGCATCAATGTCGGCGCGGTTTTCGCCATCACCTTCGCCTTCGGCTCCGGGCTGGCCGGACTTGGCGGCGCTTTGGGCGCAGAAATTCTCGGCCTCGATCCGACCTTCCCGCTCAAATACCTGATTTACTTTTTGATCGTGGTCACGGTCGGCGGCACCTCGAGCATCACCGGGCCGTTCCTTGCCTCGATCCTGCTCGGCATCGCCGATGTCGCCGGCAAGTACTACGCGCCAAAGCTCGGCGCCTTCGTCATCTACACGATCATGATCATGGTCCTGATCTGGCGGCCGCAGGGCTTGTTCGGCCGGAGCGCGGTGCGGTGAGTGCGATGCTTCCCCCAACCCACGGCGTCGCCGCTTTCCTGGCGCGCCGCGCCCGCTGGTCGCCGCTGGAAATTGCCTTTTGGGTGTTCGCGTTCGCCACCATCTGGCTGTTCCCGGGCAAGCATCTGATTCTGACCGAGACGGCGATTCTCGCGCTGTTTGCGCTCTCGCTCGACCTGATCCTCGGCTACGCCGGCATCATCTCGCTGGGCCAGGCGGCCTTTTTCGGCCTCGCCGGCTATGTTTCCGGCCTCCTCGCCAAATACGGCATCGTCAACGAGCCGGTCATCGCGCTCCTCGTCTCGGGGCTCTTTGCGGCGGCGCTCGGTTTTGTCACCAGCTTTCTGGTTCTGCGCGGCTCGGACTTGACCCGGCTCATGGTCACGCTGGGCGTTGCGCTCATGCTCGGCGAGCTCGCCAACCGCTATTCCAATATTACCGGCGGCGCCGACGGCCTGCAGGGCGTCACCATCGCGCCGATATTCGGCATGTTCCGCTTCGATATGTTCGGTCACACCGGCTATGTCTATTGCCTCATCGTGCTGTTCGTTTGCTTTGTCGTCGTGCGCCGCATCGTCTATTCGCCGTTTGGCCTGTCGCTGCGCTCGCTGAAGGGCAACCCGTTGCGCGCGTCCGCGATCGGCATTCCGGTCAGTCGCCGGCTGGTGGCGGTCTATACCGTCTCCGCCGGCATCGCCGGGATCGCCGGCGGGCTGCTGACGCAGACGACCGCGTTCTGCTCACTCGACGTGTTCTCGCTGGAGCGCTCGGCCGACCTTCTCCTCGTCCTCATCATCGGCGGCACCGGCTATCTCTATGGCGGCCTGATCGGCGCGGTGATCTACAAGTTCTTGCAGGACTGGATCGCCGGCCTGACGCCGCAATATTGGCAGTTCTGGATCGGTCTGGTGCTGGTTGCGATCGTTCTGGTCGGCCGCGAGCGGGTCGACGGATGGGTTGCGGCGGCGCGCGCCGCGATCGTTCGGCTCGGCGGCCGTCTGGTGGCGCGCCCGGCGGCGCTCGGCAGCTAGCGCCATGCCGATCCTCGAGACCATCGGCTTGGAAAAGCGTTTCGGCGGCGTGACGGCGGCGCATGGCGTCTCACTGGCGTTGGAGAAGGGGGCGCGGCACGCCTTGATCGGACCGAACGGCGCCGGCAAGACCACCGTGATCAACCTGCTCACCGGTGTGCTCAGGCCGACCGCGGGCAGCATCATGCTCGACGGGCGTGACATTACCGCGCTTCCTCCGTACCAGCGCGTCCGGCTCGGCATGGCGCGTACCTTTCAGATCAACCAACTGTTCTCGGACCTCACGCCGCTCGAGACTATCGGGCTTGCAGTCTCCGAACGCCTCGGTTCGGGCAGCGACTGGTGGCGGCTGGTCGGCAGCAGACCGGCGGTGACCGAAGAGATCGTCGAGATCGGCGAGCGTTTTCGTCTGACCGACGTCATGCACGAGCGCACCGCAATCCTGCCCTACGGCAAGCAGCGGCTGCTTGAAATCGCGCTCGCCCTCGCCTGCCGGCCGCACGTGCTCTTGCTCGACGAGCCGGCGGCCGGCGTGCCCGACGCTGAACGCCACGAGCTTCTGGCCACCATCGCCGCGCTGCCGAAAGACGTCACCGTGCTCTTGATCGAGCACGACATGGATCTGGTCTTCTCCTTCGCCGACCGCATCTCCGTCCTGGTCAACGGCGGATTGCTGGTGGAAGGCGCGCCCGAGGACGTTGCCCGCGATCCCCGGGTCAAGGCGGTCTATCTCGGCGAGGAGCTCGATGCGTGAGCTCCTGAGCGTCGAACATCTCTCGGCCGGCTACGGCGAGGCCGTGGTGCTGTCGAGCATCTCGCTGTCGCTCGCCGAAGGCCAGGCGCTGGCGCTGCTCGGCCGCAACGGTATGGGTAAGACCACGCTGATCAATACGATCATCGGCGTCACCCGCCGTTTCTCCGGCACGATCGCGCTCGCCGGTCTCGATATCACCAGGCTGCGTCCCGATCAGCGCGCCCACGTCGGCATCGGCTGGGTGCCGCAGGAACGCAATATCTTCAGGTCGCTCACCGTCCAAGAAAATCTGACCGCGGTCGCGCAGCCGGGCCGCTGGACCACGAACACGGTCTATGCGCTGTTTCCGCGGCTGAGCGAGCGCCGCCGAAACCTCGGCAACCAGCTTTCCGGCGGCGAGCAGCAGATGCTCGCGGTCGGCCGCGCGCTGGTGCTCAATCCGCGCGTCCTGCTGCTCGACGAGCCACTCGAGGGCCTGGCGCCGATCCTGGCCGAGGAATTGCTCGGCGCGCTGCGGCGGGTGATCCGGGACGAGGGCATGTCGGCGATTCTGGTCGAGCAGAACGCCAAGAAAATTCTCGGTGTCACCGACCGCGCCATCATTCTCGAGCGCGGCGCCGTGGTTCATGCTGCCGACAGTACGACGCTGTTGAACGACCGCGCCGCGCTCGAGACCTATCTCGGCGTTACCGACAGCGGCCCGCGCCGCTTCGGTCGGGCAAAGCAGCACGAGAGTCCGGGTTCTTGATTGAACTCATAAATCAAGACGACGTGCGAAGATCGGTCGGTCGTTTTGCACGAACCGGACTTCGTATCGACGTAGCGGAATGTCTGCTAGGGGCCACAGGCAGCCATGCCTCAATGGCTTTGCCGTCGCTGGCGAAGGCCGAATAATCGAACGCACGCGAACCCTAACCCAGCGTTCCGGTGGGTAGAACTTCGCGGCCTGACGCGGCCGGGCTTGCTAGGGCCTTCAACTCCGCCAAGGCGTAGTTTGCGAGGAACACGGCAAATTCGTCCGCTGGTAACGGCCTGCTAATCAGATAGCCCTGAATCTCATCGCAGTTGTGCGCACGCAAAAACGCCTCTTGCTCGGCGGTTTCCACGCCCTCGGCCACGATGGTGAGATTGAGCGCTCGGCCGAGCGCGATGATGGCGTCGGCAATGGCGTTGTCTTCGCCATCATCATTCGTGATCGCGCGCACGAACGAGCGATCAATTTTAAGAACGTCGATCGGAAATTTCTTGACCAACGACATCGACGAATAGCCGGTGCCAAAATCATCGATCGCGAGCGTGATTCCAAGACTCTTGATCGCATCGAGCACGCGCACCGTGCGCTCGACATTCTGCATCACCATGCTTTCGGTGATCTCCAGCTCCAGTAGTTGCGCTGGCATGCCGGACTTTTGCAGGGCGGCGCGGACATCGTTAAGTAGGTTGGGATCTGCAAACTGCCGGGGCGACAGATTTACGGAGATCCGTATCGCTGGCAGGCCCTGGCGCTGCCATGCCATGTTCTGGGCGCAGGCGGTCTCGAGCACCCATTTGCCGATCGGCACGATCAAGCCGGTTTCCTCAGCGAGCGGGATGAAGCGACTGGGCTGCAATAGACCCAGATCGGGATGGTGCCAGCGCAGCAGGGCCTCGACCCCGGAGATGCCGCTGCGGCGGAGATCTCGCTTGGGTTGGTAATAGAGCAACAGCTCGTTGCGCTCTAGCGCCCGCCGCAGGCCGGTCTCGAGCATCAGCCGCTCGATCGACTGCGTCTTAATCTCCGTGGAGTGGAAACGGAAATCATTGCGGCCCTCATGCTTGGCCGCATACATCGCCGCATCGGCATTCCTGGTGAGTGATTCTTCGTCTTGCGCATCGGACGGGAACAGTGAAATCCCAATGCTGACCGTCACCCGGCACTCCTGGCCGTGTATCGTCAACGGCTTGACCACGGTGGAGAGGATTTTTCGTGCCACTGTCGTGACCTGGCGGGCATCGGAGACATCGCGCAGCAGAATGATGAACTCGTCGCCGCCGACGCGCGCGATTGCGTCACTCTCGCGTACGCACTGCTTGAGGCGGTTGCCAACCTCGATGAGCAGGGAATCTCCGGCGAATGATCTTGAAGCGGTCGAGGTCCACGAACATCACGGCGAATTGCTGACCGTAACGCCGCCCGACCTTGACGGCGTCGCTGACGGTCTGCCCGAATACCAGTCGGTTCGTTAGTCCGGTGAGCTCGTCGTGGGTCGCCAGAAACTGTGCGCGCGCCTCGGCTTGCTCGCGCTCCGTCACATCGTCAAAGACCACCACCGCCCCGCCGTCTGCCATCGGCTGATGGGAGAGCGCGATGATCCGGCCGTTTGGCAATAGACGTTTGGCGTAACTGGCGACCCCGCCAGCCAGCCGGGCTTCAAATTCGGCCACCATCTCGGCCACGGTCCGATCGGGATGATTGCCGCGGGCGGCGCTCAGCTCGATCAACTGCCTTATAGTGATACACGGCGACAGAGCTTCCGGCGCGATCTGGTAGATTTCGCAGAACCGCCTGTTCCAAACCATCAGACGGTGCTGCACGTCGAACATGCATAGGCCGTGCGACATGTTCGCCAGCGCAGTGTCGAAACGGAAATTCCGTTCCGCGAGCGAGTGGACGAGCTGGCCCTTTTCCCGGGTCGTCAGAAGCAACCGGAGGCGATGCCCAGCCAGATATTGCGCGATCTCGATGGCCGCGAGGTAGTACAGGAACGTGATCCCCGACAACACCACATAAGCAGACCCGCCATGTAGCGCACTACCGATGGTGATTGGCAACAGGATAAAAGAGAGTTGCGCCACAGCGATCCGCGGCCGACTGGAATTGCGCGCCGTAGCCCCGGCCGTATATCCGACGGCGGTCCCATTGAGCAGGAGATAACTGATCGGGTCGTCGGTGAACGCGAGGGCAACGAAACAAAGGCCGCCAAGGCATGCCGCGTAGGCCGAGGCTCCGAATGCGTACCGTCGCTCCCAGCGGCGCAGCGCGGCCGCATCGCCGCCGATGGTCGGTTTGTGCTTACGGTAGTTGAGAGTAATGACCACGCGCACGGCAGCAACCGCAGTGGCACAAATTGTTAGTGCCAGTAACCAGGCGCTGCTCGTGCGCTCGGCCGCCATTCCGCCGACGAGAATGCCGCTGCGGCACCGATCATGAACGATCCCAGCGGCGCATACAGATCGTCGATCAGCGCGGCGAAGACCTCGGTGGGCAGTTGCTCGACCGATGTGGGGTCGATCAAAGACCGCATGCGTCCAAATAGATTCATCCGTGCGACCTGGCTCGGGAGACCGACGGGCGCATCCAAATCAGAAAAGTCTAAACATTACTTCAAATAATCGGCAAAGTGCCTCGGATACTTACAAATACTTAGAGCGGGTCGTATCAGGTCGCCGCCCCAGCTCGTTGGAAGCCGCGGGAGCCTGCCTAGTGTGTTTGGCATCCGACATGGTGCTGACCTCTAAGCGACAGGCAGAGACAGTCGCAAACACCCAGCCCCGCTCCGCCCATCAGCCGCGGCAACGAGTGCTTCGATCAGCGGAATTGTCAAGTATTCATGCAATATTTTTGAGGTATTAGAAGGGTCTATTCGATTGAATCTTGTTGAATTTCCAGAGTATCAAATCTAGAAGCTGGCAAGAGTCCTTGGTCGATCAAGTATAAGAGCTTTTGTTTCGTCGGATTCCAAAAAACTCGGGCGTCCTCGATCATGCCCGTCATCCCGAGCGCAGAGGCTGCGTGGGCTGCCCGCTCTCGAGGGTGCGCGCCGCGCTTGAAACCGATCGCGGCGTCACCGACAGTGGTCCGTCGCTAAAACGAGACACGCATAAGGCTTTATCCGCGCACACCACCTATCACCCACCAAGTCTGGTTTGCGGTCCCGTGAGACCGGCGCGGAGCGGACGATCGCGGCAAAGGAGGCGTTCATGGCGCAAACGGTCGCGGATGTCCTGATCGGTGCGCTCGAGCAGATCGGGGTCAAGCAGGTCTTCGGCCTGATCGGCGATTCACTCAATCCTGTCGGTGACGCCATCCGCCGCAGCGGCATTGAATGGGTCGGCGTTCGCCACGAGGAAGGCGCCGCGCTCGCCGCCGCCGGCCAAGCCAAGCTGACCGGCCGACTCGGCGTCTGCGCCGGCACGACGGGGCCGGGGAGCACTCATCTGATCGCCGGCCTCTACGAGGCGAGCTGCGATCATGCACCGGTCCTGGCCTTGTCCGGCGACATGCCGCGCAAGCTGCAAGGCATCGATCACGTGCAGGCGACCGACCCCGACCTCTTGTTTCGCGACGTCTCGCTCTATACGCAGACCGTCTCTTCGCCGGCGCAGGCGCCCGCGGTTTTCCACCAGGCCATCGCCGCCGCGTATGCAGGCCGCGGGGTCGCCCATCTCACGCTTCCGATCGATGTCATCGGCGCCAAGGCCGACGGCGACCTCGGCAGCATCGCGACATTGAAGCCGCCGCCCGAACTCGCCGCGACCGAGGCCGAGATCGACGCCATCGCCCGCCGCATCGAGGCGGCGCAAAAGGTGTTAATCATGTGCGGCGCCGGCTGCATCGGGGCGGCGGACGAGCTTCGCGCGCTGTCTGATCGAATCAAAGCGCCACTGATCCATTCGCTCAAGGGCAAGGACGTCATGCCCTACGACGATCCGCGCTGGATGGGCGGCATCGGCATCGTCGGCACCAAGCCGGTCTACAGCGCGATGATGCGTTGCGACCTGTTGCTGATGCTCGGCACCGACTATCCGTTCTCCGAATTCCTGCCAAAAAAAGCCGATGTCATCCAGCTCGACGTGCGGCCCGCCGTGCTGGGACGGCGAACGCCGACTGCGCTCGGGGTCGTCGGCGCGGTCCGCCCGACCCTGAAGCTGCTGCTCGATCGGGTTGCGGTCAAAACCGACACCGGTTTCCTGGATCAACTGACCAAGGAGCGGCGCAAGTGGGATGAGATGCTGGACCGTCAGGCCGATCCGGCGCGCAGCAAGGATCGCATCCATCCGCAGGCGGTGGCGCGTGCGGTCAGCGACAGCGCCAGCGAGGACGCCGTTTTCGTGCTCGACACCGGCCTCAACACGCTGTGGTCGGCAAACTGGATCAGGCAGCACGAATCGCAACGCATCCTCGGCTCCTTCAACAACGCCGCCGTCGGAACGGCGCTCGGCCAAGCCAACGGTATCCAGGCGCTTGATCGGTCGCGTCAGGTGATTGCGCTGTGCGGCGACGGCGGCTTCAACATGCTGATGTGCGAATTCCTGACCGCCGTGCAGCACAAGCTGCCGGTGAAGGTCGTCGTCTACAACAATTCGGCATTCGGACTGATCACGCTGGAAGCCGAGCATTTGGGCCTGCCGCCGTTCCGCAAGGCGATCGAATTTCCCAATCCGGATTTTGTGGCGCTGGCGCGGGCCTGCGGCGGCCACGGTTTTAAGGCCAGCCAGCCCGGCGAACTGAAGGCCGCCATCAGCGAGGCCTTCGCGGTCGACGGTCCGGCGATCGTCGACGCCGTCGTCGTGCCGAACGAGTTTCCCAATATTCCGCACTTCGATCTGGAGACGATCGGCAACTTCGCCAGGGCGAAGATGAAGGAAGCGATTATCGCGGTAACCGGCTCATGATGCTACCCATTGATTTGGCGGAAGAATTCAACGATTCTCCCTGCTCAGTCCGGCCTCTTGGCGCGCTGGGCCGCTCGATTCCGCGTCGCCAAGCCGCGCGCGGCCCGCTACACTGCGTCGGGCGCAAATGCTGACCGAAAACTGACGGCGGGAGAGCCATGTCTACGTCCCTGATGACGACACGACGTTTCGCGCCTCTGTTCTGGTGCCAATTCTTCTCGGCCTTTGGCGACAACTTCCTCAAGACGGCGCTCGTCTTCGTCATTCTGTTCCAGATCGCGGGCGCGGACTCGGAAGCATTGATCACGCTTGCCGGCGCGACGCTGATCGCGCCGTTCTTCTTTCTCTCGGGACTCGGCGGCGAGCTCGCCGACCGCTACGACAAGGCGTTCGTGGCGCAGCGCCTGAAGTTCGCGGAGATCGGCGTCGCCGCGCTCGCCGTCGCGGGTTTCGCCTTCCATTCGCTCATTCTCCTTTTTGTTGCGGTATTTTTGTTCGGCGTGATCGCCTCGCTGTTCGGCCCGATCAAGTACGGTATCCTGCCCGACCATCTCGCCCGCGCCGAACTGCCGTCCGGCAATGCGCTGGTCGAGGGCGGCACCTTCCTGGCCATCCTGCTCGGCACCATCGTCGCCGGGCTGGCGGCGAAGAACGGCGGCGATCCCATCCACTTCGCCTGGCTGATGATGGTGTCGGCGCTCGCCTGCTGGGTGGCGAGCCGGTTCATCCCGCCGACCGGTGAAGGCGCGCCGCATCTTACGATCAACCGCAACATCTTCGTCTCCACCGGGATGCTCATCAAATACATACGCGGCGAGCCGCGGCTGTGGTGGGGCGCGCTGGTGGCGAGCTGGTTCTGGCTGGTCGGCGCGCTGGTGCTGTCGCTGCTGCCGCCGCTGGTGACGTTCGACATCGGCGGCACCGCGGGGGTCGTCACTCTCTTCCTCACCATCTTCTCCGTCGCCGTCGCCGTCGGCTCCGGTCTCGCCGCGTGGCTCGCCGCCGGGCGCATCGTTCTGTTGCCGACGCTGATCGGCGCCGTGCTGCTCGGCCTGTTCTGCCTCGATCTTGGCTGGACGGTTTCAGCCGTTATGCCGGCGGCCCATCCGCTCGGCGTCGGCGATTATTTCTCTGCGCCCTACAGTATTCACATTGCCATCGATCTCGCCGGGCTGGCGATCGCCGGCGGCCTGTTCATCGTGCCGACGTTTACCGCGGTGCAGGCCTGGGCCGGCGCCGATCACCGCGCCCGCGTCGTTGCCGCCGTCAACGTCCTCAATGCCGCCTTCATGGTCGTCGGCGCCCTGCTGTTGTCCGTGCTGCAGAAGCTCGGCCTCGGCGTGCCGATCCTGTTTGCGCTTCTCGGCGTCGCCAACCTTGTCGTCGCCTTCGTCATCGGCCGCACCATGCCGGCCAGCTGGCTGAACGATTTTCTCTCGATCGTGTTCCGCGCCTTCTTCCGTCTCGAGGTCAAGGGCCTGGAGAACGTCGCCAAGGCCGGCCACAACGCCATCATCGCGATGAACCATGTGAGCTTCCTCGACGCGCCGATCGCGATGGCGCTCCTTCCCAAGCGGCCGGTGTTCGCCGTCGACGTGGCGATTTCACGGGCATGGTGGATCCAGCCGTTCCTGCCGTTCGTCCGCACCATGGCGCTCGATCCGCTCAAGCCGATGGCGCTGCGCACCATCATCAACGCCGTCCGCGACGGCAATATGCTGGTGATTTTTCCGGAAGGCCGCATCACCATCACCGGCAGCCTGATGAAAGTCTACGACGGCGCGGCGATGATCGCCGATAAGTCGGACGCGATGGTGGTTCCGGTGCGCATCGACGGGCCGGAGCGGACGATCTTCAGCCGCTTGAAGCATACCCAAGTGCGCCGCCGGCTGTTCCCCAAGATCAAGGTGACGATCCTCGAACCGGTGAAGATGAAAGTTGACCCGGAACTCAAAGGCCGCAAGCGGCGTGCGGCGGCGGGCGCCGCGCTTTACGACATCATGTCTAACCTGATGTTCCGCACCACCTCGACCGACCGCACCATCGTCGAAGCGGTCATCGAGGCGGCAAAAATCCACGGCGGCAAGTGGCTGGCTATCGAGGACCCGACCAGCGGTCAGTTGACTTACAAGCGGCTGTTGCAGGCGACCGCGATCCTCGGCGCCAAGCTGATGCCGCTGGCGCTCGAAGGGCGGCCGATCGGCGTCATGCTGCCGACCTCCAACGGCGCTGCCGTCACCGTGCTGGCGCTGATGTCGGGCGGGCGCGTTCCCGCCATGATCAACTTCACCTCGGGAGCCGCCAACGTTCTCGGCGCCTGCCGCGCGGCGCAGGTCGACACCATTCTCACCGCGCACGCCTTCATCGAGAAGGCTCGGCTCGAAAAGCTCATAGCCCAGATCGAGAAGCACGTTCGCATCGTCTACCTGGAAGACATTCGCAAGACGGTGAGCTTCGCCGACAAGCTGCGTGGGGCGCTACGAGCGCACAAGCCGCTGGTCGCGCCCAAGCCCGACGACTGGGGCGTGGTGCTGTTCACTTCCGGCACGGAAGGAACGCCCAAGGGCGTCGTTCTTTCCCACCGCAACGTGCTGGCCAATGTCGCGCAAGTCGAAGCCCGTATCGATTTCGGACGCGAGGACCGCCTGTTCATGGCGCTGCCGGCGTTCCATTCGTTCGGCTTCATGGGCGGCATCGTGCTGCCGCTGATTTCCGGCGTGCCGACTTATCTCTATCCTTCGCCGCTGCACTATCGCACCGTGCCGGAATTGGTCTACGGCATCTGCGCAACTTATTTGTTCGGCACCGATACGTTCCTCGCCGGCTACGCGCGCATGGCCAACGCCTACGACTTCCGCTCGCTGCGCTACATCGTGTCGGGTGGCGAGCCGATCAAGGAATCGACCCGCCGCATCTATCTGGAAAAGTTCGGCATGCGCATTCTTGAAGGCTACGGCGTGACCGAAACCTCGCCGGTGCTGGCGCTCAACACGCCGATGTTCAACAAGTTCGGCACCGTCGGTCGGCTGTTGCCGGATATGCAGGCGCGGCTGGAGAAGGTCGAGGGCGTCGAGGAGGGCGGGCGGCTCTACGCCAAGGGGCCGAATGTGATGCTCGGCTATTTGCGCGCCGAGCATCCGGGCGTGCTCGAACCGCCCCCGGAAGGCTGGCACGACACCGGCGATATCGTCACCATCGACGAGCAGGGCTATATCGCCATCAAAGGCCGCGCCAAGCGCTTCGCCAAGGTCGGCGGCGAGATGATCTCGCTCGCCGCCGTCGAGATGCTCGCCGCCGAGCTGTGGCCGAATTATATCTCGGCCGTGGTGGCGATCCCGGATGACCGCAAGGGCGAGCGGCTTATTCTGGTGACCGACAAGCACGGGGCGACGCGCGCCGATTTCCAGGCCTATGCGCGCGGCCAGCACGCTTCCGAGCTGATGAACCCGGCCGATGTGATCGTGCTCAACAAGCTGCCGCTGCTCGGTTCCGGCAAGCCCGATCTCATTGCGCTGCAAAAATTCGTGCGCGACCAGGCCGCGGCGAAGGCCGCCGCCGCGGAGTGACCCACCGTCGCGCGCCAAGGCCCATCGAGGCTTGAACGGTGCGCTTTACCACGCGATATGAACGTGGGAATGAAATCCCGGGCAACTGGAAGGTTCTATGTTTGACGCGTTCAGGAACTTCGTCGCCGAATTCGTCGATGGCGACAGACATCCCAGCCAATTCGCCGATGACGACTACCGCTTGGCGGCAGCGGCACTGCTCGTGCACGCCGCCGCCATCGACGGCGATATGTCGCAGGCCGAGCGTGACAAACTCCATGCCATCGTCAAGCGGCGCTTTGGTCTCGACGATGGCGCCACCGACGAGCTGATCGACAAGGCGACCGTGGCGGAGCAGGAAGCCATCGACCTTTATCATTTCACCAGCCTGCTCAATCGCACGCTCGATGAGGAAGGCCGCGCCCGCATCATCGAAATGATGTGGGAAATCGTCTATGCCGACGGCCGGCGCGACGAGCTCGAGGACAATTTGTTGTGGCGGGCCGCCGACCTGCTCGGCGTATCGCCGCGGCAGCGGATCGAGCTGCGGCAGCGTATCGCCAAAGCGGTCGGCGAACCCGGCGAAGCATGAGGCCGGTTACGCTCATCACTGGCGCCTCGGCCGGCATCGGTGCGGAACTTGCACGCGTCTTCGCCGCCCACGGACATGAACTCGTACTGGTGGCGCGCCGTGAGGGCCTGCTTGCGGCGCTCGCCGAGGAGATCGCCGCAGCGGGCCGACCGCGGCCGATGGTGCTGAGCCTGGACCTCGGGCGACGGGATGCAGTCTCCACACTCGCTGCGGAACTCACCTCGCGCGATCTCGAGCCCGCGATCGTCGTCAACAATGCCGGGTTCGGGCTTGTCGGGCCGGCCGCCGCGCTCAGCCGCGACGAGCAACTCGCGATGATCGATCTCAACGTGCGGGCGCTGACCGAGCTGTCGCTGGCTTTCGTGGAAAGCCTCGCGCGCCATCGCGGCGGCATTCTCAACGTCGCCTCGGTCGCCGCCTTCATGCCCGGCCCGGGCATGGCCGTGTATTACGGCAGCAAGGCCTATGTGCTGTCGTTCAGCGAGGCGCTGCATCACGAGCTGTCGCGGCGCGGCGTCAGGGTCACTGCGCTTTGTCCCGGGCCGGTCCCGACCGAGTTCCAGACGCGCGCCGGCCTGCGGGGCGATCGCGCCCAGAGCGCGCTGTTGTCGCTGTCTGCCGCGCAGGTGGCCCGTGTTGGTTATCGCGGGTTTATGCGCGACAAACGCGTGGTTGTGGCTGGTATCGGCAACCAAATCGCCGTATTTCTGGTGCGAATGGTGCCTCACGCCGCGCTTCTGCCGCTGCTTCATTGGGGCACGCGGTTTGCGGCGCGCGATGCAGGGCGGCCACGCGTGTCCGCGTCTTGAATTTACCGACGAACGCGATACGAGGGGGGGCGGGCGCGCCCTCGATTCCATCGATCATGCCGCAGCCGATCCTGATTATTCTGCACCAGGAGCACTCCACCCCGGGGCGCGTCGGCTATGCGCTGCAGCGACTCGGCTACGGACTCGACGTGCGCCGGCCGCGCTTCGGCGATCCGCTTCCCCCGACCATGCGCGACCATACGGCAGCCATCATCTTCGGCGGGCCGATGAGCGCCAATGACGCGGACGATTTCATCCGGCGCGAGATCGACTGGATCGCGGTCCCGCTCAAGGACGACAAGCCATTCCTCGGCATCTGCCTCGGGGCGCAGATGTGCGCGCGGGCGCTCGGCGGCCGGGTCTTTCCCCACCCGGCCGGCCAGGCCGAGATCGGCTATTACCCGATCCGCCCCACCGCCGCCGGCCTTGCCATCGTCAGCCCCTGGCCGGAACAAGTCTATCAGTGGCATCGCGAAGGATTCGACTTGCCGGGAGGTGCCGAGCTTTTGGCCGAAGGCGATATGTTCGAGGTGCAGGCGTTTCGTTACGGGCACAGCTACGCGCTGCAATTCCATCCGGACGTGACCCACTTGATGATGCACAAATGGACGACCAGGGGCCATCTTCGCCTGGAGATGCCGGGGGCAAAGCCCCGCGCCGCGCACTTTGCCGACCGCGAGGTTTACGATTACAGCGCGCGCGCCTGGCTCAGTGTCTTCCTCGAACACTGGATCGGCGGATGAGAGCCGCTTTGGCGTCGAGCGGGCCTGGCGCTTAACCCGTTTTACTGCCCACCGGCGAGCTGTTGCGCGAAATAGGCCACCGTCTTGGTGTAGACCTGCGACGCATTCCATTGCAGCAGGACTTGGAAATTGGCGGTGCCCTCGTCCCAGGGCTGGCCGCGCTGCCAGCCATAGCCTTTGAGATAATTGGCGGTCCCAGGGCTGGCCGCGCTGCCAGCCATAGCCTTTGAGATAATTGGCGGTGGAGGCGAGCACGTCGGGCACGCTGTGAATGAGATCGCGGCGGCCGTTGCCGTCGTAATCGACGGCGTATTTGAGATAGGACGACGGCAGGAACTGGGTCTGGCCGATCTCGCCGGCCCAGGCGCCGCGCATGTCGCTGGGGCTTATGTCGCCGCGGTCGATGATGCGCAACGCATCCAGGAGCTCGGTCCGGAATTTGTCCGGGCGGCGGCAATCGTAGGCCAGCGCCGCCAGCGAGCGAATGGTCGGGAATCGGCCCGAGTTGGCGCCGAAGTCGGTTTCGAGGCCCCAGATGGCGACGATGACCGCGCCGGGCACTCCGTATTGCTGTTGGATGCGGCTGAAGATCGGGCCGTACTGTTGGAGAAGCCGCGCGCCGCGCGCCAACCGCGGCGGCACCATGCGGCCGGAAAATTGCTCAAAGCTTTGGCGAAAGACTCCCTGCGCGTGGTCGCGCGCGATGATGCCGGGGTCGTAGGTCATGCCGCCCAGCGCGGATTGGATCGTGTGCTGGGAGATGTCTTGCGCGGCCGCCTCTTTCTTGACCCCTTCAAGCCAGGTGCTGAAATCGCCGCCGCAAGGCGCCGACGCCGCGGCGGCCGGCACCACCGCGGAGCCAAGCCAAAGCAATACAAATGCCAGTTGTCGAACGGTGATCGGCCGCATGCCCTTTGGCTCCCTGCTCCCAACCCATGAATCAACGCATTGGGTCGCGAATATGATGATGGGGCTAAGCTGGACATTCCAGGTACTTGCCGAGCCGAAGCTCGCGCAATGAGCGAGGGCTGGTGGAGCCGAGGGGATTTGAACCCCTGACCTCCGCAGTGCGGTTGTGCCGGTGGGCCATTTACTCAGGTTGACCCGAGCATTCTCAAGTTAACTAATGCCTTATTTTCTTGTGTTTTCATACCTTTCCGAGATTACCTACGTATGATGGTATTTCCGCGAATTTGCCCTCTGCTGCTTCCGGTATGCTTCCGGTGAGGAAGCGCCTTGGCCCGGCAGAATAGGGGAGAGGCGTTTTCCCATGGAAGAGCGGAAGGCAAATCTCACCAAGCGCACGCTGGATGCGCTGAAGCCGGCGGCGCAGGATTACCAGGTCTGGGACACGAAGGTCCGCGGGCTGGGCGTCCGTGTCTATCCGTCCGGCGCCAGGGGCTTCGTTCTCCAATACCGCAACGCCGCGGGGCGGACGCGCAAGCTCGCCCTTGGCCGGTATGGGGTTCTTACCGTGGACAAGGCGCGGGAGAAGGCCACCAGGCTTCTCGCGGCCATCCTCGACGGCCGCGACCCCTCCCAAGACAAGAGGGAAAACCGCCATGCGAAGACGGTCGGGGAGCTTGCCGACCTGTACCTTCGGGAAGGGTCGGTCGAAAAGCCCAACAAGAAATTGTCGAGTTGGGAAACCGATCGCTCCAACATCGAGCGGCACATCAGGCCGCTGCTGGGCACTCGGCTCGCCCGCGGGTTGACGAAAACGGACGTCGCCCGGTTCCAGTCTGACGTCGCCGCTGGGAAGACAGCAAAAGACGAAAAAACAGGACCGCGCGGGCGCGCCATCGTCAGGGGCGGGATGGGCATCGCGTCTCGCGCGTTGTCAGTACTTTCGGCAATGATGACCTTCGGAAAGGGTCGGGGGCTCGTCACCGACAATCCAACCAATGGCGTCGAGCCCTTCCGGGGTCGAAAGAAGGAACGCTTCCTGACCGAGACCGAGGTCGGGCTTCTCGGCGAGGCCCTTGTCGAGACGGAGCGTGATGCCTCATTGCCCTGGGTCGCTACCGCGGCGATCAAGCTCCTGCTCCTCTCCGGGGCGCGTCGCGGCGAGATCCTGGGGTTGCGCTGGGAAGAGGTCGACCTGGACCGCGGATGTCTTCGCCTCAAGGACTCCAAGACCGGAGCAAAGGTGATCCGTCTCGCGGCTGCCGCGTTGTCGCTGCTGGCGGCGCTGCCTCGGTCTTCTCGGTGGGTCTTGCCGGCCGCCAAGGGGTCAGGACACTACGTCGGTCTGCCAAAGCACTGGGATACGGTAAGAGCTCGCGCCAACGCAATTGCGGTCGAGCGGGCGGAGCGGGACGGGCGCTCTCTGGCGGGAGTGCCGAATTTCGACGACGTCCGCCTACACGATCTGCGGCACTCGTTTGCGAGCTTCGCGGTTCAGTCTGGCGGATCGCTGTTCCTCGTTGGCAAGGTATTAGGACACAAGCAGAGCCGTACCACCGAAAGATATGCTCACGCGAGCGATGAACCCCTCCTCGCGACGGCCGAGCTGGCCGCCAAACGGATCGCACTCGCGCTCGACGGTCCCCAAACCGCTCATCGGGCCCGCTCGGCTGCGGCGAGCTCGGGTGTGGCTCGGTCGCGAACTGGCCGCCGACGCTCTGCCCGGCGCACCCCCGCCGTAATGGTTAAAAATCCTATTCGAACGCGGGGCACGGAGCCGTCGAGCTGAGAGCAAATGTAATTTTAAGTCGGCAATGAGAGAATTGTGACCGTGCATTCCTGATCGGCGCGATGCAGTCGATGTAGAAGAGCTTCGATCTCCATGGGTCATGAATCCAAAAACAATCTAATCGAGTTGCCAGACCGTGAGGAAATAACGCTTTGCGAGGCTTTTACCGCCTTTGTTTATGGCAGGGCCTGGGATGCGGCGCAGCGGCACGGCCTGCTTTTTGCCCGCATGGGCCTTGGCCCCGAGCTCACCAGCGAGCAAAGCGCCAAATTGAATAATTTGTTCGAACGGTTGAACAGTGCCGCCTATGCTGGCCGCATCAAATTTCGTGCCCTAAGGAATGGTGAGAATCCCGCCGATGGACACAAGGGCATCGACGCTCTCTATTTCAGGCAGCAACGCGGCTTTGAGTGGGAGTGCGATAGAATTTGGAGCCGGGATCCCGAATCGGACCATTCCACGGAAGATTGGTACGACGTTCATCTCGACCGGCAACAATTTGAGTCGTTGTTACAAGAATGGGGCGTTTCGGTTCAACAAAATCTCGACGCCGAGGTCCCAGGAGAACGAACGACATTAAGAACTGGTGCGGCGGGGCACCCTACTTCTATACATTTCGTTCTGAAAATGGCCCAACGCCGGCTCGATGCGGGGGACTACCCGGAGAATTTAACGATGTTTTCTGAGCAACTCGCCGCGGAGCTGAAGGCTACTGTACCCGAAGCGGCGCCAATGACGGCAAAGACTATGCGGAACAATGCCGAACTCAGAGAGCTATGGCGCCGTAGGTCGCCCAGAATAATCTAATTCCGGGCGTCTATATCGGGCGCGTAAATCGATCCATCTTCGCCTCACGTTGCTGGAACACACTCAGCGTTGAAACAGTGAGGCGTAAAATGACTACGACTTCTCTTGTGCCTTCGCGCCTACTCCGGCGCGCCGAGGCCGCCCAGTATGTTCATGACAAATGGGGCTATCCCTGCTCGCCCAAGACCCTCGCGAAGTACGCCGTGATCGGCGGCGGCCCGCCCTTCCGTAAGGCTGGTCGCTATCCGCTTTACCACCCGGATGATCTTGACGTCTGGGTCAACGGCAAGCTGTCCGATCTGGTGACGTCGACGTCGGCGCTCGCAAGCAATGCGCGCACTGCGGCTGACGGGGGGTGCCATGACTGAGCACGCCCCCACGCCGCCCGGCGCGAAGCGACTTGTCTACAAGGTCGAGGAACTTCGCCGCAAGCATGATGGAAAATGGGACGCCAGAACGATGGTGAGCGTAACCTCGCCGGAGGGCGCGGCGCTGCTCGCGTCGCAGCGGGCATCGCCTGAGAAAGTGGCGGACGCTCAACCAATCGCGATCGAGCCGCTCAAGAACGAGACGCTGCCGTCGCTATCCACTCGCGATGAAATCATCAGTGACGGGCGACGATTGATCAGCGAGCGACGGGTCGGGGCGATGCTCGGGTTCAGCAAGCGCACGCTTCAACGTTGGCGACAAGAAAATAAAGGCCCGCCGTGGGTTAAGATCGGTCGCAGGATCTATTACGACGAAGACAAGTTGAACGCGTGGATTCGGGACCATTGACGCCCGCCAGCACGCCACCAACAACGCACCGACGCGGCCGCCGCGGATCGGTACGGCCTTCGACCAAGCCTTTCTCGTTGGGCATGAAATCGGACATGTCGAACTCGGCGACGATTCGAAGCGAGGTCACGGACATCGATCCGGCCCGTCCCGCCGAAACCGCGCCGGTCGGCCTCGACCGTGTCGTCGATTACGGCCGTCATTAGCGCCGCGAGGTCCAGGTGGACCTGTTCGCGCGCGAATTCCTGCCGCCGCCCCACAGTGTCGGTGCGGTTTCGATCGGGCCCCTGGCGAAGATCCGTACCTCGTGAGCTCGACCGGCCGCCGACCAACACCATCGCCGCCGGCGCCGCGGCGACCACACCAGCGTTCCGCCCCGAACGCCCGAGCTCCAGCGTTCGCCCCGAACCACAAGGCTGGTGCTGGGCTTACCGCAGGGCAAGTGATTTCTTTTCTCCTTGCAGCCATTCTGCCCGAAGTGAAGAAATTGGGCGCGGCCGGCTGCGCCGGACCGGGCTGTCGCCGCCCGCCTACGCTGCGCTTCAGCGCGGCTTGCCGAGCCCCTTGGATCCCGTGCCGGGATTCCGGGTCTCGCCCCTTTCGGGCTTCCATCCCGCGCGCAAGAAGACATTGAGCCCCTCGCCGGGGGCACTCGGTCCCGCATCCCTGTCACTTGCGTGCAAGTGCCAGGCGCTATGCTGATGCTCCTTCGGGTGCCCCTTTTGACAAGTCGAGGGGCTCGCGAATGTACCCACGCTCGCAATGTACCCACGCTCGCGTAGGCGCCGCGTAGAGCGCCCGCATTAGGCATCCGCATCCTATCTTTGAGTCATCTATCCTGAACCCAGCCGTACCACTACACCCAAAGCTAAACTGCGCTATGGAGATTTCGGAGAGCAGCCCGTCTCAGTTTGGATCAAATCCGTCAGGGAGACCCAGATCGCTCGAGGCCGCGGCCGCAAATTTCGACATATTCGGAGAACGGCTGGCCCTGGATCGCAGTGTTCAGCAGCCCACAGGACACAAGCGCCCGCGCGAACTGTCCGATACAGCTAACGTGTGGCCGCTGCCATGATGGCCGACTGACGAACGTGGTTGGTCCCGAGGCGGTCACGCAGGCCTCCAGTTACAATCCATCAGGCCGGCGGGCCGGATATGGCTGAAACAGCGTTCCGTAAAGTGTCTCGGTAATCG